>DASRHG010000082.1:0-32056 GCA_035650655.1 Binatia bacterium | reverse complement strand
GGTCCATCCCCCGAGGACGGCGGCGGCGAGCGCGATGCGGATCATGGTCTGCCTCCTGGACGGGCGCGGGTCAGCAGCACCCGCCCGTGCACTGCGACGTGACGGTCACGGTCCCGTTCGACGCGCCGAGCGGGAGGACGGCGCCCGCCGTGCTGCTCGCGACGAGCGGCGAGGCGGCGGTCGACGGCACGACGAGCGCGTGGCTTCCGGCGGACGCCGTCGAGGGAACGGCGACCCGACACGTGTAGAGGGTCGCGCCCGAGGGAATGGTCGAGCCGTTCAGCGAGGTGATGACCGCCCGCATGCGCGTGCACGAGCGTCCCGCGCACCCCGCCGGCAGGAAGGCGAACCGGACGGTCTGCGAGAGCGCGCTCGTGCAATCCGGCCCCCCGCGAGCGCCGACTGCGATCGGTGTGTTCGCGACGTCGAAGGCGACGTCGTTCTGGAGGCCCGCCACGCCTGTCCCGGTCAGGGTCACCGCGAAGCGCCCCGACGAGCTGCGCGCGACCGTCACGCTCCCGACCGCGAGGCTCACGCCCGCCGGGAGGGCGGGGCTGCTCGACCACAGAAGCGCGGCGACGGCGAGGGGCGTCGCGAGGCGGACCGGCCAGCGAAGCCGTGACGAGCTCTCCATCTCTCTCTCCTCCGAGGCGCGCGGGCGCGGCGTCCGGCAGACGATGCGAATCGAGCCGCCCTCCAGGTGTGACAAACGACCGAACGGTGTGACGCGGAGGGCGACGGACGGCGGTCTCGCGCCGTTCGCGCCACGGACCCGCGCCGCCGCCTCGCCGGCGGCGAGCGCGCGGCGCCCGTCGTGGGTCGTGGGTCGGTTTGCGGGTCGAACCACATCGCGCGGGAGCACCGGGGAGCCCTCGCGGAGACGACAAGGTGCGCCACCACGTCTTTCGAGGCGGCATGAGTGGCGCCGTCGTGCTGCTCGTCGCGCTCGCGGCGCCGGTGCCGCTCCGCGATTCGATCCGCGCCCTTGGAGAAGAGCGGCCTCGCCGGCCGCGGCGCCGTCGTCTTCGGGCCGTTGGACGTGCGCGCGGGCGGCGTCGCCCCGTCGCCGGACCCGCCCTCGACGCTGGACCTCGCGGCCGAGGTGCGCCCGGGCGGACGATCGGCTTCACCCAGGCGTTTTCGAGCAGCCCGACGATCGCGCGCCACGTCTTCCGCGCCCGGGCTCGGGGCAGGCGGGGGCGGGTACTCGCCCGCCCGGCTTGACCGCGCAGAGTCATCATGTCATCAGGATGGCTCGATGTCGGCGCTCGAGGCGACGCTCGACCTCTTCCACCTCTTCGGCGATCCGACCCGCGTCCGCCTGGTCGCGCTCCTCGCCCGGCACGAGCTGACGGTCGCCGAGCTGACGGCCGTCACCGGCCTCGCCCAGTCCCGGGTCTCGACCCACCTCGGGAAGCTGCGCGAGGCGGGCGTCCTCCACGACCGGCGGAGCGGCGCGTCCACCGTGTATTCGCTGAACGAGGCGACGATGCCGGCCGATGCGCGACGCATCTGGAATCTCCTCGAGACCAGGGCCGACGACGGGATCCTGCGCGCCGACCGCGCGCGCTGCGATGCGCTCCTGCGCGCGCGGAAGGGGGGGTGGCCGGACGCGCTCGCTGGAGAGATGGAGCGCCACTACTCCCCGGGGCGGACGTGGGAGGCGACGGCGCGCGCGTTCGTCGGCCTCATGCGGCTCGGCGACGTCCTCGACGCGGGTGCGGGCGACGGCACGGTCGCGGAGCTGGTCGCGCCGCGGGCGCGGAGCGTCACGTGTCTCGATCGGAGCGAGAAGATGCTCGCCGCCGCGCGAACGCGCCTCGCCGACCACTCGCACGTCCGCTTCGCCCGCGGCGACCTGCACGCGATCCCGGCGGCGGACCGTTCCTTCGACCACGTGCTCCTCTTCAACGTGCTCACGCTCTGCAAGCGCCCCGGCCGCGTTCTCGAGGAGGCCCACCGCGTGCTCCGGCGCGGCGGCGACCTGACGCTCGTCACGCTCGACGCGCACGCCCACGAGGCCGTGACGGCGCCCTACGGCCACCTCCACCCCGGGTTCCGGCCGGCGCTGCTCCGCCGGCTCCTCGCGCACGCCGGGTTCGAGGTCGAGCGCTGCGCGGTCACCTCGCGCGAGAAGCGGGAGCCGCATTTCGAGGTGGTGACGGCGTTCGCGCGCCGCCCGCGATGACCCGAGGAGAGACGCCGATGCCCGCCGCCGACACCCGGGCCGTCCTCGAAGACCTCTTCACGCGGCGGATCCTCGTCCTCGACGGCGCGATGGGCACGATGATCCAGCGCCAGGGGCTCGGGGAGGCCGACTTCCGCGGCGAGCGCTTTCGCGCGCACGGGCACGACCTCCGCGGCGACAACGACGTCCTCGCGCTCACGCGTCCCGACGTCGTCCGGAGCATCCACGACGCGTACCTCGAAGCGGGCGCGGACCTGATCGAGACGAACACGTTCAACGCTACGGCGATCGCGCAGGCCGACTACGGGCTCGAAGCGGTCGTCCGGGAGCTGAACGTCGCGGCCGCCCGCCTGGCGCGCGCGGCCGCGGACGCGTGGACGGCCCGCACTCCGGCCAAGCCGCGGTTCGTCGCAGGGGCGATCGGGCCGACGAACCGGACGCTCTCGATCTCGCCCGACGTGAACGACCCGACCTTCCGCGCCGTCACCTTCGACGCGCTGCGGACCGCGTACGCGGAGCAGGTGCACGGGCTCCTCGAGGGCGGCGTCGACGTGCTCCTCCTCGAGACGATCTTCGACACGCTCAACGCGAAGGCGTGCCTGGTCGCGATCGAGGAGGTGTTCGAGGCGCGCGGCGTGCGCGTCCCCGTCATGCTCTCGGTCACGGTCACCGACCGGAGCGGCCGCACGCTCTCGGGGCAGACGGTCGACGCCTTCTACGCCTCCGTCGCGCACGTGCGCCCGCTCTCGGTCGGCATCAACTGCGCGCTCGGCGCGGCGGAGATGGCGCCCTACCTCGCGGAGCTGGCCGGCGCCGCGCGGTGCTTCGTCACCTGCTACCCGAACGCCGGCCTCCCGAACGCCTTCGGGCAGTACGACGAAGCGCCCGAGACGACGGCACGTCTCCTCCGGGGGTTCGCCGAGCGCGGGCTCGTGAACCTCGTCGGCGGCTGCTGCGGCACGACGCCGGGGCACGTGCGCGCGATGGCCGCCGCGGTCGCCGGTCTTCCGCCGCGCCGGGTCCCGACGGGGCCCGCGTACACGACCTTCGCCGGGCTCGAGACGCTCACGATCCGCCCCGAGACGAACTTCGTCATGATCGGCGAGCGGACGAACGTGACCGGCTCGGCGCGCTTCGCGGAGCTCGTCAAGAAGGGGGACTTCCCCGGCGCGGTCGCCGTCGCCCTCGACCAGGTCCGGAACGGCGCGAACCTGATCGACGTGAACATGGACGAGGCGCTCCTCGACTCCGAGCGCGCCATGTCGACGTTCCTGAACCTGGTGGCGACGGAGCCCGAGATCGCGCGCGTGCCGATCGTCGTCGACAGCTCGAAATGGTCGGTGATCGAGGCGGGGCTCAAGTGCATTCAGGGGAAGCCCGTCGTCAACTCGATCAGCCTGAAGGAGGGCGAGGCCGAATTCCTCGCGAAGGCGCGGCTCGTCCAGCGCTACGGTGCCGGCGTCGTCGTGATGGCGTTCGACGAGCGGGGCCAGGCCGACACGGTCGCGCGCAAGGTCGAGATCTGCGAGCGCGCGTATCGCCTGCTCACGGAACGGCTCGGCTTCGACCCGCACGACATCGTCTTCGACCCGAACATCCTCGCCGTCGCGACGGGCATGGAGGAGCACGCCGACTACGCCAAGAGCTTCATCGAGGCGACGCGGATCATCAAGGCCCGGTGTCCCGGCGCGAAGGTGAGCGGCGGCGTCTCGAACCTCTCGTTCGCGTTCCGCGGCAACAACGTCGTCCGCGAGGCCATGAACTCCGCGTTCCTCTACCACGCGACCCGGGCCGGCCTCGACATGGGCATCGTCAACGCGGGCCAGCTCACCGTCTACGAGGACATCCCGCCGGAGCTCCTCGCGTACGTCGAGGACGTGCTCTTCAACCGCCGCCCCGACGCGACGGAGCGGCTCGTCGGGTACGCGGAGCGCGTGAAGGGGAGCGGGAAGAAGAAGGAGCAGGACCTCGCGTGGCGGGACGCACCCGTCGAGGAGCGGCTCGCGCACGCGCTCGTGCACGGCGTCGTCGACTTCGTCGAGGCCGACGTCGAGGAGGCGCGGCGGAAGTACGCGAAGCCGCTCGACGTGATCGAGGGCCCGCTCATGAACGGGATGCGCATCGTGGGCGACCTCTTCGGCGCGGGCAAGATGTTCCTCCCGCAGGTCGTGAAGAGCGCGCGCGCGATGAAGAAGGCGGTGGCGTATCTCCTGCCGTTCATGGAGCAGGAGAAGGCGGCGAGCGGCGCGGCCCGGACACAGGGGAAGATCGTCATGGCGACGGTCAAGGGCGACGTGCACGACATCGGGAAGAACATCGTGGGAGTCGTCCTCGGCTGCAACAACTACGAGGTGATCGACCTCGGCGTCATGGTGCCGTGCGAGAAGATCCTCCGGACGGCGGTCGAGCAGGGCGCCGACGTCGTCGGCCTGTCGGGGCTCATCACGCCGTCGCTCGACGAGATGGTGCACGTCGCGGAGGAGATGACGCGTCTCGGCCTCGACCTGCCGCTCCTCATCGGCGGCGCGACGACGAGCCGCGAGCACACGTCGGTCAAGATCGCGCCGGCGTACCGCGCCTCCACCGTGCACGTGCTCGACGCGTCGCGGGCCGTGGGGGTCGTCGCGAGCCTGCTCGACGCCCGCCAGCGCCCCGAGTTCGACCGGCGGAACCGCGAGGAGCAGGCGCGCATCCGCGAGGTCCACGCGCTGAAGGCGGCGCGGCCGCTCGTGCCGCTCGCGACCGCCGACGCCGGCGCGCTCCGCCTCGCGTGGCGGCGGGAGGACGCGGCGCCCCCCCGCTTCGTCGGCCGCCGTGTGCTCGACGACGTCCCGCTCGCGACGCTCCTCCCGTACGTCGACTGGCGGTTCTTCTTCACGGCGTGGGAGCTGCCCGGGCGCTTCCCCGAGGTGCTCGAGGACCCGAAGTACGGGGAGGCGGCGCGCGACCTGTACGAGAACGGCCGCCGCCTCCTCGACCGGATCGTGCGCGAGCGGCTCCTCCGCGCCCGCGCGGTCTACGGGTTCTGGCCCGCGGCGAGCGAGGGCGACGACATCGTCGTCTTCACCGACGAGACGCGCCGCGCCGAACGGCTTCGCTTCCCGATGCTCCGGCAGCAGGGCGAGAAGGCGAAGGGGACGCCGTATCTCGCGCTCTCCGACTTCGTCGCGCCCGTCGAGAGCGGCGTGCCCGACTGGATCGGCGCGTTCGCGGTCACCGCCGGGCTCGGGGTGGATGCGCTCGTCGCCGGCTTCGAGGCCGCGCACGACGACTACTCCGCGATCCTCGCCAAGGCGCTCGCCGACCGGCTCGCCGAGGCCGGCGCGGAGTGGCTCCACGAGCGCGCCCGGCGCGAATGGTACGCCGCCGACGAGCGGCTCGGGCCGGACGCGCTCTTGAAGGAGAAGTACCGCGGGATCCGGCCGGCGTTCGGATATCCGGCGTGCCCCGATCACACCGAGAAGGCGAAGCTCTTCGCGCTCCTCGACGCGCCCGCGGCCGGCATCACGCTGACCGAGCACTTCGCGATGCTCCCGGCCGCGAGCGTGAGCGGCATCTACCTCGCGCACCCCGCGGCCCGGTACTTCGCCGTCGGGCGGATCGGACGCGACCAGGTGGAGGCGTACGCGCGGCGGAAGGGCGCGACGGTGGCCGAGGTCGAGAAGTGGCTCGCGCCGAACCTCGGCTACGACCCGAAGTCGGCGGCCGCCGCGGCGTGAGGGCCCCACGCCCGACCCGCGGGCGCGGGGCCAGGGCGGGGATTGCCCTCCTCGCCCGCTCGGGGAGAGTTCTGGTATGCCCACCCTCGACGTGGAGCCGAAGACCGTCGAGCGCCTGCGAATCGAGGGCCCGAGCTGGAGGCTCCTGTTCGCCGGGCTCCGCCATCCGACGCGCTTCTTCCGCGAGCTCCTGGCGAGGATCCAGGAGGATCGGACGCTCACGTACGCGGCCGCGCTCGCGTACTACTTCTTCCTCGCCCTGTTTCCCTTCCTCCTCTTCCTCCTGGCGCTCGTCACCGTGCTGCCGCTCCACGGGCTCGACACCTGGATCCTCGGCGAGATGAAGCAGGTGGTGCCCGGTGAGGGGTACGCGCTGCTCGAGAGGGCCATCCGTGGCCTGCTCGCCCAGCCGCGCGGCGGGCTCGTGTCGCTCGGCGCCGTGCTCGCGCTCTGGACCGCGTCGTCGGCGTTCGCGTCCGTCATGGACGCGCTCAGCCGCGCCTACCGCGTCGCCGACTGTCGCCCGTGGTGGAAGGCGCGCGCGATCGCGATCGCGCTCACCGTGGGCGTCTCGCTCTTCATGATCGGCGCCTTCACGCTCGCGCTCTTCGGCGGGCCCGTCGTCCGTGTCGTCGGCAACGCGTTCGGCCCCGGCGCGGCACTCGTGTCGTTCGTCGTCCGCTGGCTCCTGGCGATCGCGTTCATCTCGATCGTCGTCGCCGCGGTGTACTACTTCTGCCCGGACGTCGATCAGCAGAGCTGGCGCTGGGTGACGCCGGGGTCGGTCGTCTTCACGCTCGGGTTCGGCGCGACCTCGGCCGCGTTCTCGTACTACGTGAGCCACTTCGGCTCCTACAACAAGACGTACGGCTCGCTCGGCGCCGTCATCATCCTCCTCGTCTGGTTCTACCTGTTCGCGATCTTCCTGCTGCTCGGGGGGCAGCTGAACGCGCTCCTCGAGCACCGCTCGCCGATCGGCAAGGACGTGGGTGAGAAGCAGGCGCCGCGCGCCGCCGAGCAGGCCCGTCGGGTCGAGCGCGATGAACGCGCGCGGGCGTGAGCCCCGGCGTCCGCCCCGCGCCACGCCCCGGCGTCCGCCTCGGCCGAGACGGCTGCACCCCGACCGCCGGTACGCTGCTTGCTCGGCCTCCCCCGCGAAGGAGCGGTGGACGATGCGGTGGTGGCGAGAGCGTCTGGTCGGCGTCGGGGTCCCGCTCGCGCTCGTGGCGAGCCCGGTTCGGGCCGCGAGTCTGAGCGCCGAGTTCGACGGCAGCTTCACGGCCCGCCGGGCGTCCGTCCTCGGGGTCGTCGCCGCCACCTTCGCGCAGCATGGGCGGGCGGTCCGCGGGACGCTCCACCTCACGCTCCCCGATCCGGCGCTCGCCGGCAGCTACGCGGTGCGCGGGCAGGCCGCCGGGCGACGGGTCGTGCTCGTCGGGCGGGCCGGCGCGCGCTCGCTCGCGTGGCACGGCCGGTGGGCGGGCGCATCCACGCTTCGCGGCCGCGCGACGGTCCGCGCTCCGGGACGCCGGGTTCGGGGCGCGCTCGTCCTCGCCGTGCGCGGCGGCGCCGACGCGTGCGCCGCCTACTTCCGCGACGAGGTACTGGCGCGGGTCCTGGTGCCGATCTGCGCACGGTGCCACGTCGCGACGGGGCTCGCGCGCGGCACGCGGCTTCGCGTCGACCCGACGAACCTCGCCGCGACGCGCGCGAGCGTCGGGCAGGTGATCGACCCGGCGAACCCGGCAGCGTCGCCGGTGCTCCACAAGCCGCTCGGCGAGCTGGGTCATGGCGGCGGCGTGCAGCTCGCCGCGGGCGGCCCCGAGATCGAGGTCCTCCGGCACTGGGTCGACCTCGTGACGCAGAACCTCTGCGCCGCGGGGAGTGCGCCCGGCGGCGGAAGCGGGGGCGGGGGCGGGACGGGGGCCGAGCTGTACGGGGCGCGGTGCGCGTCGTGCCACGGGCCCGACGCGCGCGGGCTCGACGGACGCCCGAACATCCGGTGCAACCGGGCCATCCACGACGTCGTGCGAAGCGGCCGCGTCGGTGCGAGCGGGACGATGCCGGCGTTCCCCGATCTGATGGACGCCGAAATCGTGACGATCCAGCAATATTTGAACGCGCTCTGTGCGGCCGGCGGCGCGAGCGGTGCCGACCTCTATGCGGGCAACTGCGCGACCTGTCACGGCGGCGACGCGGGCGGCGGGCCGACTGCGCCGAGCATCCGCTGCGCGACGCGCGTGGCGGACGCCGTGGCGCGGGGCCGCGGCAGCGTCATGCCGGCGTTCCCCGCGCTCGACACTGCACGCGCCGACGCCGTGATCGCCTTCCTCGCCAGCGAGTGCGAAGCGGCGGGAGTGACGGGTCGTGACCTCTGGGAAGGGAACTGCGGGACGTGCCACGGCCCGACGGGCGGCGGCGGCACGAGCGCCGAAGGCATCCACGGGCCCGACGTCCGCTGCGCCGGGTCGCACGACTTCGTCGAGAAGCTCACCTCGGGCGAGCCGCCGATGCCGGCATTTCCGTCGCTCCTGGTGAGCCCGCGCTTGGAGCGCCTCGTCGCATGGGTCGCGGGCGCGTGCAGCGGCGGCGACGACTAGGGCGACGGCCGAGCGTTCACCGGCGCCAGAGCGCGACGGCCTCGGCGAAGCGCCGCCGCTCCTCCGTCGTCTGCTCGGGGTTCAGGTCGGGGTGGTTCCGCTTGAGGAACTTCCGCCACGCGACCATGAACTCCTTCTTGGTGCAGGTCGACGGCAGGCTGAGCAGCCGCAGCAGCTTCTTCGGCTGGTCGGCGAGCGGCTGCGGCGTCCGCCGCGGGGCGCGCGGCTTCTTCGCCTTGGGCTCCGTCCAGCGCTCCGCCGCGTCGATCCACCAGCGGAAGTCGCCGACGACCTCCGCGTACGTGGGGCTCTCGCGCCACTCCCTCGGGAACCATTCCTTGTAAAGGCGGCCGAGGAAGCCTTCGAGCCGCAGGGCGAGGTCGGGCGGGATGCGGCCCTCGTGGCGCATGAGCGCCATGAGGAGGGCGTCGGCCTCGCTCTGGTAGTGCGAGCGACGCACGGACCAGCGCGCGTGGACCGCCCGCCCGATCCAGGGTTGGAGGCGCCGGAGAAAGGCGCGTGCGGTCGTCGCCTGCTGCATCGTCGTCGGGGCGCGAAGCGCGTCGGCTGAGACTGGCGCCCGTCCGGCGGGTTGTCAATGGCAATCGTGCTCGACAACGACGGCTTCCCCGCCGTCACCGCGACGGACCGAGCGCCTGGCGCCCTCGCGCGGCGAGCGCCGCCGCCTTCCTCGTCGCGGCCCGGGGAGGGTCGGGGGCCGTCGCGGAGGTCGGGGGCGTCAGGGGGCGCGGCTCCCCGCCGCCGGGTCGTGCTCGACGTCGGAGCGGGTGTACGCGATCCCGCGCGCCGTCAGCTCGCGCTCGAGCGTCCGGCAGTACGGCGACGAAGATCTCGACCCGATGTCCGTTCCTCGATGCGTTGTATCCCGCCGCGGGCACGTGCCGCGCGGGGGGATGACGCGCGGCGGGGCGGCGCGCCGACGACCTCGGCGCTCGCGGACGCGACGAGCAGCAGGACGAGAGCGGGAAGCCGGCGCCGCGCCACGGTGTGCGGCCGGCGTGGGTCACCTAGTCGGTGGCGCGGCCGGCGCCCGCGGGTCAGAACCCGATCTTGAACCGCGTGAGGAAGCCGTCGTCGTGGTCCCGCGACATCATCGGGGCCAGGCCGCTCCGCTCGTAGTCGAACTCGAGCGTGAGCTTCGGGCCGAGCGACCAGGAGAACCCGGCCTCGGAGCGCTGGAGCTGGGGCCCGGTCACCTTCTGGCCGCGAAGCCGGAGCGGCGACGGCGCGGCCTGCGGCGGTGCGGCGGGCGGAGCGGCGGACTCGCGGTCGGGTGGGCAGGGTCCTTCGTCGTTCGCCGCAACGGCTTCGAGGCTCGCGACGATCGGCGAGTCGGCTGCGATGCACGCTGCCCCCGTGAGGAGCGCGACCCCCACGACCCCTGCCAGCGTCCCGCGCAAGCGCGCCCTATACTCGCCAACCCGGCCGGACACAAATGAGCCCGCGGCCGACGGAACCTTCCGCGGGCTCTTGCTGGCCCGCCGACGGCCTCGGCCGGAGGGGTCCGTGGCGCGTCGCGGCAGCGGGCCGGAGTGGGACACGGTAGACCGACGCGTCGGAGGCAGGCGTGGTCCCGGCGGCGCCGGGTGGTGAGCGGGCACCACAATCAGACGTGCATGACGGGGCCGCCGTCACGTTTCTTACAAGCCAAGCAGCAAAAATCGCTTGACAAAGCGCACCTCACCGCGTCAAGGGACGAACTGACATGTCGGTCTGGACGAAGGAGTGCTCGCCGCGCGTTCGATGGCCCGGCCGCCCGGGGAACGCCGCCGCCGGGCGCCCCTCGATTCGGGCGACGCGAAACGTGGATCTCGGCGCGAGCCGTCAGCTCCGTCGAGATGCGAGGGAATCGGCGCCGCGTACAAAGTGCCCGCGACGCGCCGGAGGCCGAGGTGCGACCCCGACCACCCCAACTCGCCGGCCCCTGCGGGAGGGCAGGTGATCGGAAGGAACTGAACGACAGGTGGCAAGAAGGCGTCGGCGTGTTCGTACCAGCCGACAGAGATCGGAGAAAAAAACGGGAGGACGTGACACGATGAGATCGTCCAGGTTCTTGATCGTCCCGATTCTCGCAGCACTCGTAAGCGCCGCAACGGCCCAGCCCGTGCCCCCGCCACCGACCGCGAACGTCGTCAACTTCGACGACTTCCCAAATGCGCCGACCGGAATCTTCCCCCCGCTGCCCGTCTTGGATCCGAACCACTACGCCGACCTCGGCGTCAAGATCTCCGGCTTCGGCCAGAACGGCGGAGCGGTCGCCGACGTCAGCGGGGCGGGCATCAATTCGACGTTCCCGAACGTCCTCGTGTTCGTCAGCATCGGGATGAACCAGGCCGGCGGGCTCGTCTCGTCGCCGGAGACGCTCACGTTCTATCCGCCGGTGACGTCGGTGCAGTTCGACGTCAGCACGGCGGACATCCTCGACTGCATGGGAACCCAGATCGTGAAGGCCGAGGGGTTCGCGCCCGGCGGAGCGTCCCTCGGGAGCACGACCGCAGCACCGACGATCGACGGCATTCAGACCATGTCGCTGAACTTCCCGCCGCCCGGAGCGGAGAAGGTCGTCATCAGCAGCCCGTCGCTGTGCGTGACCGAGCTCGGCACCTTCGAATCGTTCTGGTTGGACACCATCGCGTTCGTCCCGGCGCCCCAGCCGGCCAGCGACTGCGCCGGCCTCGCCGTGAAGGCCGCCGGCACGAAGGTGAAGGCGAAGGCGGCGTGCTACGCGCGCGCCGTCCTGCGCGGGACCCCCGTCGACACGAAGTGTCTCGAGCAGGCCGAAAAGCACTTCACGGTCGCCTTCACCCGCGCGACGAAGCAGGGCGACTGCCTGACGGACGAGGACGGGCCGACGCTCGAGGCGGCGGTCGACGAGTTCGTCTCCGGCGTCCTGAATGCCGTGAACGGAGGCGCGCCCGGACCGGACGTCTGCGACAGCCGGGAGATCTCCGCAGCCGGGAAGAACGCCCGGGCCGTCACCCGGTGCTATACGTCGCCGACGCGTCGCGGAACCGCCGTGCCCGTGGATTGCATCACGGACACGACGCGGAAGCTCGCGTCGTCCCTCAAGAACTGCGCGAACGAGGCGACGGTCGCAGCCCTGCAGGACCTGTCCAATACGTTCGCCCGGAAGATCTGGCGTGACATCGCGGTCCCGTCCACGACCACGACGACGACCACGACCACCAGCACGACCACGACCACCGCGCCGCCGCTCGGCCAGCACCTCTCGTTCACGACCACGGCCGGCACGGCGAACTGCGGCGGCGCCAGCCTGGGTCACCAGTACACGGCGCCGGATGCGCCGTTCTCGGGCGGGATCTTCTCCGACACCGGCGCCACGATGTCGCTCTCGGACCTCGGGCTCGGATGCCTCTACATCGGCGGCGGGCAGGCGCAGGTCCCGGCGTCCCAGATTCCCGAGAACGCCGCCTCGATCCTCAACTCGGACGACGGGATGACGCTCACGGCGAGCTTCGGCACCGGGCCGAGGGATTGCTCCCGCGGTCCCGAGGCGAGCCGGCACTGCGTCAACGACCCGACCGTCTCCTGCACCACCGACGTGGAGTGCGCTGGCCTGGCCGGCGGGTGTGCTGCCGACGCCAACTGCTTCTTCGGACCTCCGGTGGCCGTCAACGGGTTCGTATCGAGCTGCGTCGTGAACACGTTCGCCGCCGACGCGAGCGGAACCGTCGACACCAGCACCGGTGCATCCAGCGTCAGCATCCCGCTCGCCTCGCGCGTCTACCTGACGCTCGGGCTGCCGACCGCGTGCCCACAGTGCGTGAGCGGCACCTGCACCTACGGCGCGAACGCGGGCCAACCGTGCACGACGACGAACAGCGGGCTCACCACCCTCGACTGCCTCCCGAGCCCGGGAACGTTCGTTGCCACCCTGCCCGTGAGCCTGAATCCTCTCACCACCGGATCGGTCACGTCGACTGCCGCCGACGGGCTCTTCTGCCCCGGCCAGAACCATGCGGGCGCGTTCGGTCAGCCGACCGCGCAAGCGTTCAGCCAGACCGGCTCGCCCGCGGGCGATCTGACCGACGGCAATCCGCATTCCTCGACGCTCGTCAGCAACTTCTGCATTCCTGCGACGGGTAGCCCGGCGCTCGACAGCCTCGCGGACCTCCCGGGTCCGGGCTCGTTGAGCCTCGTGGGCGACGCGCAGTTCGTCACTCCGTAGCGTCATCGCCCCACCCGACGCCCCGGCGCCGGCCCTCGCGGCCGGCGCCGGGGCGCCCGGGCGCCGGCCGCGAACGGGGGGGCGCCCCCGCCGGAGGTCAACGGCCGCCCGTGCACGGCGATCACTGGAACGCGTGGAGCTCGCCCGAAGAGACGCGCGCGTGGCTGGGCCGTCACGCGCGCACGTGCGTCACTCGACGACCGTGACGCTCAGCAGCTGCGGTGGCGGCGGGGGCTCGTCGAGCGGCGGCGCGAGGGCGACGCGGGGTGTTCCGCCGCCGCCCGGCGTCGCTTCCGTGTTGTTCGTGACGCGCTTCAGGTAGCGCGCGATGATCGCGACGTCCTCCGCCCACACGTCCTCGCCGGAGGCCGACCGCCACCGGATCTCCGGGTTGTTCAGCTCGGCGAGGAACGTGATGCCCGCGCCGCCGCGCTCCACGGTGTACACGCCGTAGTCCTGCGCCGCGCGCGCGATCACCTGCCCCGTCGGCGGCAGACCGATCGCGGCGACGTCGACCCCGGGCCGGATCGCGAGGAGAGCGCCCATCGGCAGGGTGCCCGTGTACCCCGCGTTGCGGTCGAACGCGTACGCGGGCCACACGGCCTCGGCCTCCAGGACGGTCCGCGGAACCTGGGCGGCGAGCGCGTGGGGGATCCGCCCGGCCGCGATCTCGCCCGTGCGGATCAGGCCGGCGAACGACGGCAGCATGCTCGCGCGCCGGCCGTTCCACCACCCGGTGCCGTCGGCCGCGCGTCCACGTAGCTCGCGACCGTTCCGAGTACGCGGTTGTCCGACAGCACGACCGCGGCGTAGACGTCGAGCACCCAGCCGTCGGGCTGGAACACCGCCAAGTACCCGTCGGTGTCCGGGGATGGGCATGCCCCGGCCGGCATCCGGAAGACCGGGTGCCAGTCCGCGGACGCGCGATGGAAGTCGGGTGGGAGGACGTGGCGGCTCGTGTTCGGCGCCGCTACGGTCGAGTAGTAGTTCGCCTGCCACCGGAGCGTGGGGGAGGCTTCCGCTGCGAGCGCGAGCTCGGTCTCGCGCGGGTTGCCGCAGACCTGGCCGCCCCGTGCGACGAACGTCCACGTCGAGCTCGGCCCGACGGACGGGGCGAAGAGGACTCTCGCGAAGGGATCCGTCGGGCGGGCGATCACGATCGAAGACGTCCAGCGCTCGTCGTGGTTGAGGTCGGCCGGGACGCTCGTGAGGCCCGGCACGTCCGCGTAGCGCGCCCAGCTGCCGATTGGGTGATTCCACGGCGACGTCGGGCTGAAGGGCCACGTCCGCCAGTCGCGTGCGCCCGCGGCGACGGGCGCGAGCGCGATCGCGAGGAAGACGAGGCCGATCTCCCGCACGCTGGTCAGCGGCATCGCGGCCCCTTTCCGTCGCACCGAGCGACGCCGTTCACGCACGCGGCATCGGAGACGACGGCCCACTCGATCGTCGGGGATGCGCCGGCTCCGCGCGTGTCGAGCACGATTGCGGAGACGGCGTCCTCGAGGACGCGCACGCGTGCCCTCATGACCATCCGTTCGTGACGCCGGCGGAGCGCAAGGTGCACGCTTCGCGTGGCGCCGCGGCGGCCCGTGCGGTAGACCGCGCGAGACCCCGTGCGCTCGAACTCGGCGTGGGGGATGTTCGTCGCGAAGTGCGTCACACGGGCCGCGTCCCGCAGCACGAGGTGCACGTCGGCGGTCGTCCAGTCGAATTCAGCGCGCGGACGAAACGACGTCCGGACGACGAATACGAAACCGCGCCGCGTTCTCCGGATGACGAGGCGCGTCGGGTGTGGCGTGCCGCCGTCCCCGCTCGGCGACTGCGCGCACGGCACGGGCGTGCATGCGCCCGGTGCAGTCCCCGTCGCGTAGCCGAGGATCACCTCGTTCGAGATCGCGCTCTCGTTGCCACGGACGTCGTACGCGGTGAGCGCGAATCCGTGATCCGCGCACGAATCCAGACCGGCCACGAGGACGGGCATCGTCGCGGCGGCCGCCGGCACGACGCGCTCGAGCGCCAGATCGCCCACGCCGGTCCGGTGATAGACCCCATAGTCGGTGATCGACGGATCGGCGCTCGGCCGCCAGTGGAGCCGCGCGGCATACGTCGCCGCCTGTGCCGGGACCGGCGCGAGTGGGACGGCGCTCGTCGCGAGCCAGATGCGCATCCACGATCCCGAGTGCACGCCCATCGAGCGGGACGGTTGCGTCCGCGCAACGGTCGGGTTCGCGGAGGTCCACCGCGCATCCTCCGGTCCGTCGCGACGCGAACCTTAGCCAACCGGGGCGCCGTGTGCCACTACCCTGCCGTCGGACGGGCGCTGCGATGCACTCGACCTCCTCGGACGAGCGCGTGCTCGAGGGTCGCGCCGTTCTCCAAATCCAAAGGAGGCCCGGTCCGGAAGCTCGTCTCGCAGCCCGGTCGCACTCACCCCGAGAGCCGGCGGTCGAGGCTCCGGTACTGGATCGCCTCGGCGAGATGAGCCGTCGTCACGTGGGCCTCGCCCGCGAGGTCCGCGATCGTCCGAGCCACGCGGAGAATCCGCGTGTACGCCCGGGCCGAGAGCCCGAGCCGGTCGCTCGCCACTTCCAGGAGTTTCCGCCCGCGCTCGTCGATCCGGCACCACCGCCGCACCTCCCGTCCGGGGACGTGCGCGTTCACCGCGAACGGCCGTCCCGCGAAGCGCGCCTGCTGCCGGGCGCGTGCGGCGATGACGCGCGCCCGCACGGCCGCCGACGGCTCTTCGCCCGCGACGTCGTCGGCGAGTGCGGTGACGGCGACGCGCGGCACCTCGACGTGGAGGTCGATCCGGTCGAGGAGGGGCCCGGACACGCGCGCGCGGTACCGGTCGATGAGCGGCGGCGTGCAGCGGCACTGGGCCGACGGGTCGCCGAGCCACCCGCAGACACAGGGGTTCATCGCGGCGACGAGCTGGAACGCGGCGGGGAAGGGGACCGCGCCGGCGCCGCGGGCGACCGTGATGCGCCGCTCCTCGAGGGGCTGGCGGAGCGGCTCGAGCACGTTGCGGCGGAACTCCGGCAGCTCGTCGAGGAAGAGGACGCCGTGGTGGGCGAGCGTCACCTCGCCGGGACGGATCGGCACGCCGCCGCCGAGGAGCGCGGCGTCGGAGACGGAGCAATGCGGCGCCCGGACGGGGCGCGTCGCGACGAGCGGGTGCCCGTCGAGGAGCCCCGCGACGCTGTGGATCGCCGTCACCTCGATCGCCTCGTCGAGCGTGAGCGGCGGGAGGATCGACGGGAGGCGGCGAGCGAGCATCGTCTTGCCGGAACCCGGAGGTCCGATGAGCAACAGGTTGTGGCCGCCGGCCGCTGCGACCTCGAGCGCCCGCTTCGCGTGGGGCTGGCCCGCGAACGTCCGCGAGGTCGCCGGCGGCGACGGGTGCCGCCGCCAGGAGCGCGGCGGCGTCGATCGTGGTCGGCGCGCGCGGCGCCTCGCCGCGGAGATGGGCGACCGCCTCCACGAGGGTCTCGACGCCGACGACCGGCGCCCCGTCGGCGAGGGCCGCCTCGGCCGCGTTCGCGGCCGGCACGAGAAGCTCGCGGAGCCCGGCACGCTTCGCCGCCGCGGCGATCGGAAGCGCGCCGCGGACCGGATGCACGCGACCGTCGAGGCCGAGCTCGCCGAGGACGCAGGCGGCCGCGAGATCGGGCAGCGGCCACCTCGCTTCCGCGGCGAGGACGCCGAGCGCGATCGCGAGGTCGTAGTGGGGGCCCTCCTTGCGGACCCCGGCGGGCGCGAGGTTCACGGTCACGCGGCGCTGCGGGTACTCGAACCCGGAGTTGCGGAGCGCGGCGCGGATGCGGTCGCTCGCCTCGCGAACGGCGCCGTCGGGGAGGCCGACCGTGGTAGTGTGCGGCAGGCCCGAGGAGACGTCGACCTCGACGTCGACGACGAGCGCGTCGACGCCGCGGAGCGCGCCGGAGCGGACACGGGCGAGCATCGCCTCCGGGTGCCGGGGGCGGCCCGACGAGACAATCGCTGTGGGCGGAATACTCGCCGCTGAGGATCACCTGGCTGTTCCCGCCACCCGTGTCGCCCGCGAAGAGGACGTCCGGCTTCGGGTGGTTGCAGCGCGGGTCCACGCCGCTCGGTGCGGGCGCGACGGTGTGACGCGCCGACGCGTCGGTCGCGCCCGAGCGCGCCGGTGGCGCTCGGGCGCGCGTCCTCTTGCACGCACCGGCCGTGCCGTAGGATCGTGCGCGCCGATCGTGCCGACCAGCGCGCAGCTCGCTTCGCGCGCGGCCACGCCCGGGACGTCGGCGACAGCGCCGCGCGTACCGTGACGCCGGCACGCGCAACGGCGCTCACGCTCCTCGCGGCGGTGTCGGACGGCGCCGCGTTCCCGCCGCTCGCGGCGCCGCCGCTCGCGGGGATCGTGCTCGTCCCGTTCCTCGTCGCGCTCGGCGGCACCTCGCCGGGGCGCGCGGCGGCGCTCGGGCTCCTCTTCGCCCTCGCCGCCGGCGCCGCGGTCGTGTGGTGGGCGCCGCGCATGCTGGAGGAGTTCTTTCACGTGCGGGCGGCCGTCGCCTGGCTCGGCGCCGCCGCCATCGTGCTCGGCACGGCCGCGCCCTACTTCGTCGCTTTCGCGCTCTGGCTCGCGTGGGCGGCGCGCCTCGGACCGGTCACGCCGCTCGTCGTCGGTGCCGCGTGGACCGCGGCCGACGCGACGAGGTGCTGCGGCAGGAGCGCGCGATGCGCGAGGCGTTCGGACGGTACGTGCCGGCGCCCGTCGCCGCCCGGCTCGGAGTTCCTCGGCGACGGGCTCATGGCCGTGTTCGCCGCGCCCGAGCCGCTCGCCCGCCACGCGCGCGCGGCGGTGCAGGCCGGCCGCGAGATCGTCCGCGTCGTCGCGCGCCTCGCCGACGGACCCGACGCGACGCCGATCGCGGTCGGCGTCGGGATCGCGACCGGCCCGGCGTTCGTCGGGAACGTCCGCGCCGTCGACCGGCTCATCTACACGGCGGTGGGCGACACGGTGAACCTCGCCGCCCGCCTCCAGTCGCTCACGCGCGACCTCGCCGCCGCGATGGCGATCGACGCGTCGACGTACGACGCCGGCGGCGACGCGACCGTCGGGCTCGAGCCGCGTCCGGGGACCCCGATCCGCGGCCGGGACGCGCCCGTCGACGTGTCCGTGCTTCCGCTCTCCGCGATCGGGCGCTGACCGGGCGGCCCGCGCGGTGCGGGCCCCGAGCGAGGCGCCGACCCGGCCGGGCCCCGGCAGCCCCTGCCGACCGGGGCAGCGCTTGCCGGGCGTCCCGGCGTCCGCCCCGCGGCGCGGCACGGTTCCTGACCGGCACCGCACGTGCTTCGAGCGAGCATGCCTCCCCGAGACGTCCTCGCCGCGCTCGCCGGCTCCGGACGCGCCGGTGTCGGCCTCGGCGCGGCGGTCGTCGTCGCGGTCGTCGCCCTCGTCACCCACTTCCTCGACCCGCTCTCGCTCGTGATCACCGTCGGGGGGCCGCTCGCCGTCACGGCCATGACCTTCCCGCGCGCGCGCCTCGAGAGCGCGTGGCGGCACGTCCTGGCCGCGCTCGACACCGAGCCCGGGCCGGCCGACGCGATCGCGTCGCTCAAGCGGCTCGCGCGCGTGTACCGGACGGAGGGCGAGCCCGCGCTCGAGCGCGCGGCGGCTGGCGAGCGCGACCCGCTCATCCGCCGCGGCATCGCGCTCGCGCTCGAGTGCCGGGACGAGGACGAGCTCGTCGACCTGCTCTCGGCGGAGGCGCGCCGGGCGGCGGCCGAGGGCGAGGCCGCGCGGCACGTGCTCGTGACGCTCGGCAAGCTCTTCCCGGCGTTCGGGCTCATCGGCACGCTCATCGGGCTCGTGCTGCTCATGCGCCACCTCGGCGACGGGAGCCTGGCGGCCGTCGGACCCGGCCTCGGGGTCGCCGTGCTGACGACGCTCTACGGCGCCGTGCTCGCGAACGTCGTCGTCCTGCCGCTCGCGACGAAGCTTCACGCGCACCTCGCGCGCGAGGCGCTCCGGACGCAGATGGTCCTCGACGGCGTCGTGCTGATCCGGCAGCGCGAGTACCCGACGCGCGTCGAGCGCATGCTCCTCGGCTACGTCGGTGGGGCGGCCCCGCGGCGGCGGCCGGTCCTCGGGATCGCGGATCGTGCCGCCTGAGCGCCGCCGCCCGCGCGCACCGGCGCCGCCGCCGCTCGACGACGACCAGACGGGCTGGCTCGTCACCTTCAGCGATCTCGTCCTCCAGCTGTTCGCGTTCGTGCTCGTGTCGGCGGTGCTCGTCGGCGCCGCCGAGCGGCCGGCGCCTCCGGGCCCCGCGCCCGCGCCCCCGCCGGCTGCGCCGGCGCCGGGCGCCTCGCCGCCGGCCGACGCGCCGCCGCGCACGGCCGCGCCCGCGGCGGCGGAACCGGACCGCCCCGTCGCGACCGTCCCCGATACGCCCGCGCCCGCTGTGCACCCCGCCGTCGAGACGCCGGTGCCGGCGGCCGACGCGCCGGCGCGGGCGCCGGTCGCGACGGAGCTCGCGGGCGCCGAGCGTGCGCTGCGCGCGCTCGTCGCCGCGGACGGCCGCGCCGACGCCGTCCACGTCGCCGTCCGCGACGCGGACCTCGTCGTCACGCTGAGCGACACGATCACCTTCCCCTCGGGCAGCGCGGAGCTTCTGCCCGGCGCCGCCCCGATCCTCCGCCGCATCGGGACCCTCGCGCGGTCGATGCCCGGCTTCGACGTGGAGGTCGGCGGGCACACGGACGACGTCCCGATCCACGGCGGCGCGTATCCCTCGAACCTCGAGCTGTCGCTCGCGCGTGCGGCGCGGGTCGCGCGCGAGCTCGCGACGGAGGCGCCCGAGCTGACCGCGCGGACGATCGCTGCTGGGTACGGCGAGCATCGCCCCGCCGCTCCGAATGCCGACGAGGAGGGACGCGCGCGGAACCGCCGCGTCGAGATCCGTCTCGTCCCGCGGCCCGAGCCGCGCGGCTGACCGTCCTCCGGCCGGCTGGCGCGGCCCGCGCCCGGTTTGGTAGGGAAGGTGCGAGGACGACGCGATGCGATTCGGCGTGCAGATCGGCGCCCTCGACTGGGTGGCGCTCCGTGACACGGCGCAGATGGCCGAAGGGCTCGGCTTCGACGCCGTCTACTTCCCGGACCATCTCGTGCACGAGGGCCCGGAGCGGAGCCGGACGGACCTCCCCGCGTACGATCCGATCGTGCAGGCCGCGGTCGTCGCCGAGGCCACGCGTCGGGTCCGCGTGGGACACCTCGTCCTCTGCAATCTCTTCCGCCACCCTGCCGTCACGGCGCGGAGCCTCGCGACGCTCGACGCGCTGTCGGGCGGCCGGGCGCTCGCGGGACTCGGGACGGGTTGGACCGAGACCGAGTTCCGCATGACGGGCCTCCCGTTCCCCGACATCGCGACCCGGCTGCGGATGCTCGACGAGGCGCTCGCCTGCCTCGCCGGGCTCTGGGGCGAAGGACCGTTCAGCTTCCAGGGCGAGTTCTACCGCTTCCGGGACGCGACGCTGCTTCCGCGGCCGGTGCAGCGGCCGCGGCCGCCCATCCTGCTCGGCGGCGGCGGGCGCGGCCTCCTCCGGCTCGCCGCGAAGCACGCCGACGCGCTGAACATCATCGGCGCGGTCGGCCGGCGCGGCTACATCTCGCTCGCGGGCGTGGGGAAGCTCGGCGACGACCCCTTCCGCGCCAAGGTCCGCTTCGTCCGCGAGGAGGCGGCGCGCCTCGGGCGCGATCCGCGCGCGATCGCGATCAGCAACGTCACCTTCACGACCGTCGTCGCGGCGAGCCCCGCGGACGCCGCCGAGACGGCGGGGCGCTTCGCGGCCATGCTCGGGACGAGCCGCGACGCGATCCGCCGGGCGCCGCTCTTCCTGATCGGGACGGCGGAGGAGTGCGTCGCCGAGATCCGCCGGCGCGCGCGCGACTGGGAGGTCGAGGAGGTGGTGATCGCGTTCGCGGGCGAGGAGATGCTCCGGCGCTTCGGGACCGAGGTGCTCCCGCGCGTCTAGCCTCGGCGCCCGTCCCGGACCGGCTCGACGCCGGTCACGAGCCGCGCGCGCAGGCGCGCCGCCGCGGGCGCGCGTGCTCTCACGCGTCCTCGTCCCGCGCCGCGGCGGCGTCGTACACGCCGCGCGCCATCACCGAGCGCTCGGTGCCCGCGCGCTGGCGGTAGATGCGGGCGCGCGCCCGCCGGATCTCCGGGTCGTCGGGCGCGCCGCGCGCGGCGAGCTCGACGAGGTCGCACGCGAGCGCGAGCTCGTCCTTCGCGGCGAGCTCGAGCGCGCGCGCGGCGAGGCGGTCCGCGCCGCCCGCGAGCGCCGCGACCTCGGCGCCGAGGGCGGACGTCGGCGCGGGCTTCAGGTGCGCCGGGTCCCCGTCCCACCAGCCGCCGTAGAGCCGCCAGACGTTCCGCACGACGAACTCCGGCTCGTCGTACACGGGCTGGAGGTATGGTCGCGCGAGAAGCGCCGGCGGCGGCACGACGGCGTGCACGATCTCCTCGAGCGTGGCGCCCGCGTTCATCATCTCGAGCGTCCGGTCGTGGAGGAACTCGAGCAGCTCGGCGGTCTCGCCGAGCGCCTGGCGGATCCGGGCCGCGCCGCGGATCGGGTAGCCGTGGCCGGGCAGCAGCAGCTCGGCGTCGAGCGTCTGCATGGCGCGCAGCGCCCGGGCCCAGTCGTGGGGGTAGCGCTGGACCTTCTGCGGGTTGCCCGCGTTCGGGCTCGCCCAGATGAAGAGGTCGCCGGTGCAGAGGACCCGGCGGTCGGGGACCCACACCCACGTGTGGTCGTCCGTCTCCCCGCGCGCGTGGACGAGCTCCAGGCGGAGCCCGCCGACGGTGACCGTGTGCGTCGCGTGGTAGACCTCGTCGGGGTAGCGGTACTCCGTCGGCCACCGGAGGTTCGGCATGCGGAACTGCCGCGCGTTGATGCAGGCGTTCCATCCCGCCGTCGTCCGGTAGCGGTCGAAGCGCGCGGGCAGGTCCTCGTGCGCGACGACGTGCGGGCGCCGCCAGCCCGCCGTCCGCGCCTCCTCCTCGAACGGCCCGACGCCGAAGACGTGGTCGACGTGGCCGTGCGTGAAGACGGCCGTGTGGAGCGGGCGCGACGACCACCCGCGGATCGCGGCGTGGATCTGGCCGGCGAGGAGGAAGCTCCCCGTGTCGACGAGGACGAGCCCGTCGTCGGTGTCGAAGGCCGCGACGTTCGCGAAGCTCGAGACGAAGGCGACGCCGCGGTCGAGCTCCTCGAGCTCGTGGAGCGCGAACCAGGGGTGATGCTGGTCCGGCCCGAGGGTCCCCGACCAGAGACCCTCGGCCACCTCGCTCACCCGGCCCATCCTCGGCTCAGGCGGGCGGCTGGAACCAGCCCTGCATCACCTGCGCGAACATCATGTCGCCCGCGAGCTTCAGCTTGCCCGACATGAACGCCTGCATGCCGTTCAGCTTGCCGGTCACGAGCCGGAGGAAATCCGGCAGCGAGAGCGTGAGCGTGACGCGGGCGGCTCCGCCGCTGCCCCGGATCGCCTCGCACTTCCCGTCCGCGACCTTCAGCTGGAAGGTGTGCTTCTGACCCCCGGCCGTGATGTCGTACTGGATGACGGCGCTCTGTCCGCCCGCCTTGGCGGGGACGAACGCCGCGCACATCCCGTCCGCGATCGCGCCGAGCACGTCGTCGATGCCCTGCGCCTCGACGCCCTTCACGATCTCGTCGTCGGAGCGGCCCTCGATCGATGCTGCGAGCTCCTGTGGAGTCATCGGATTCGCCATGTCCCCCTCCTTCTTCCGATGTGGCGTTGCACGTCGGCCGAGTTAGTGCATGCCGAGTGCAAAGACAAGGGACGGCGGCTCACGCCGTCCGGGCGAGGAAGTCGACGACGACCCGGCCGAGCACCTCCCCCCGATCCTCCTGGAGGAAGTGCCCGGCGCCCGCGATCGTCGTGTGCGGCTGGCCCGCCGCGCCGGGCACCGCCTGCTGGAAGAACCGGTCCCCCCCGCGCGTGATCGGGTCCTGGTCGCTGAACGCGGTGAGGAAGGGCTTCCGCCACCGGCCGAGGACCTCCCAGGCCTTCCGGTTCGGGCCGGCCGCCGGGTCGTCGGGCCGGACCGGAACGAGCACCGGGAACTGCCGCGCGCCGGCCTTGTAGCGGTCGTCGGGAAACGGCGCGTCGTACGCGGCGACGACCTCGGGCGGGAGATCGGTCACGCAGCCGCCGCGGACGATGCCGCCCACGTGGAAGTCCGGCGTCGTCTGCGAGTAGTCCTTCCAGGCGCGGAAGGCGGGTCCCGGGTCGACGTCGCCCGTTGGCAGGAACGTGTTCGCGGCGACGATGCGCGCGAAGCGGTCCTCGTGCTCGGCGGCGAGGCGGAGCCCGATCAGCCCGCCCCAGTCCTGGCAGACGAGCGTCACCTCGCGGAGATCGAGTCCCTCGACGACGGCGCGCATCCAGTCGACGTGGCGCTGGTAGGTGTAGTCCTCGCGCCCAACCGGCTTGTCCGAGCGCCCGAAGCCGACCAGGTCCGGGGCAATCGCGCGGTGCCCGGCCCCCGAGAGGAGCGGAATCACCTTGCGGTAGAGGTACGACCACGACGGCTCGCCGTGGAGCAGCAGGACGGGCGCCGCGTCGCGCGGCCCCTCGTCGACGTAGTGAACCCGGAGGCCGCCGACGTCGAGGTAGTGCGGCGCGAAGGGGTAGCCGGGCAGGTTCGCGAACCGTTCGTCCGGGGTGCGGAGCGCTTCCATCCATCCTCCTTCACGCCGCGGCACGGGCGACGGCGGCGGCCCACGCCTCCGGCGCCTCCATCTGCGGGTAGTGCCCGACGCCGTCCAGCACGACGAGCTCGGTGCGCGCCATGGCGGCGAGCCGCCGCCCGATCTCGAGCACGGCGATCGGATCGGCGCTCCCCCAGACGACGTGGACGGGGAGGGGCGTGCGCTCGAGGATCGGCCGCCAGCGGTCCGCGTACCAGGAGCGCTCGAGGTTGTAGCGCGCGATCCGCGGCAGGACCGCGAGCCCGCCGCCCGCCGCGAGCCACCAGGCGATCGCGCGGATGTCGACCGCCGGCGTGCGGCCCGCGTCGGCCCAGACGGCGCGAAGCGCGGTTGCGAACGCCTCCGGGTCGTAGCTCGCGGCGAACGCCGCGGCGCCGTCGTCGGTCATGATCGCGTACTGGAAGGGGGTCACGCGCGCGAGCTCGACGAGGTGGCTCCCGTTCGAGAGGACGAGGCCGGCGACGTCCACGCCGAGGGTGCCCTCCTCGTGCCGGCAGAGCATCTCGACGGCCACCGTGAGCCCCATGTCGTGCCCGACGACGACGGCGCGCGCGACGCCGAGCGCCGCCAGCAGCTCGCCCGCCCGCCGGCCCTGGTCGAGGAGCGAGTACGAGGTGTCGCCCGCGGGCTTGTCCGAGAACCCGAAGCCCAGCTGATCGAAGACCGTCACGCGGAAGCGCCGTGTGAGGAGCGGCAGGACGGCCGCGAAGTCGTGGCTCGTCGACGGGAAGCCGTGGACGAGCACGAGGTCGGGGCCGTGGCCCTCCTGCACGGCGAAGAGCCGGTGACCTTCCGGGAGCGTGACGAACCGGCCGCGGGCGCGCCAGGCGGCTTCGAGCGCGGCGACGTCGCCGGGGGGCGTCATGGCGCCGGTGCTAGTCGAACGCGCGCGCTCGGGAAAGGGGGAACGTTGACCGCGGCCGCGCCGGGTCCTAGAGGACGCGCGTGATCATCGAGGCGGTCGGCGACCCGGGCGACCCCCGGCTCGCGGGCTACCGGGAGCTGCGCGACCGGGACCGCCGTCGGCGCGACGGCACGTTCGTCGTCGAGAGCCGTCTCGCCGTCCGGCGGCTCGTCCTGGCCGGGCGCTACCCGGTGCGCTCGCTCCTCGTGACCCCGCCGGCGCTCGCGGCGCTCGCCGACGTCTCGGCCCGGCTCGCCCCCGACGTGCGCGTCTTCGTCGCGTCGCACCCGACGATCGAGGCGGTCGTCGGCTTCCACTTCCACCGCGGGTGCCTCGCGCTCGGCGTGCGGTCGGTGCCGGCCGCGGACGCCGCCCAGGCGATCGCCGGTGCGCCGGGCGGCGCGCTCGTCGTCGCCGAGCGGGTCGCGCAGCCGGACAACGTCGGCGCGCTCTTCCGGAACGCGGCCGCGTTCGGCGCGCGCGGCGTCCTCCTCTCGCCCGGCTCGGCCGACCCGCTCTCCCGCAAGGCGATCCGCGTCTCGCTCGGCGCGACGCTCGCCGTGCCGTGGGCCGAGGTGGGCGACTGGCCGGGCGGCCTCGTGCGGCTCCGCGCCGGCGGCGCGACGCTCGTCGCGCTCGTCGTCCGGCGCGGCGCCGTCCCGATCGACGACTTCGCCGCGCGGTGTCCGGCCGGGTCGCGGCTCGTCCTCCTCCTCGGCAACGAGGGCGACGGGCTCAGCGCCGCGGCGTGCGCGCTGGCCGACGTCGCGGTCACGATTCCGACGGCGCCCGACGTCGACTCGCTGAACGTCGCGACCGCCGCCGCCGTGGCACTCCACCGGCTCGTGCCGCCCGGGTAGCCGGCGTCGCGTCCGGGCGGCTCAGGGGCGCAGCTCGCGTGCGGAGTGCCGTACGAACGCGTCCCGCAGCTCGTCGTAGGTCCGGGCGACGGGGAACTGGGGGAAGTCGGCGACGACGTTCGCCGGCGGGCGGAAGAGGATGCCGGCGTCGGCCGCGGCGAGCATCGTCGTATCATTATAAGAGTCCCCGGCGGCGACCACCCGGAAGGCGAGCGCGCGGAGCGCCTCGACGGCGCGCCGCTTCCCGTCCGGAAGGCGCAGCCGGTAGCCCGTGAGGCGCCCGCGCGCGTCCGTCTCGAGGGCGTTGCAGAAGAGGGTCGGGTGCCCGAGCTTCCGCAGGAGCGGCGCGGCGAACTCGTAGAAGGTGTCGGACAGGATGACGACGGGCGCGCGGTCGCGGAGCCAGTCGAGAAACGCGACCGCCCCGTCGAGCGGCGCCATCCGCTCGATGACGGCCTGGATGTCCGGCAGGCCGAGCCCGTGCCGTTCGAGGATCGCGAGCCGGCCCCGCATGAGCGCGTCGTAGTCGGGCTCGTCGCGCGTCGTCCGGCGGAGCTCGGGAATGCCGGTCCGCTCCGCGACGTCGATCCAGATCTCGGGGACGAGGACGCCCTCCAGGTCGAGGCAGGCGAGCATGGCGCGCGAGCTGTAGCGAAGCCGGCGGGGATCGACAAGCGGCGGACCGTTCACGCCGCGGCGTTCCGTAGCAGAGAACGCTGGTGACGACGCGGCGCTCGGCGGCTCGGACGTCCCGGTCCGCCGGTGCGGCGCGGTCCACAGCGAGGTGGAGAGGAAGGACGGGGCCTTCGCCCAGATCGAGGGCGGCGTGCAGGCGGCGTGCGGGCGCGAGATCGAAGCCGGGCCCGATCTCGCCGCCCGGCGTCGCGAGATCGAGGCGAAGCTCGACGCGCTCCACTCGCCCTTCCGGACGGCCGAGGCGTTCGGCATCGAGGAGAACATCGCCCCGCGCGACACACGCCCGATCCTCGGCGACTGGGGCGCGCTGGCGTACGACCTCCTGCCGTCGGAGCCCGGCCCGAAGCGCCGCGGCGCACGCCCCTGACCGACGGCGTCGTCCGGAGCTCGAGATCCCGATCGCGGCGCCGTGCGCGGGCCGCGTCCTGGGGATAGCGGTCGCGCCGGGCGATCCGGTACACGTGGGGGCACCCCCTCGTGACGATCGGAGGTTGAGATGGACATCGGCCGCGTCGGCGTCTGGACCTTCGCCCTCGACCTGCACCCGATGGCGGAGGCGCAGACGGCGGCCGCGGAGATCGAGTCGCTCGGCTACGGGGCGCTCTGGTTCCCGGAGGCCGTCGGCCGCGAGGCGTTCACGAACGCGGCGCTTCTCCTCGCGGCGACGAAGACGATCGTCGTCGCGACCGGCATCGCGAACGTCTGGGGCCGCGACGCCGTGACCACGGCGGCGGCGCAGAAGACGCTCGCCGAGCGGTTCCCGGACCGCTTTCTCCTCGGGCTGGGCGTGAGCCACGTGCCGCTCGTCGAGGGGCTCCGCGGGCACGCGTATCGGCGGCCGCTCGCCTTCATGCGGGCCTACCTCGAGGCCATGGACCGGGCGCCGTTCCGCGCCGCCTCGCCGGCCGTGCCGCCGCGGCGCGTGCTCGGCGCGCTCCACCCGAAGATGCTCGCGCTCGCCGCGGCGCGCGCCGACGGGGCGCACCCCTACTTCGTGCCGCCCGAGCACACGGCGCGGGCGCGCGCGATCCTCGGGCGCGGCCCGCTCCTCGCACCGGAGCAGGCGGTCGTCCTCGAGCGCGGTCCGGCGGCCGCGCGCGCGATCGCCCGGGCGCACATGGCGACGTACCTGCCGCTCCCGAACTACGCGCGGAACCTCCGGCGCCTCGGCTTCGACGACGCGGATCTCGCGGGCGGCGGGAGCGACCGGCTGGTCGACGCGATCGTCGCCTGGGGCGACGTGGACGCCATCCGCGCCCGCGTCCGCGCCCATCTCGATGCGGGCGCCGACCACGTCGCCGTGCAGGTGCTGACGGCCGATCCGGCCGCGCTGCCGCGCGCGGAGTGGCGGACGCTCGCGGCGGCGCTCCGCTCCTAGCGGCCGAGCTCGCCGCCGCGACGGACGAGGCGCGCGCGCTCGGTCGGGTCGAAGTAGTCCCACGGGTACTCGGGGCGGATGATCGGCCGGTACCCGGCGGGCGCCGGGAACGGCGCCGAGACGAGCTCGTAGACGCCGACCAGCTCGCGGACGACGATCATCGCGAGGCCCTTCACGAAGCCGAGCGGGATGCCGACACCCGGCCCGCGGATGTCGGACTCGAGCACCATGTTGCCGGGGACCTCGAGCACCCCGGTCCCGATCGCCGCGAGCCCCCGCAGCGCCTTCGCACCCGGGTCCTCGGCCCGCGCGGGCCCGCTCCCCAGAAGGAGGGCGAGGAGGGCGACGACGGCAAGAATGCGGGCTCCCATGCGGCGGTGCTAGCCGGGGGGCGCTCGGCGCGTCAATCCCGGGTCCGGCGCCGCGGGCGGCTCAGCGCGGGTCGCCGTAGAGCCGCGCCAGGACGTCCGGCGCGACGCCGAGCCGGTAGAGGAGGGGGAAGAGGCGCATCGCGACCAGCGAGCGCAGCGGCCGCGCGACGAACCGCCGTCCCGAGACGACGACGGACGCCGGCACGACGACGAGCCGCCCGAGGCGTGCGAGGCGCCGGGCGAGCTCGACGTCCTCCATGAGCGGCTGCTCCGGGAAGCCGCCGACCGCGTCGAACGCCGTGCGACGGACGAAGACCGCCTGGTCGCCGTACGGGAGCCGTGCGACGCGCGAGCGGGCGTCGGCCAGGTGGAGCAGCGGCACGACCCACGAGCGCGCGCCCTCGGCGACCGTCCACGTCCGGAACCCGCCGCCGACGACGGCGGGGTCCGCGAGCGCCCGCTCGACCCACGCCACGGCGTCGGGTGGCAGCGAGACGTCCGCGTGGAGGAAGAGGAGCACGTCGCCCACGGCCACGCGCGCGCCTGCGTTGAGCTGCGTGCCGCGGCCGCGCGGCGCGGTGACGACGCGGACCCCCGCGAAGCCGCGCGCGACGGCGACGGTGCGGTCGCGGCTCCCGCCGTCGGCCACGACGACCTCCGCCACGCCCGGCACCGCCGCGAGCGCGGCGAGGGTCCCCCCGATCCGCGCCTCCTCCTCGAGCGTCGGGACGACGACGGCGAGCCGCACGCCCGCGGCATAGGGCGGCGCGCGCGCGCCGTCAAAAGGCGGGGACGTCGTCCTCGACGAGGGGCAGGATGTGGCCGCCGTGGTGGAGCACGGCGACCATCGCGTCCGGCCCCTGGCGCGCGAACGCCATCGCGAGCGCGTCCGCCGCCGTCGCGGCGTGCCGGAGCCCGAGACGGCTCTTCTCCGCCGCCGACCGCCACCACCGGGTCGCCGGCGAAGCAGCCGACCATCCGCCCCTCGCGATCGGAGACGACGTTCACGACGCAGCGGAGGCCGACCATGCGCGCCGCCTCCTCCATGCGGAGTCGCATCGGGTTCTCGGCGACGCCCATCACCGTCTCCGACATCCGGAGCGCGGCCTCCCACTGGCTCTTCTCCTGCATCTCGCGCCCGGCGACGCCGGGGAACGCGATCTTCGCGCCGCCCGAGAAGCCCTCGATCCGATGCGGGACGATCGAGCCGAGCCCGAGCACGAAGTCGGCCTCGCGGAGAAGCTCGTTCGCGGTGACCGGGACGCCGTCCGACGTCTCGCCGGAGCGCTCGAGGCGGTCGGGGTCGAGCCAGCGGTGCTGCCGGATCGGGAAGCGGTCGCGCCGCTCGCCCGGAGCTCGTCGAGCACGGGCGGCAGGAGGCGCGTGAGCAGCGTGCCGCGCGTGCCGCCCTCGACGAGCAGGAGGACGCGGTCCGTCGGGCGGACCGCGTCGCGGAGCCGCGGCGCGCCGTGCGGGTGGGCGAAACCGTCGGCGAGCACCGTCGCTTCGTCGACGTCCCGCATCGCGACCGGCGTCCAGACGCCGAGGAGCCGCGCGTCGGGCACGTCGACCGGCTCGATCCCTGCCCAGCCCGGATACGGGAACTCGATCCGCACGGACGCCCGCCGCTCAGGTGCCGGTCAGGTCCATCCACTTGTCGCGGAAGAGCGTGAGCGCGATGCGGACTCGGCTCGGCTCGCCGCGGGCGAGCGCCTCCGCGAAGTGGAGCGCCTGCCGCAGCGTCGCGCGCGCCGGCATCGGCGGCTCGAACGGGTCGACGACCGCTTCGACGATCGCCGGCCGCCGCGCCGCGAGCGCCTCGGCGATCGCCGGCCGCACCTCGTTCGGCCGCTCGCACCGAACGCCGACCGCGCCGACCGCCTCGGCGTACCTGACGAAGTCGATCGGCTGGAGGTCGACCCCGTACTCCGGGTTGCCGAGGAACACCATCTGCTCCCACTTGATCTGACCGAGCGTGTTGTTCTTGATCACGACGACCGTGATCGGCAGCTCGTACTTCACGGCCGTCGCGAGCTCGCCCATGAGCATCGTGAAGCCGCCGTCGCCGACGAACGCGACCACCTGGCGGCTCGGATAGGCGATCTGTGCCGCGACCGCGTAGGGGAGCCCGGGCGCCATCGTCGCGAGGTTCCCCGAGCACGAGAAGCGCTGCCCGCGCTTGATGCGCACGTGCCGGGCGACCCAGGTCGTGATCGTCCCGCTGTCGGTCGTGACGATGGCGTCGTCGGCGAGGAGGCGGTCGAGCTCGGCGGCGACCATCTGCGGCTTGAGCGGCACGCTCTCGCGCGTCGCGCGAGCGTCCATCAGCTCCCACCAGTCCTTCATCCCCGCCTGCGCGCGTTCCAGGAAGGAGCGGTCCTCGCGGCGGCGGAGCTTCGGGAGGAGGAGCTGGAGCGTCGCCCGCGCGTCTCCCACCAGCCCCACCTCGACCGGATAGCGGAGGCCGAGCCGCGTCGGGTCGATGTCGATCTGAACCCCGCGCGCGCTCCCCGGCTTCGGGAGGAACTCCATGTACGGGAAGCTCGTGCCGACCATGAGGAGCGTGTCGCAGTCCTCGAGCGCCTTCTCCGAGGGCAGCGTGCCGAGGAGGCCGATGCCGCCCGTCGTCCAGGGCGAGTCGTCCGGGACGACGTCCTTCCCGAGGAGCGGCTTCACGATCGGCGCGGCGAGCGTCTCGGCGAGGCGCTCGAGCTCGTCGCCTGCGCCGCGCGCGCCCGCGCCCGCCAGGATGACGGTCCGCGTACCGGCGTTCAAAACCTGCGCCGCGCGCCCCACCTCGACCTCGGGCGGGACGACGACGGGCGGCGTCCACGCGGCCGACGTGTGGCCGGGGACGAACTTCTCGCCGACCTCGTCGGCCGAGCACGCCTGCTCCTGGATGTCGACCGGCGTCGTCAGGTGCGCGACGCCGCGGAGGGAGAGCGCGGTGCGGCAGGCGCGGTCGACGAGGCTCCGCACGTGCTTCGCGCCGTTCACGTGGTGGTCGAAGCACGCGACGTCCTTGAAGAGCGTCGGGAGATCGACCTCCTGCTGGTAGTCCATGCCGATCAGGTCGTGGTACGTCTGGCCCGTGAGCGCGAGCACCGGCGCCTTGTCCATCTTCGCGTCGTAGAGGCCGTTCAGCAGGTGAATCGCCCCCGGGCCCGAGGTCGCGAGGCACACGCCGAGTCGGCCGGTGAACTTCGCCCAGGCGCAGGCTGCGAACGCGGCCGCCTCCTCGTGCCGCACCTGGACGAAGCGGATGCGGTCGCGCCGGACGCGGAGCGCCTCCATGATCCCGTTGATCCCGTCGCCGGGAAGACCAAAGACGACGTCCACGCCCCAGGCGGCGAGCCGCTCGACCATCACGTCGGCCGTGTTCATGCGGGGCAGTGTGACCCCCGTCGCGAGGCCGGCCATCCCCACGGCGGGGGAGGAAGCGGTTCGGGGCCGTGGGCTGGCGGGGCGGGGAGCGCGTGCCAGCGTGGCGTCGTGAGCACGGCATGACGGCGCTCGGCCGACTCCTCTCGCCCGCCTCCCTCGTCGTCGCCGGGACGGCAGCCGTCCTCCTCGCGCTCGAAGCGTGGCGGCCGCTCCGCCGCCCCGTCGAGCCGCGCCCCCGCCGCCTGGCGCGGAACCTCCTCGTCGCGGCGCTCGCGGCGGCGACGGTCGCGCTCGTCGAGCGGCCCGTCGTCGTCCCCCTGGCACAGGTCGTCGCCGCCCGGCGCTGGGGCGTTCTACCGTGCCTCCGCGTCCCCCAGGCGGTGGAGCTCGTGCTCGCCGTCCTCCTCCTCGACTACACGCTCTGGGTCTGGCACGTCCTCACCCACCGCGTCCCCTTCCTCTGGCGCTTCCACGTCGTGCACCACGCCGACCGCGACATGGACGTCTCGACGGCGGTGCGGTTCCACGCCGGCGAGATCGCCGTCTCCGTCGTCTGGCGCGCCGCGCAGGTCGTCGCGATCGGCGTCTCGCCGGCGGCGCTCGGGACGTGGCAGACGGCGACCCTCTGCTCGATCATGTTCCACCACTCGAACGTCCGCCTGCCGCTCGCCTGGGAGCGCCGCCTCGTCCGCTTCGTCGTCACGCCGCGCATGCACGGCATCCACCACTCGACGGTCGAGCGGGAGACGAACTCGAACTGGTCGAGCGGCCTCACGCTCTGGGACCGGCTGCACGGGACGCTCCGCCTCGACGTCCCCGACGGCGCGGTGACGATCGGCGTCCCGGCGTTCCAGGCCGCGGCCGACGTGACCCTGCCCCGCATGCTCGTGCTGCCGTTCGTCCCACAGCCCGACAGCTGGCAGCCGCGCGAGGAGAAGTGAGCCGCCCCGTGGCCCGCGAGTCGCCCGTC
>DASRHG010000081.1:0-25784 GCA_035650655.1 Binatia bacterium | reverse complement strand
CCAGCGGCGGTCGAGCGGTACCCGGTCGAGCGCCGGGAGCCACGCGGGCGGCGCGACCGTCACGCGGTCGCTCGCGGCGTCCCACGCCGCGACGCCCCCGACCGTGCGCGCGACCGCGGCCGCGTCGACCCGGCGCAGGTCATCCGCGGACGCGAGCGCCGCGAGGAGCGCCGGAAACGCCGCCTCGCCCTCCCCGACGACGCCCCACGGGACGCGGAGGACGGCGAGGTAGTGCGCGGGCATGGTGGTGAAGGCCGACCCGCCGAGGACGATCGGCGCCGCGCTCGCCGCGCGGCACGCCTCGACGACGCGCCGGTAGTGGGGCAGGTACGACACCGTGTCCGGATGGGCGCAGTTGTCGACGTTCCGGAGCGACACGCCGATCGCGCCGGGCCGGTGCGCCGCGACCGCGCGTCCGATCTCGCCCTCGACGTCGTCCGTGAAGCAGAGGTCGACGACCCGCACGTCGTGCCCCGCCGCGGCGGCGGCGGTCGCGACGTAGCAGACGCCGAGCGGCGCGACGGGATCGGGGCTCTTCTCCTGGTTCGCGGAGACGAGGAGGACGCGCACTCAGGAGGACCTCGGCGGGAGCCCGGTGAGCTGCGTCGTCGCGCGCACGCGGAGGAGGTCCGTGCCCGGCACCGCGCCCGGCCGGCCCGAGCGGATGCCGCGCGACCAGCGCTCGTGCTCGGCGGCGACGAGCGTCTCCGCGGCGTCCCAGTCGCCGCCGCCCGAGATGAGCCGCACGAACGCCTCGCGGGCGGAGAGGTCGGCGGGCGCGTGCCCGAGGATCCGCCGCGCGGACCAGAAGTACGAGTCGGCGTCCTCGTTGTGGTCGTAGAAGAAGTAGAGGAAGCGGAGGTAGCGCTCGAAGGCGCCGCGGTACGCCGCCTCGTAGCGTGCGAGCGCGTCGGCCTCCGCCGCCGTGCCGCGCAGGATCGCGTCGACGGCGCGGCTGCCGAGGAAGCCCGCGAGGCAGGCGAGGTGGACGCCGGTCGAGAAGACCGGGTCGATGAAGCAGGCCGCGTCCCCCGCGAGGAGCCAGCCCGGGCCGCCGAAGCGCGTCGAGTCGTAGGAGTAGTCGCGGATCACGCGGACGGGCGGGACGAACGTCGCCTTCGCCAGGCGATCGGCGACCGCCGGGCAGCGCGCCACGAGCCCGCGGTAGGTCGCCTCCGGGTCCGTCCCTGCGAGGTCGCGCCACTTCGCCGCGTCGACGACGGCTCCGACGCTCATCGTCCCGTCGTGGAGCGGGATGTACCAGAACCAGCCGTCGGCGAAAGCCGCGGACAGGATGTGGTTGGCGAGCTCGCCGGGCAGCCGCTCGGCGTCGCGGAAGTACGCGAAGATCGCCAGGTTCTTGAAGAACTCGTTGAAGCGGCGGAGCCCGTGCGCGCGGCCGAGGAGCGCCGTCTGCCCGCTCGCGTCGACGACGAAGCGCGGCCGGAGCCGGAGCTCCGTGCCGTCGGCGGCGCGCGCGGTGACGACGGGCGTCGGCCCCCTCGCGTCGACGGCCGTGACCGCGTGCTCCTCGCGGACGTCGGCGCCGTGGGCGCGCGCGTTGTCGAGGAGGATCTGGTCGAAGTCCGCGCGCACGACCTGGAACGCGTAGGGCCGCCCGCCCGGGTCCTCGCGGAACCAGAAGCTCCACGGCTCCGGCTGGCGGCCCCACTGGAACGTGCCGCCGGGCTTGCGGAGGAACCCGTGCGCCTCGATGCGCTCGAGCGCGCCGATCGCCTCGAGGATCGGGAGCGTCGCCGAGAGGAGCGACTCGCCGATGTGGTAGCGCGGGAAGCGCTCGCGCTCGAGGACGACGACGCGGTGACCCGCGTCGGCGAGAAGCGTCGCGCCGACCGCGCCCGCCGGCCCGCCCCCGATCACGACCACGTCGGGCGTCGCCCCCGCCATCCTCGGCGGCCCTTGTAGAGGTCGCCGGCGGAGCGAGTCAAACCGCACTTCGGAGACGGCGCGTCAGGGCGCGAGCTGGAGCACGTCGGCGAGCGGCGCGGGCCGGAGCCCGCGGGCCGCGAGCGCCGGGACGAGCCGGCGCACGACGTCCGCCGCGAGCGGCCGGTCGACGCACCGCTCGCGCGAGCGCTGGTGGCGGCCGTCGCCGTCGTGCAGCACGACGACGTCGCCCGGCCGGACGCGAGCGAGGATCGCGTCCGTCACCTCCGCGGCCGTGCGGCCGCGCCGCCAGTCACCGACCGACACCGTCCACTCGACGATCCCGAGCCGCGCGGCGGCGGCGGCGCGGACGGCCGGCCCGGCGAGCACGCCGAAGGGCGGCCGGTAGAGCGTCACGGGCGGTGGGTCGGCGATCCCGGTGCGCCGGAGCGCCGCCTCGACGGCGGCCGAAGCGTCGCGCAGCTCGGCGTCGGCGAGCGCGCGGCGGAAGAGCGGCCGCACGCGATGGGTCTGCGAATGGATGCCGATCGTGTGCCCCTCGCGGACCATGCGGGCGAGGAGCGCGTCGTTCGCCCCGGTCGCGACGTTCGCGCCGAGGACGAAGAACGCGGCCGGCGCGCCCGTGTCGCGGAGCGCGTCGAGGACGGCCTCCGTGCAGCGGCCGTTCGGGCCGTCGTCGAAGGTGAGCGCGACGACGGGCGTCCGCGGCGAGCCGCGCAGGTAGACGTCGCGGAGGAGGTCGTTCTCCGGGACGAGGATGCCGGGCACCACGCACCCGGCGGCGAGGAGCGCCAGGGCGAGTGCGGCGAGCCCGAGGCGCGCGCCGGTCAGGGCTGGACGCGGACGACCCTGGTGCCGTCGAAGACGACGAGGAATTGATGCCAGCGGTTCTGCCAGTAGTGCCACGGCGACGCCTCGAGCGCCGGCGTCCGGTGCGCGGGCGGGTAGCCGAGCGCCATCAGGACCTGCTCGCGGGTCATGCCGGGCTCGACCGCGCCCTGCTCGATCAGCTTCACGGTCTTCGCCGGCACCTTCTTGAGCTTCGCGTGCGGGTCCTCGGCGACGAAGAGGCGGTCGTGCGCGACGACCGGCCCGTGACACGCGGCGCCGAGCGCGACGGCGGAGGCGCTCGCGAACGCGAGCGCGAGGCGTCCTCGAGGCATGCGTCCTTCCTTGGTCGGGCGCTCCGTAGCAAGCTTCCGCACCTCCGGCAATTGGCGCCGCCGACGGACGGAATTTGCGCGCCCGCGAGCCATCCGGTAAGCGTCGCCTCGTGCACGCCGTCCCGCAGCCGGCCGAAGCCGCGATCCTGCTCGCGCCGCCGGCGCCGCTCGAGCTCGACGCGCTGGGGGCGATCGCCGCGGGCGCGCCCGTCGCGCTCGGCATGGGGGTGCGCGACCGTCTCCTCGCGAGCCACCGCCAGCTCGCCGCGCTCGCGGGCACGGGGCGGACGATCTACGGCTTCAACACGGGCTGCGGGCCGCTCTGCGACCGCGCGGTCCCGGCCGCGGACGCGGCACGCTTCCAGCGAAACCTCGTCCGCAGCCACGCGACGGGCTTCGGCGCACCGCACCCGCGCGACGTCGTGCGTGCGACCATGGCGGTCCGCGCCCTCTCGCTCGCCCAGGGCCGCTCGGCGGTCCGACCCGTCGTCGTCGAGACGCTCCTCGACTGCCTGAACGCGGGCATCCATCCCGTGGTCCCGGAGACGGGGTCGGTCGGCGCGAGCGGCGACCTCGTCGAGCTGGCGCACGTGGCGCTCGCACTCATCGGCGAGGGCGAGGTCGAGTGGCGGGGCCGCGTCGTCCCGGCGGCCGAGGCGCTCCGCGCGGCGCGCGTCGCGCCGCTCGTGCTCGAGGGACGCGAGGCGCTCGCGCTGATGAACGGGACGTCCTGCGAGACGGCCCACGCGGCGCTCCTCGTCCTCGGCGCCGAGGAGCTCGTGGCCGCGGCGGAAGCGGCGGCCGCGCTCGTCCTCGAGGCGCTCGGCGCACACCGCGAGGCGTTCGACGCGCGCGTCCACGCCGCCCGCCCGCACGCGGGTCAGGCGGCGACGGCCGCGCATCTCCGGGCGCTCGTCGAGGGGAGCGCGCAGGTGGGCGACGCGCCCGTCGACGACGGGGCGACGAACGGCCGCCGCGCGCCCGTGCAGCACGCGTACACGCTGCGGTGCATCCCGCAGGTGCTGGGCGCCGTCCGCGCCACCGTCGCCCACGTCCGCGACGTCGTCGCCGTCGAGGTGAACGCCGTCACCGACAACCCGACGTTCTTCCCCGAGGAGCACGCCGTCCTCCACGCCGGGAACTTCCACGGGCAGCCGGTCGCGCTCGCCGTCGACCACCTGAAGGTCGCCCTCGCGGAGGTGGCCCTCTTCTCCGAGCGCCGCCTCGCCCGCCTGCTCGACCCGGCGACGAACGGCGGCCTCCCGCCGTTCCTGATCCGCGACCGCGTCGGCGTCCGGAGCGGGCTCATGGGGCTCCAGTACTGCGCCAGCTCGACCGTCGCGGACGACGCCGTCCTCGCGCACCCGACGAGCCTCGGCTCGGTGCCGACGAACGCGAACAACCAGGACGTCGTCGGCATGGGCAGCGTCGGGGTGCGGCACGCGCGGCGGCTCCTCGAGAACGCGCGCCGCGTGGTCGCGATCGAGCTGCTCGCGGCGGCCGAGGCGGTCGAGGTCGCGGGCGTCGCGCGGCTCGGCGCCGGGACGGCACGCGTGCACGCGGCCGTGCGGGCGCTCGTGCCGCCGCTCCTCGAGGACCGCCCGCTCGGACCCGACGTCGAGCGGCTCGCCGCGGCGCTCGGCACGATCGCGCGCGCGTAGGCGCGCGGCTGCGTCCTCGCGGGCTTTCACCGGCGGGCGCGGGTGGTATATACGCCGCGGCGTGTCGCGCCGGACCGTCGTCTTGGTCGAGCCGCCCTACGTGTGCTGGGACCGCGCGATGGACCGCGTGCGCGAGGGCGAGGAGGAGATGCCCGGCGTCGGCACGCTCGTCCTCGCGGCCGTCATGCGCGAGGCGGACCATCGCGTGCACCTCGTCGACGGGAAGCGGACGGGGACGCCCGTCGACGAGGTGGCGCGCCGGGTGGCGGCGCTTACCGGGCGACGCCCGTCGCGAGCCTCGTCACCTCCCGCGGCTGCCCGCTCTCGTGCACGTTCTGCGACCGCTCGACGTCGGGCCGCCGCGGGCGGCTCCACGGCGTCGGCTACGTGCTGCGGCTCTGCCGCCGGCTCGACGCGCTCGGGGTCCGCCACGTCCTCTTCTACGACGACCTCTTCACCGTGAGCCGGCGCCGCGTCGTCGAGCCGTGCGAGCGCTTCCTCGAGGCGGGGCTCCGCTTCACGTGGAGCCGCAACGGCCACCCGAACCTCCTCGACGCGCCGACGCTCGCGCACGTGCGGCGCGCGGGGTGCTGGCAGATCGCGTACGGCACCGAGTCGGGCTCGCAGCGCGTCCTCGACGTCGTGAAGCGCGAGGTGCCCATCCCCGGATGCTCGAGACGCTCCGGCGCACGCGGGCGGCCGGCATCCGGACGAAAGGCCTCCTCATGATGGCGCATCCGACGGAGAGCGAGGACAGCCTGGAGGAGACGATCGCCTTCCTCCGCACGGCGCCCCTCGACCTCGTGCAGATCACGAAGTTCACGCCGTACCCGGGGACGCCGTCGTACGCGACCGTCCGCGAGCACGGCCGCTTCGTCGAGGACTGGGAGCGGATGAACGCGATGCACTGGGTCTTCGTGCCGCACGGGCTCTCGCCGGAGATCCTCGAACGCGCGTTCCGGCGCGCGTACGGCCCCCGCGCGGGCGGCGTCCGCCGCGCTCGCGTCTTGACCGCCGCCGGGCCGCCCGCGTCCCCGCGCGGTGACGTCGCGGCGCTCGTGCCCGCGTACGACGCCGCCGCGACCGTCGGTGCGGTCGTCGCCGGCGCGCGGCTCCACTGCGCGACCGTCCTCGTCGTCGACGACGGCTCGGCCGACGCGACCGCCGCGGTCGCGGCGGCGGCGGGCGCGGAGGTGGTCCGCCACGCCGCGAACCGCGGCAAGGGCGCGGCGCTCGGCACGGGGCTCCGCGCGCTCGCCGCGCGCGGCATCGCGCGCGCGCTCACGCTCGACGCCGACGGGCAGCACCTCCCCGACGAGATCCCGCGCCTGCTCGCCGCCTCGGACGCGACCCCCGCGGCGATCGTCGTCGGCGAGCGGCGGAAGACCGGGCACGCGATCAAGCGCGCGAACCGCTTCGGCAACTGGCTCTCGGACCGCCTGCTGCGGGCGCTCGCCGGACGGCGCCTCCCCGACACGCAGTCGGGGTTCCGCGTCTACCCGGTCGCGGCGACGCTCGCGCTCGGCACGCGCGGGCTCCGCTACGACTTCGAGACCGAGGTGCTGCTCCTCGCCGCCCGCGTCGGGATGCCGCTCGTCGGCGTCCCGGTCCGCGTCCACTACCCGCCGATCGCCGAGCGCGTGAGCCATTTCCGGCCCTGGCGCGACACGCTCCGGATCGTCGCGACGGTCGTGCGCGTCCTCGTCGCCGCGCCCGGCCGCTGACGGGTCCCCGTCCTTGTGCCCCGCGCCGGCATTCGGGTAAGACGCGCGCATGAAAGCAATCCTCGCCGTCTTGGCGATCGTCGTCCTGGCCGTGGTGATCTACCTCGGCGTGTCGTACCGTCGGGTGCAGCAGGCGGCGTACGGCCCGGCGAAGGAGATCGTGTCGGAGAGCATCACGAAGTCGGGCGACACGTGGCACGTGAGCTTCGTCACGAAGTTCGACGCGCCGCTCGACAAGGTGTTCGAGGCGTACTCGCATCCCGAGCGCCTCAAGGAGTACGCGCCGGACAACGTCCTCAAGTCCGAGGTCCTCGAGGATCAGGGCAACACGAAGACGATCGACGTCGTCGGCAAGCTCGACATCCTCCCGCCCGGCTTCAAGGTGCAGAACATCCGCATCAGGTACACGATGTATCCGGCCGAGCACCGCATCACGACCGAGACGATCGACTTCAAGCTCGCGGACATGAAGTCGGAGCTCAAGTTCACCGCGGCGCCGGACAACAAGGGCACGATCCTCGACTTCAGCGAGACGAGCAAGGACAAGGCGCCGATGCTCGTCGAGTCGCTCCAGAAGGGCGCGCTCCGCGAGCAGTACCTGACGACGGTGCGCGCCGTGAACAAGGCGCTCGGGCTGACCCCCGCGCACGAGACGCGCGAAGCCGGGTGAGCGGCCCGGGCGCCGCGCCGCACCGTCCGCGCGGGGCCGCATGAAGGTCGAGCGGGCGCGCTTCGTCACGGCCGTCGCCGTCCCCGGCGGCGAGCCGCCCCCGGGGCCGCCCGAGATCGCGCTCGCCGGCCGCTCGAACGTCGGGAAGTCGTCGCTCCTGAACAGCCTCCTCGGGCGCCGTGGCCTCGCCCATACGAGCCGGAGTCCGGGCCGGACGCGGCAGATGAACTTCTTCCTCGTGAACGACCGCTTCCTGCTCGTCGACCTCCCCGGCTATGGGTTCGCCGTCGGCCCCGAGGCCGAGCGCCGGGCGTGGGGGCCGCTCGTCGAAAGCTACCTCGCGACGCGGCCGACGCTCCGGGGCGTCGTCGTGCTCGTCGACGCGCGTCGCGGGCTCGGGCGCGAGGAGGAGGACCTGCTCGCGTTCCTCGCGCACGTCGGCCGCCCGGCGGCGGTCGTGGCGACGAAGGCCGACAAGCTCGGCCGCGCGGAAGCCGCGCGCGCCCGGGCCGCGCTCGCCGCGCGGTGCGCGGGCCTGCCCGTGGTCGCCTGCTCGGCGCGGACCGGCGACGGACGCGAGGCCCTCTGGCGCGTCCTCACCGCCTGGCTCTGAGCTTCGTCCGGAGCGCCCGGATCCGCGCCTCGACGTCGCCCGCGAGGTCGAGCAGGTGCCCGGTGTCCTCCGAGGAGAGGAGGTGCTTCGTCTCGAGCCGCGCCACGCCGCGCGCGAACGCGCGCAGCGCGCGCGACGCGCGCTTCAGGCGGTGGGCGGCGCGGGCGCGGTCCCCGACCGTCGCGAACGCGTCCGCGGTCGTGATGCCGACGCGCGCCGTGGCGAGGAGGCGCTCGAGCCGGCGCGTCGCCCGCGTGCCCACCTGCTCGGCGGCCGCGAAGGTGCCGGCCAGGTCGTCGAGGCGGCAGGTGGCGCCCGGGAAGGAGTCGACCGCGTCGTGCCTGCACGTCCCGGTGCCGTCGCACACGTCGTCGGTGCAGGGATTGCCGTCGTCGGCGCAGCGCGTGCCCGGCGCGAGGGGGCTCCCGACGCACGCGCCGGTCGTCGGGTCGCAGCCGTCGTCGCGGCAGGCGCGCGCGCAGTCGACGGGGAGGTGGCCGCAGCTGCCGGCGCCGTCGCAGACGTCGTCGGTGCAGAGGTCGCCGTCCTCCGTGCACGGGGCGCCGCGCGGCGCCGGCGCGACGACGCAGGCACCCGTCGCGGGATCGCAGCTTCCCGGCGTGCACGGGGTCCCGAGCGCCGCGCAGTCGGCGTGGCCCGTGTCGCTGCACGAGCAGCCGTCGGCATCGACCGGCGCGCCGGGCGGCGTGCCCCGACAGCGGTCGCGCGCGGCGGGGACGCCGTCCCGATCGGGGTCGTCGAGCGAGACGTCCACCAGGACGCTCGCGGTCGCGACCGAGGTGGCGGCGCCGTCGCCGACGCTCACCTGGAAGCGGAGCGTCGTGTTCGTGCGCACGACCGGGGCGGTGAACCCGACGCTCGCCGCGCCCGGGTCGCTCAGCACGACGGGCGGTCCCGCGGTCTGCGTCCACGCGAACGTGAGCGGATCACCGTCCGGATCGCGGCTCCGCCGTGCGTCGAGCGCGCCGCGCGTGCCGGGTGCGATGCGTGCCGTCGCGGCGGCGGTCGCGACCGGCGGCGTGTTCGGACCGGTCAGGCGGAAGACGAGGACGTCGGGCGGCACGGCCGTCGGCGTGACGACGAGGATGCGGTAGCTGCGGCCGGCGACCGCGTCGAACACGACCGGGCGGTTCGCGGCGCACCCGGCGCGCGAGCCGAGCCGCCCGCAGCCCGCCGGCGTCTCGTTGAAGACCGCGACGACGATCGCGGTCGTCGTCCCGCGCGTGTCGATCGCGACCGGGCCCGCGCGCGCGGCGCGGTAGAGGTACCAGACCGAGTGCGGCGAGGCGCCGAGGTCGACGCTGCCGGCGGCGCCGCAGCGGGAGAGGAACGTGCGGTCCGCGGTCTCGCCGCCGGTCGCGTTCGCCATGTCGAGGACGTCGCGGAAGACGGGATGGTTGACGACGCGCGCGGCGGGGCAGCCGTCGTTCAGCGCCTCGGGGACGAGCGACATGTTGAAGCGCAGCGTGCCGGCGGCCGGTCCGACGCTGCCCACCTGCGCCGTCGTGAGGCCCGGCACCGCCGACGGCAGGCGCACGAGGACGGCGGACTGCCGCGAGCCCGGCCCGCAGAGGTCGCTGTCCGCGCTGCATCCGCCGGGCCGCGGCGTGAGGCCCTCGCACGACGGGAAGAAGGGCTCGCCGTAGATCTGGAGCGTCGTGTCGAAGTCGCTCCCGCAGGTCGAGAAGAGGTAGACGCCCGCGCGGGGCGGCGTCATCGCGTACCAGACGGAGTGCGCGAAGCCGCCCGCGGCGCACGTCGGGACCGGCTCGCCGGGCTCGAGCGTCGCGCCGGCGACGTGGGAGAGGTCCGAGTAGGGGAGGAAGGTGACGTCGGGACGTGCCTCGCACGCGTCGTACCGCACCTGGGCGGCCGCGCGCGGCGCGCTCAGGCACGCGAGCGCCAGGAGCAGGAGCGGGCGGCGCAGCCTACGAACCCCCTCCATCGCGCGAGCGAAAGCGCGCAAGGCGCGTGCCAGGTGCGACGGCGAAGGCGGGCGCGCGGGCGGCGGCCGCGCGTCGTCGGGAGCGCGTGCAGCAGCGCGCGCCGGCCGTCGCCGTTGGCGACGCGTGCGGAAGCGCGCGAGCGCGCGCTTGTCCGCGTGGAGCGAGTGCGCGATAACGCCCGGCGCATGTCGCGGGACGGCGCGATCGGCGTCTTCGACTCGGGAGTGGGCGGGCTCACCGTCGTCGACGCGCTCCTCCGCGCGCTTCCGCACGAGGACCTCGTCTACCTCGGGGACACGGGCCGGCATCCCTACGGCACGAAGTCGGCCGAGACCGTCACGCGCTACAGCGTCGAGAACGTCGAATTCCTGGTCGAGAAGCACGTGAAGCTCGTCGTCGTCGCGTGCAACAGCGCCTCGTCCGTCGCCCTGGACGCGCTCACGGCGCGCTTCCCGCTGCCGGTCGTCGGCGTGATCGAGCCCGGCGCGCGCGCGGCGCTCGCGCGCACGACGAGCGGACGCGTCGGCGTCATCGGAACGGAGGCGACGATCGGGTCGGGCGCGTACACACGCGTCCTCCGCGCCCTCCGGCCAAACCTCGAGATCTACACGCGCCCGTGTCCGCTCCTCGTGCCGCTCGCCGAGGAGGGCTGGACGGACGGGCCGATCGCCCGCGGGGTCGCGGAGACGTACCTCGCGAGCCTCAGGAAGAGCGGGATCGACACGCTCGTGCTCGGCTGCACGCACTACCCCCTCCTGAAGCCGGTCATCGCGGAGGTCATGGGGCCGGCGGTGGCGCTCGTCGACTCGGCCGAGGAGACCGCTCGCGCGGTCGCGGCGCTCCTCGCCGCGCGCGACCTCGCGCGCCCCGCCGGCACGGGGCAGGCGACGTTCTTCGTGACCGACGTGCCCGACCGCTTCGTCCGCATCGGCCAGCGCTTCCTCGGCGCCCGCGTCGAGTCCGCCGTCCGCCTCGAGCGATAGGACGCGACCGGAGACTGCGTCTCGGGTCGGGGAGGAGGGCGCGGGAGCTTCGCGGGCGGGGACGCGCGGGCGGCGTGCCGCGGCGGGCGGGCGTCGCCGGACGTCGTGCGGGCGGTGTCGGGCGGGAGGCATCGGCGTTGCAGACCGAAGCCTTGACGTCCGCCGCGTCGGCCGTGACAATGCCGCGTTCGGCCATGGCGAACCTCCTCACCCGCATCTTCGGCAGCGCGAACGAGCGCACGCTCAAGCGTCTGTGGCCGATCGTCCACGACATCAACGACCTCGAGGCGTCGCTCGAGGATCTACCCGATGCCGCCTTCCCCGAGAAGACGGCCGAGCTGCGCGCCCGGCTCGCCTCCGAGGAGGCGACGCTCGACGACCTCGTGCCCGAGGCCTTCGCCCTCGTGCGGGAGGCGGCGCGGCGGACGATCGGGCTCCGGCACTTCGACGTCCAGTGCATCGGCGGCCTCGTGCTCCACCAGGGCAAGATCGCCGAGATGAAGACGGGCGAGGGGAAGACCCTCGTCGCGACGCTGCCCCTCTACCTGAACGCGCTCGAGGGCAGGGGCGCGCACCTCGTCACCGTCAACGACTACCTCGCCCGCCGCGACGTGCAGTGGATGGGCCCGATCTACCACTTCCTCGGCCTCTCCGTCGCCTCGATCATCCACGACCGGAGCTTCCTCTTCGACCCGACCTACATCCCGAAGGACTACCGCTTCCTCCACCTCCGCGACGTCGAGCGGCGGGACGCGTACCGCGCCGACATCACGTACGGCACGAACAACGAGTTCGGCTTCGACTACCTCCGCGACAACATGAAGTTCTCGCTCGACGAGTATGTCCAGCGGGAGCTCCACTTCGCGATCGTCGACGAGGTCGACAACATCCTGATCGACGAAGCGCGGACGCCGCTCATCATCTCCGGGCCCGCCGAGGAGTCGACCGACAAGTACTACGTCGTCGACCGCATCATCCCGCGCCTCCGGGCGGAGGTCGACTTCACGATCGACGAGAAGCACCGCTCCGCGATGCTCACCGAGGAGGGCATCGCGAAGTGCGAGCGGCTCCTCGGCGTGTCCAACCTCTACGACCCGAGCCAGATCGACATGCTGCACCACGTGCAGCAGGCGCTGAAGGCGCACACGCTGTTCAAGCGCGACGTCGACTACGTGGTGAAGGACGGCGAGGTCATCATCGTCGACGAGTTCACCGGCCGCCTCATGCCCGGCCGGCGCTGGTCGGACGGCCTCCACCAGGCGGTCGAGGCGAAGGAGGGCGTGCGGATCGAGCGGGAGAACCAGACGCTCGCGACGATCACGATCCAGAACTACTTCCGGATGTACAAGAAGCTCGCCGGCATGACGGGCACCGCGGACACCGAGTCGGTCGAGTTCAAGAAGATCTACCAGCTCGACGTCGTGGTCGTGCCGCCGAACAAGCCCATGCGGCGCGTGGACCATGCCGACGTCGTCTACAAGAGCGAGCGCGAGAAGTTCGACGCGGTCGTGAACGAGATCAAGGAGTGCCACGCGAAGGGGCAGCCCGTCCTCGTCGGGACGACGTCGGTCGAGAAGTCGGAGCGCGTCTCGAAGCTGCTCAAGAAGGCCGGCGTCCGCCACAACGTGCTGAACGCGATCAACCACGAGGCCGAGGCGAATATCATCGCCCAGGCGGGCCGGTACGGTCAGGTGACGATCGCCACCAACATGGCCGGCCGCGGCACCGACATCCTCCTCGGGGGGAACCCGGAGTTCCTCGCGCGCGCCGAGATGGAGAACGAGTGGTTCCGCAAGGCGGGGAGCCTCAAGGAGGGCGGCCAGAGCGAGCGGCGCTACGAGGACGCGCTCCGAGACCTCCGCGAGCGGTACGACGAGGAGGTGCAGCGCGCGAGCGCGCAGTACCAGGAGACGCTGCGCGGGCTCGAGGAGCGGCGTGCCGAGTCGCTCCGCGCACTCACGGAGGCACACAGAAAGCTCCTCGACCTCTCCCCGTTCCGCGAGGCGCGCGCGCGGTACGAGGAGGTGAGCTCCGTCGAGCTGATTCCCGCCGTGCGCGACCACGCGGCGATCCCCGCGCGCTACCGACGGGCGAAGGAGGACATCGAGGCGCCGCTCCTCGCCGCGAGCGGCGGGAGCGAGCTCGCCGCCGAGCGCTCGTCGCTCGACGAGCTGCGGAGCCGCTACGAGGCCGCGCTCGCCGCGTGGGAGGACGGCGGCGCGCGCACGGACGAGGCGGCGCGCGAGCTGGACGAGCGCCGCGCCCAGTACGAGCGCGGGCTCTCCGTGACGGAGCTCGCCGTCCTCGTGAAGGGTGCGATCGGCGGCAACGGGGAGATCGCGGAGCTGCGGCAGGCGTATCGCGCCGCCGAGGACGCCTACGTCGAGGCGGAGCGGCTCTGGGAGGAGCAGCGCGCGCCGTACGAGGAGGCGCTCCGGGCGGCCGAGCGCCGGTACGAGGCGGAGCGGGCGAAGTACGTCTCGGCGGTCGAGGAGATCCGCGAGCAGCTCCAGAAAGCGCCCCAGGAGTACGAGGCGCGGTTCCAGGAGATCCTCGCGCACTACAAGGAGGTCTGCGCCGCCGAGCGCGAGAAGGTCGTCGCGGCCGGCGGGCTCCACATCCTCGGCACGGAGCGCCACGAGGCGCGACGCATCGACAACCAGCTGCGCGGCCGCGGCGGGCGCCAGGGCGACCCGGGCTCGTCGCGCTTCTTCCTCTCGCTCGAGGACGACCTGCTCCGCATCTTCGGTGCCGACAACAACAAGCTCATGGCGTGGGCCGTCTCCACCATGCAGGAGGGCGACGTCATCGAGCACCGCTGGATCACGAAGGCGATCCGCACGGCGCAGGAGAAGGTCGAGGCGCACAACTTCGACATCCGCAAGCACCTCCTCGAGTACGACGACGTGCTGAACAAGCAGCGCGAGGTCGTCTACGCGCGCCGGCGCGACCTCCTCGGCCGCGACGATCTCAAGGAGGACGTGCTCGAGATCGCCGCGAGCCTCGCCGAGGACCTCGTCGCGAGCCTGGTCGACCCGGACGTGCCCTCCGAGGAGTGGGACTGGAAGGCGCTCGACGACGCGGTCTTCGCGCAGTTCAACTTCCGCCTCCAGCTGCCCGAGGCGGAGCGCGAGGACCTCCGCGTGGAGGCGCTCCAGGACATCCTCGCCGAGCGCGTAAAGCAGGCGTACGAGGAGCGCGAGCGGCTCTTCGGCGCGCCCATCATGCGGCATCTCGAGAAGCTCATCATGCTCCAGACGCTCGACGCGCTCTGGAAGGACCACCTCCTCAGCATGGATCACCTGAAGGAGGGCATCGGGCTGCGCGGCTACGGACAGGTGAACCCCCTCCAGGAGTACCAGAAGGAGGGGTACGCCATGTTCGAGGACATGATCCGCCGCATGGAGTCGGATGCGATCGAGAAGCTGATGAGCGTCCAGCTCCGGACGGAGGCGACGGGCGTCGCACCGATCGCGGTCGGGGGCGGCGACCTCGCCCCGGCGCCGATGCCGGCCGAGATCGCGGCGATGGAGCGCCGCCAGCGGCAGGCGACGGCGCGCCTCACGCGGTCGCACGGCGGACAGCCGGAGAAGGTGGAGACCTTCCGGCGCGACGCCGAGAAGGTGGGGCGGAACGATCCGTGCCCGTGCGGGTCGGGCAAGAAGTACAAGAAGTGCCACGGGCGGGCGTGACGGCCTCGTCGTCGTGCCGCGGCGGGTCGCGGACTCCCCGCCCCCCGGCGGCTCGGGCGCGATCCGCGTGAAGCTCCGGCGCGCGGCCCACCGCGTCGCCGTGCCGGGGTTTCGCTTTGCCGGTGTGCGCGCGGGGTTGAAGACGGCGGGGCCGGACGTGGCGCTCATCGTGCCGGACGCGCCGGCCGTCGTCGCGGGAATGTTCACGACGAATCGGGCGCCGGCGGCGCCGGTCGTGGTGTCGCGGCGCCGGATCCGGGCCGGTCTGGCGTCGGCGGTGCTCGTCCACGCGGGGAATGCGAACGCGTGCACGGGGCGGGAGGGGCTCGAGACCGTGGAGGTCTCGACGGCCCTCGCGGCGCGGCTCCTCGGCGTGCCGGCGGCGCGGGTGCTCGCGTGCGCGACGGGGCGGATCGGCGTCCAGGTGCCGCGGGCGACGCTCCTCCGCGGCGTCCGGGCCGCCGCGGCCGCGCTCTCGCCGCGCGGGTTTGCGGACGCGGCCCGGGCCATCTGCACGACCGACGCCTTCCCGAAGACGGCCGTCCGTCGCGTGCGCGCCGGCGGCCGGACCGTCACGGTCGCGGCGATGGGGAAGGGCGCCGGGATGATCGCGCCCGACATGGCGACGCTCCTCGTCGTCGTCGTGACCGACGCCCGCGTCGCGCGCCCGGCGCTCGCGCGCGCGCTCGCCGCGGGCGTCGAGGAGACCTTCAACGCGATCTCCGTCGACGGCGACATGAGCACGAACGACACGGTGCTCGCGCTCGCGGGGGGCGCGGCCGGGAACCGGCCGATCGTCGCCGGCTCCGCCGACTACCGGCGCTTCGCCGGCGCCGTCGCCGCCGTGCTGGACGAGGTGGCGCGGCTCGTCGTGCTCGACGGGGAGGGCGCCTCGAAGCTCGTCACCGTCACGGTCCGCGGCGCCCGCTCGGCGGCGGAGGCCCGGCGCGTCGCGCGCGCCGTCGGCGAGTCGGTCCTCTGCAAGGCGGCGTTCGCGGGCGGCGACCCGAACTGGGGCCGCTTCGTCTGCGCCGCGGGGACCGCGGGCGTGCCGCTCGACGCGGACCGCGTCGACGTCGCGATCGGCGGCGTCGCCGTCGCGCGGCGCGGCCGCCCGGTGCCCGGGGCGCTCGGCCCGGCGCGCCGGGCGATGCGCGGGCGCGAGCTCGAGGTCGTCCTCGACCTGCACGCGGGCGGCGCGACGGGCCGGCTGCGGACGTCGGACTTGACCGTCGCGTACGTCCACTTCAACGCGGCGTACACCACGTAGGACGGCGCCGGGTGCGCACGCTTCGGCTCCTCGCGCTCGTCGCCGGCGTGCTCGTCGTGACCGCCGTCGTGAGCCCGTGGTGCGCCCTCGGCGTCGCGCGCCTCACCGGGCGGAGCTGGAGCTTCGCGCGCGTCTTCGACCGCGTGTTCGAGGTGCTGCTCGTCGGCGGCCTCGTGCTCGCGTGGCGGCGTCTCGACCTGGGCGACCTGCGCGCGATCGGGCTCCGCCGGCCGGGGATCGGCCGGGACCTCGCGCGCGGGCTCCTCCTCGGGGGGCTCGGCGTCGCGGCGGGCCTCGGGCTCGCAGCGGCGACCGGCGCGCTCGCCCCCGGGCTCCGGTTCCCGCCCGCGAAGCTCGTCCGGAAATCGCTCCTCGGGCTCGCGGCGGCGCTCGGCGTCGGGATCGGCGAGGAGACGCTCTTCCGCGGCGTCCTGCTCCGGCGCGTCGCCCACGACGCGGGAACGGTCGTCGCCGTCGTCGTGACGACGGGCGTCTACGCGGCCGTGCACGCCCTGCGGACGGGCCGCGTCGCGGGGCCCGTCGACGCCGGGTCGGGCTTCGCGCGCCTGGCGGGGCTCTTCGCGCCGCTCGCCACGGCGGACGCGCTGCCGCGCCTCGTGGGGCTCGCGCTCTTCGGGCTCCTCCTCGCCGTGCTGCGGCTGCGGTCGGGGAGCCTCTGGACGGCGATCGGCGTCCACGCGACGTGGGTCGCGGCCTTCCGCGTCGGCCGCCTGTTCTTCACGCTCGCGCCGGTGCCCGTGTGGGTCGTCGGCACGGGATGGCCGCCCCTCGTCGGCGGCGCCGCCGGGTGGCTCGCGGTCGCGGTCTCCGCGGCGCTCGTCCCGGCGCTCGTCGGCCGCGCGCCCCGTGCCGCCGCGTGAGCGCGGGGCACGGGGCGGAGCGCGCTCACGCCGGCACCCGCTCGGCGGCGCGCTCGCGGACCTCCGCGCAGAGGACGCACGTCGTCGCCGTCGGCAGCGCCTCCAGTCGTTCGAGCGGGATCGGCTCGTCGCATTCCTCGCAGCGCCCGTAGTCGCCCGCGTCGATGCGGGCGATCGTCCCGTCGATGCGCTGGATCTCGGCGGTGCTGCGGTCGTCGAGCTGCGCGAGCAGCCGCGCGATGTTCTGCTCCTGGCTCTCTTCCTCCAGCTCGGGATTCTGGTTCGTGTCGAGGAACCTGAGGTCGTCCTCCATGCTCGCCACCTGGCGGAGCAACGACCGCCGGCGTTCGAGCAGTCGGTGGCGGATGTCCTCGATCGTCATGCCCGTCTCTCCTTCCCGGTCGGCGCCGCGGCCCGTGTCGGTCGACGCCGCGGCCGCCGCGTCCCGGACAGGCGGAAGCAATTCGCCGGCCAACGCCGCCCGGTGGCGGCCGCGCACCGGGAATGATAGGGACGCGCGTGCCCGACGCGTGGGATCCCCGACAGTACGAGCGCTTCCGCGCCGAGCGCTGGACGCCCTTCGTCGACCTCGCCGCGCTCGTCGAGCCGCGGCCGGGTCTCCGCATCGTCGACCTCGGCTGTGGGACCGGCGAGACGACGCGTTGGCTCCACGACACGCTCGGCGCGGCGGCGACCCTCGGGATCGACCGCTCCCGGGCGATGCTCGCGCGCGCCGCGGAAGCGCCCGGCCTCCGCTTCGCGCACGGCGCGATCGAGGACTTCGCCGACCGCGGCGCCTGGGATCTCGTCTTCTCGAACGCGGCGCTTCACTGGATCGGCGACCACCCGGCGCTCTTCGCGCGCCTGGCCGCGGCGCTCGCGGAGGACGGGCAGCTCGCGGTGCAGATGCCCGCGAACTTCGACGGGCTCGAGCACGTGGCGGCGGCCGAGACGGCGGCGGAGGCGCCCTTCCGCGAGCACCTGGGCGACGTTCCGGCGCTCGGCGGGCACGTGCTCGCGCCGGAGGCGTACGCGACGCTGCTCGCGCGCATGGGCTTCCGGACGCAGCACGTCCGGCTCCAGGTCTACGCCCACTGGCTCGCGGCGCGCGAGGACGTCGTCGAGTGGACGAAAGGGTCGCTGCTCGCCGCGTACCGCGAGCGGCTCCCGCCCGCGCTCCACGACGCGTTCCTCGCCCGCTACCGCGCCCGCCTGCTGCCGCGCCTCGCGGACGCGCGGCCCTTCTTCTTCCCGTTCAAGCGGCTCCTACTGTGGGGCCGACGCTGACGGGCAGGGCGCGCCGGCGCGCCGCGAGCCGCAGGCCGAGCGCGCCGACGACGAGGGCGGCGGCCGCCGCGTGAACGGGCCCGCGCGCCGCCTGCGGCACGTAGGTGACGAAGAAGACCGCCCAGAGGTAGTGCACGCCGACCGTGTGGAGCCGCGCCCAGCGGCGCGGGCCGAGCCAGGCCGCGGTGCGGTCGAAGGACGTCGCGAGCAGCGCGAGCACGAAGAGATAGCCGATGCCGCCGGCGACGAGCACGACGAACGGCTCCTCGGCCCGGAACTCGTCGGCGAGGAGCGCCGCGAAGGCGAGGATCGCGGCGGCGTGCGCGAGGTGCGTCACCGCGAAGCCGACGCCGAGGTAGCGGCGGTTCGCGAGGAGCCAGCGCGTCCGCGCGCCCGGCCACGTCCGCGCGGCGGCCGACGCGACGAAGGCGGCGAGGAAGAAGACGAGCGCCGTGCGCGCGGTCGCGCGGAGCGCGAAGCGGATCGCCGCCTCGCCCGTCCCGAGGAGGGCCACGTCCGCCGCGAGGAGCACCGCCACGAACGCCGCCGCGACCCCGACGATCGGCCAGCCGGCGAGGCGGGGCACGGCTACCCTCCGAGCGCCGCGCGCAGCAGCTCCTGCACGAGCTGCGGATTCGCCTTGCCGCCCGTCGCCTTCATCACCTGGCCGACGAGGAAGCCGAGCACCTGCGTCTTCCCGCCGCGGTACTGCGCCACCTGCTTCGGGTTCTTCGCAACGGCGTCGGCGACGGCGGCCTCGAGCGCGCCGCGGTCGCTCACCTGCGCGAGGCCCTCCGCGGCGACGAGCGCCTCGGGGTCCTGTCCCGTCCTGCGGAGGCGGGGGAGGAGGCCCTTCGCCGTGTTCCGGTTGATGGTGCCCGCGTCGACGAGCTTTGCGAGGCGGGCGAGCTGGAGCGGCGTGAGCGGCCACTCGCGGATGACGAGCGCGCGGTCGAGCTTCTCCTCGCGCACGATGCGGAGGAGCTCCGTCATCACCCAGTTCGCCATCTCCTTCGGCGCCGCGCCCTCGGCCACGCCGGCCTCGTAGTAGTCGGCGACGTCCTTCCGCTGCGTCAGCACGTCGGCGTCGTACGGCGAGAGCCCGTACTCCCGGACGAACCGCTCGCGCCGCGCCCCGGGCAGCTCGGGGAGCCGCGCGCGGACGTGCGCGACCCGCTCGGGGTCGACGACGAGCGGCAGGAGGTCGGGCTCCGGGAAGTAGCGGTAGTCGTGCGCGTACTCCTTCGAGCGCATGGACCGCGTCTCCTCGCGGTCGGCGTCCCAGAGCCGCGTCTCCTGTGCGAGCGTGCCGCCCTCGGCCAGCACGTCCGTCTGCCGCGCGATTTCGTACGCGATCGCCTTCTCGACCGCGCGGAAGGAGTTCATGTTCTTGATCTCGACCTTCGTCCCGAACGTGGTCGCGCCGACGGGGCGGACGGAGACGTTCGCGTCGCAGCGGAAGCTCCCTTCCTCCATGTTGCCGTCGCAGATCTCCAGGTACTGGAGGATCGAGCGGAGCGTTCGGAGGTACGCGCCCGCCTCGGCGACGGTCCGCATGTCGGGCTCGCTCACGATCTCGAGGAGCGGCACGCCCGAGCGGTTGAAGTCGACGAGGCTCGTCTCGCCGTCGTGGACGTTCTTCCCGGTGTCCTCCTCCATGTGGATGCGCGTGAGGCCGATCCGGCGCGTCGTCCCGTCGACGAGCACGTCCAAGTGGCCGCCGACGCAGAGGGGCAGCTCGTACATGCTGATCTGGTAGCCCTTCGGGAGATCCGGGTAGAAGTAGTTCTTCCGCGCGAAGCGCGAGTGCTCGGCGATCGTACAGTGCGTCGCGAGCCCGGCGAGGATCGCGAAGTCGACCACGCGCTCGTTGAGCACGGGAAGGACGCCCGGGAGCCCCAGGCAGACGGGACAGACGCTCGTGTTCGGGTCGGCCCCGAAGGCGGCCGAGCACGCGCAGAAGATCTTCGACTCGGTCAGCAGCTCGGCGTGGACCTCGAGGCCGATCACGGCCTCCATCGGCGGGCGCGTCACAGCGGCGGCCTCCGGCGGTGCCACTCCGTCGCCTGCTCGTACGCGTACCCGACGCGGAGGACCGTCGCCTCGTCGAACGGCCGCCCGATCACCTGGAGGCCGATCGGGAGCCCGGCCGCATCGGCGCCGCACGGCAGGGAGAGGCCGGGGAGCCCGGCGAGGTTCACCGAGATCGTGAAGATGTCGGACAGGTACATCGTGAGCGGGTCGTCGACTTTCTCGCCCAGGCGGAAGGCGGTGGTGGGGGCGACGGGGGCGACGAGCGCGTCGCAGCGCGCGAGCGCCGCCTCGAAGTCGCGGCGGACGAGCGTCCGCACCTGCTGCGCCTTGAGATAGTACGCGTCGTAGTAGCCGGCCGAGAGGGCGTACGTGCCGAGCATGATCCGGCGCTTCACCTCGGCGCCGAAGCCCGCGGCGCGGGTCGCCTCGTACATGTCGCCGAGCGACTTCTCGGGGATTCGGAGCCCGTAGCGGACGCCGTCGTAGCGGGCGAGGTTCGACGAGGCCTCGGCGGTCGCGATCAGGTAATAGGTGGCGATCGCGTACTCGGTGTGCGGGAGCGACACCTCCTCGACGGCGGCGCCGAGGCGCGCGAGCGTCCCGACGGCGGCGCGGACGGCGTCCGCGACCTCGCGCTGCATCCCCTCGACGAAGTACTCGCGCGGGAGCCCGAGCCGGAGCCCGCGGACGCTGCCGTCGAGCGCCGCCAGGTACGAGGGGACCGGGCGCGGCGCGGCCGTCGAGTCCGCGGGATCGGGCCCGGCGATCGCCTCGAGGAGGACCGCCGCGTCGGCGACGTCGCGCGCGAACGGCCCCACCTGGTCGAGCGACGAGGCATACGCGATGACGCCGAAGCGGGAGACGCGCCCGTAGGTGGGCTTGAGCCCGACGACGCCGCAGTACGCCGCCGGGAGGCGGATCGACCCGCCCGTGTCGGTCCCGAGCGCGCCGTGGCATTCGCCGGCCGCGACGGCGGCGCCCGACCCACCCGAGGAGCCGCCCGGGACGCGTGCGGGGTCCCACGGGTTCCGCACGGGGCCGTAGGCCGAGTTCTCGTTCGACGAGCCCATGGCGAACTCGTCGCAGCTCGTCTTGCCGACGATCACGGCGCCCGCATCGCGCAGGCGGGCGGTCACGGTCGCGTCGTGGGGCGGGACGAAGCGCTCGAGGATGCGCGAGCCGGCCGTCGTGCGGAGGCCCTTCGTGCAGATGACGTCCTTCACCGCGATCGGGACGCCCGCCAGCACCCCCGCGTCCTCCCCCGCGGCGATGCGGCGGTCGACCGCCTCGGCGGCGGCGACGGCGCCCGTCTCGTCGAGCGTCAGGAAGGCGCCGAGCCGCGGCTCGACGGCCGCGATGCGCGCGAGCGCCGCGCGCGCGAGGTCGACGGCCGAGACGTCCCGACGGCGCACGCGCTCGGCCGCGTCGCGGACCGACAGCTCGTGGAGCGTCCCCATCACTCGATGATCTTCGGCACGCGGAAGCGCCGGCCCTCGCGCGCCGGTGCGTTCGCGAGCAGCTCGTCGGACGCCGGCGGGTTCCGCACCGCGTCCGGCCGGAGCAGCGCGCCGAAGTCCTCGACGACCGCCATCGGCGGCACGTCCCGGGTGTCGAGCGCCTGGAGGCGGGCGAAGTGGTCCAGGATGTGTCCGAGGTCGGCGGTGAGCCGCTCCTCCTCGGCGGGCGTGAGCCGCAGGCGCGCGAGCTGCGCGACGCGACGCACGTCGTCTCGGGTGATCGGCATCGAGGCGTACGTACCGCAGGCCCGCGGGAGCCGCAAACCATGCGCCGACGGTCGTGGTGACACCGCGCCGCGCCCGGTATCATCGAGAGGTGCGTCTCGTCGATCCCGAGCAGGTCGCCGCCCGTGTGCGCGCGATCGCGCGCGAGGAGCTCCTGCCGCGCTTCGGGCGCCTGGGCGAGGGCGACGTCCTCGCGAAGCCCGCCCCGGGCGACCCCGACGACGTCGTGACGGCGGCCGACCTCGCGATCGAGCGGCGGCTCGAGGCCGAGCTCCGCGCCGCGCTTCCCGGCTCCGTCGTCGTCGGCGAGGAGGCGGCGAGCGCGCGCCCGGGCCTCCTCGCGGCGCTCCACGCGCCGGCGCCCGTCTGGGTCGTCGACCCCCTCGACGGCACGCGGAACTTCGCCGCCGGCCGGTCCCCGTTCGGCTCGATGGTCGCGCTCGCGGTCGGCGGCGAGACGCGGCTCGCCTGCATCTACCTGCCCGTCGAGGATGCGCTCTTCGTCGCCGAGGCCGGCGCCGGAGCGACGCTGAACGGCGCGCGGCTCCGCATCCCGCCCGGCGGCGCGCGCGCGCGCCGCGGCACGGTCTACCTGGGACACGTGCCGGCCGACGTCCGGCCGGCGATCGTCGAGCGGACGCGGCGCCTCCCCGTCGTCCCGGGGCCTCGCGCCGCCGCCGTCGAGTACACGAGCCTCGCGCGGGGAGAGAAGGACTTCGTGGTCTTCTTCCGCCTCCTGCCCTGGGACCACGCCCCCGGTTCGCTCGTCCTCCTCGAAGCAGGCGGGGAGGCCCGCGCACCCGACGGCACCCCCTACCGCCCGACGGACGGCAACCACCCCCTCGTCCTCGCGCGCGATCCCGATACGTGGCGCACGGTGCGCGATACGCTCTTCGAGTAGCTCGCCGCGCACGCGGGTCCCGCCCCGTCGAGCCGGCGCCGCCGGCGGGCAGGTGCACCGCGCCGCGCCCGACCCCGAGCCGCCCGGGCGGAGGGTCACGGGCGTCACGGGCCGACGACGCTCGCGGCGGCTCGGCTTGTGACGGCTCGGCGGCGCCGCTAGCGTCGCGCGCCGGTGGACGGGCGGCGGGAGCTCGGTCGGCGCGGCGAGGCGCTCGCGGAGGCGTTCCTCCGGGCGCGCGGCTACGCGATCGTCGGACGCAACTTCCGCTGCCGCGCAGGCGAGATCGACCTCGTCGCGCTCGACGGCCCGGTGCTCGTCTTCGTCGAGGTACGCAGCCGCCGCGGCGACCGCGCCGGCACGCCCCTCGAGTCCGTCGATGCCCGCAAGCGCGCCCAGCTCGCGCGCGTCGCCCGCCACTTCCTCGCCGCCCGCGGCTGGCACGACCGCGAAGCCCGCTTCGACGTCGTCGGCATCCGCTTCGATGCGGACCCGCCCGCAGTGGAGCACGTGCGGGCCGCGTTCGACGTGGGATAGCGCCGAAAGCCGCGCCGCGCGACTGCCGCGTGCGCGGCCGCCCGGCGCCCGCGCGCCGGCCCCCGGGCCGGGGGCGTCGGGCCGCGTCGGTCGTCGCGCGGCCGCACTCGAATGGGGCAGGGGATATAGCAAGCTAGGCGCTGCGCCCAAAGCGGGTCCTGCGGAGGGTGCGACGCTCTCCTCCGTGGTTCCCGCCCGCGCGCGCCTTGCGGCTCGCGCGGGCGGTCGCTAATGTCGCGCGCCGTGCTGGACATCCGGTTCGTGCGCGCGGAGACGGAGCGCGTCAAGCGGGAGCTCGCGAAGGTGGGGTTTCCGGGCGAGGAGGTGGACGCGCTGCTCGCGGCCGACCAGCGGCGGCGTGACGCGATTCGGGCCGTGGAGCAGCTGCGGGCCGAGCGAACGCAGGCGTCGAAGGCGATCCGCGACGTGATGGACCCGGCGGAGCGCGAGCGCGCGATCGCGGCGCAGCGGGGGATGGGGGAGCGGATCGCGGCGGCCGAGCGCGCGGTCGAGGCGGCCGAGGCGGAGTTCACCGAGCGCATGCTCCGCGTGCCGAACCTCCCGCATCCCGACGTGCCGGTCGGACCGGACGAGTCGGCGAACGTCGTCGTGCGCACGGAGGGGCAGGTGCCCCGCTTCGACTTTCCGCCGCTCGCGCACTGGGACCTCGGCCCGCGCCTCGGCATCATCGACTTCGAGCGGGGCGTGAAGATCTCGGGCACGCGCTTCTACGTGCTCTTCGGCGCCGGGGCGCGGCTCCAGCGCGCGCTCATCGCGTGGATGCTCGACCTCCACACGCGCGCCCACGGCTACATCGAGGTCTATCCGCCCGCGATGGTGAAGGAGGAGTGCCTGGTCGGCACCGGCAACCTGCCGAAGTTCGGCGACAACCTCTATCGCACCGACGGCTTCTACCTGATCCCGACCGCCGAGGTCCCGGTGACGAACCTCTACCGCGACGAGATCCTCGACGGCGAGCAGCTCCCGATCCGCCACGTCGCGTACACGCCCTGCTTTCGCCGCGAGCAGATGTCCGCGGGGCGTGACGTGCGCGGCATCAAGCGCGGGCATCAGTTCGACAAGGTGGAGCTCGTGAAGTTCGTCCGGCCGGAGACGTCGGACGCGGAGCTCCTGTCGCTCCTCGACGACGCCGAGGACGTCTGCCGTCGCCTCGGGCTCGCCCATCGCGTCGTCCAGATGTGCACCGGCGACCTCTCGTTCACCGCCGCGATGAAGTACGACGTGGAGGTCTGGGCGCCGGGCTGCGGCGAGTGGCTCGAGGTGAGCTCGTGCTCGAACTTCCGCGACTTCCAGGCGCGGCGCGCGAACATCCGCTACCGGCCCGCGCCGGGCGCGAAGCCCGAGCTCGTCCACACGCTCAACGGCTCGGGTCTCGCGCTTCCGCGCGTCGTGATCGCCGTGCTCGAGACGTATCAGCGCGCGGACGGGAGCGTCGTCGTGCCGGAGGTGCTCCGCCCGTACGTCGGTGCGGACGTGATCGCGGCGGGCGCGCCGCGCTGACGCCGCGTCAGAAGAGGTTCCGGAAGCGGGGCGCGCGGGCGCCCGAGATCTCTTCGGCCATCACGACGTCGTAGACGGTGACGTCGCCGACGCGGGCGTCGGGGACGAGGATGCCGCGCACGCGGATCCAGTCGCCGTTCGCGAACTCGACCGGTGCGGCCGAGCGGACGAGGATGCGCGATCCGCGCTCGTCCTCGACCTCGAGCAGCGTCTCCGACGCGAGCCGTTGGCTGCGGACGATCTCGCCCCGGAAGGACACCTTGTGCTGGTAGTACTTCGCGGGACGCGCGTTGATGTCGCTGATGCCCGTGCCGATGAGGAAGCCGCAGCCGAGGGCAACGCAGAGGAGGAGCGGCAGCACGGCACGAGCGGGCATCGCGGATGCGGCGCGGGTAGCATGCGACGGGAACGGATGCAAAGGCGACGGCCCCGTCGCTCGCTTGACCTCCGTGCAGCCGCCCCGTAGGGTCTCGGGACTTGAAGGAGGCCCCAATGCGACGAATGCCCGTGGTGGCGATCGCCGTCGCCGCCGCTCTCGGTGTCCCGCCTCTCGCCATCGCGGCCGACGACGTCCTCGCGACGGTCGGCACCCGGACCATCAAGCGCGCCGAGGTCGAGGAGAAGGTGAAGCCGAAGCTCCTCGAGATCGAGAACGAGCGCTACGAGGCGTTGAAGGAAGGCCTCGACGAGATCGTCGCCGACGAGCTCGTGAAGCAGGAGGCGCAGGCGCGGGGCGTCACCCCCGAGGCGCTCGAGAAGGCGGAGGTCGACGACAAGGTCCCCGCGCCGACCGACCCCGACGTCCAGAAGGTCTACGACGACAACAAGGCGCAGCTCGGCGGGCAGACGCTCGAGCAGCTGAAGCCGCGGATCATCGCGTACCTGAAAGCGCAGAAGGAAGAGGAGCGGAAGCAGGCGTTCATCAACGAGCTCAAGAAGAAGCACAAGACGACGGTCGCGCTCCGGCCCCCGATCGTGCCCGTCGAGACGGCGGGACGGCCGTCGCGCGGCGGCGGCCCGACGGCACCCGTCACGATCATCGAGTTCTCGGACTACCAGTGCCCGTTCTGCAGGCGCGCCGAGGACTCCGTCGAGCAGGTCATCAAGACGTACGGCGACAAGGTGCGCCTCGTGTATCGCGACTTCCCGCTCCCCATGCACCCGCACGCGCGCCCGGCGTCCGAGGCGGCCGCGTGCGCGAACGAGCAGGGGAAGTTCTGGGAGTACCAC
>DASRHG010000080.1:0-33246 GCA_035650655.1 Binatia bacterium | reverse complement strand
GAACGCGATGTCGCTCGGTGCCGCCGGCGTGCACGCGAGCGAGGTCCTGTTCGCGTCGGCCGTCATGACCTTCGGGACGTTCGTCGCGCCGTCGGCGTCGGGCGAAGGCGTCCGCGAGCTCGTCTTCGTCTGGCTGCTCGGGAGCAAGGCGGGAGCCGCGAAGGCGTTCCTGATCGGGAACCTCGGGTTCTGGATCGAGAAGATCCCGCTCTCCGTGCCGGGCGGGATCATCCTCCTCCTGCGGCGCGATCCGAGCCTCCACGCGGTGACCGCCGAGGACCTCGAGCGCGTCCGCCGCGAGGCGACGGCCGAGGTCGTCGCGAAGTAGCGCTCGCACGTTGACTCCGCGCACGGCCCCATCATGATGTGGGCATGGGCCGCCGCGCCGTCTGGGTCACGATCGCGGTCGCGATCGTCGCCGCCGGGCTGATCCTCGGCTGGCCCGGCCGGCGCGAGCACGATCCGACGTACGTGACCGCCGTCGTCGACCGCGGCCCGATCACCGCGACGATCACCGCGACGGGCACCGTGAACCCGCTCAAGACGGTGCAGGTCGGCACGTACGTCTCGGGCCCGATCCAGGCGATCTTCGTCGACTTCAACACCCGCGTGACGCGCGGGCAGCCGCTCGCGAAGATCGACCCCCGGCCGTTCCAGGTGAAGCTCGACGCCGCGCGCGCCGACCTCGCGAACGCGAAGGCGAAGCTCGCGAAGGATCGCGCGGATGCCGACCTGAAGCGCGTCACGCTCCGGCGCAACCGGGAGCTCATGCGCGGGGGCATCGTCGCGCAGAGCGACTACGACCTCGCGGCGAGCCAGGACGAGCAGGCGCGGGCGCAGATCGCGCTCGACGAAGCCGACATCCAGAGCAAGACGGCCGCGCTGCACGAGGCGGAGGTGAACCTCGCGTACACGGACATCGTCTCCCCCGTCGACGGCGTCGTCGTGTCGCGGAACGTCGACGTCGGGCAGACCGTCGCCGCGACGTTCCAGACCCCGACCCTCTTCCTCGTCGCCGAGGACCTGACCAAGATGCTGGTCGACGTGAGCGTGTCGGAATCCGACATCGGCGGCGTGGCCGACGGCCAGCCGGCGAGGTTCAGCGTCGACGCCTACCCGGGCATGGTCTTCGAGGGCCGCGTGAGCGAGGTCCGGAACGCACCGACGACCGTGCAGAACGTCGTCACCTACGACGTGATCGTGCACGTCGACAACCAGGACCTCCGGCTGAAGCCGGGCATGACCGCGAACGTGACGATCGTGACCGCGGAGCACCGGGACGCGCTCCGCGTCGCGACCAGCGCGCTCCGCTTCCGCCCGCCGCGGACGGCGGACTCGGGGGCCGCGGCCGCGGAGCACGAGACCCCGCCGGGGCATCGGGTCTGGATGCTCGACGCGCACGGCGAGCCTCGCCCGGTCCCGGTCGAGATCGGCATCGCCGACGACCGCTTCACCGAGATCACGAGCGGTCTCGCGCCGGGCGACCGCGTCGTCGTCGCTCGCGCGCGCGAGGAGACGGCGGCGCCGAGGGGACGCCCCCCGTCGTTCGGCGGCGTGCGGCGCCGCTGACCGTGATCGCGACTCGCGAGCTCGCGAAGACCTACCGCCTCGACGCCGAGGAGGAAGGCGTCCACGCCCTGCGCGGCGTGACGCTCGACATCGCGCGCGGCGAATTCGTCGCGATCATGGGCGCGTCGGGCTCGGGAAAATCGACGCTCTTGAACCTCCTCGGCTGCCTCGATCGCCCGACGAGCGGCTCCTACCTCCTCGACGGCGTCGACGTCAGCCGGCTCGGCCCCGACGCGCTCGCCGACATCCGCAACGAGAAGATCGGCTTCGTCTTCCAGAGCTTCAACCTCCTGCCGCGGACGACGGCGCGCGAAAACGTCGAGCTGCCGCTCGTGTACGGGACCGCGCCGCCGGCCGAGCATCGCGCGCGCGCGATGGCGGCGCTCGCTGCCGTCGGTCTCGCCGACGCCGCCGACCGGATGCCGACGCAGCTCTCGGGCGGCCAGCAGCAGCGCGTCGCGATCGCCCGTGCGATCGTGAACCGTCCGCGGCTCATCCTCGCCGACGAGCCGACGGGGAACCTCGACACGGCGACGTCGCTCGACATCATGCGCCTCCTGGGCGACCTCAACCGGCGCCACGGCATCACGCTCGTGATCGTGACGCACGAGCCCGACATCGCGACGCTCACCGACCGCATCGTCGTCATGCGCGACGGCCGGGTCGTCGCGGACGGCCCGCCCCGCGCCGTCCTGGGCGCCGCGCGCGGCGCGGGCGCGGAGGCGTCCGGATGAAGCTCGCGCGCATGACGCTGCTGACGGCGTGGCGCGCGCTCGAGCGCAACCTCACGCGCTCGGCGCTCACCGTGCTCGGCGTCGTGATCGGCGTCGCGGCGGTGATCGCCATGGTGAGCGTCGGACAGGGCGCCGACGCCTCCGTGCAGGCGCAGATCGCGAGCCTCGGACAGAACATCATCATGGTGATCCCGGGTGCGACGACGGCGGGCGGCGTCCGGTCGGGGTGGGGCGGCGCCAGCACGCTCACCGTCGGCGACGCGCGCGCCATCGCGAAGGACTGCCCGTCCGTCGCCGCCGTGAGCTACGTGAAGCGCGACGTCGCGCAGGTGACGTACGGCAACCAGAACTGGTCGACGGCCGTGCAGGGGAGCGCGCCCTCGTACCTCGCGGTCCGCGACTGGCCGATCGCGGCGGGCCGGGCTTTCACCGACGGCGAGGATGACGGCGCCGCGAAGGTCGCCGTCGTCGGGCGAACGGTCGCGGACAAGCTCTTCGCGCCGGGCGAGGACCCGCTCGGCGCGACGATCCGCATCCGCGGCGTACCGTTCCAGGTGATCGGCGTGCTCGCGCCGAAAGGCCAGACGTCGTGGGGACAGGACCAGGACGACGTCGTGATCGTCCCCTTCAACACCGCCGAGCGCCGCGTGCTCGGCACGTCGATCCTCGGCACCGTGAACATGATCTTCGTCTCGGCCGCGAGCCCGGGCGAGGCGACGGCCGCGGAGGAGGAGGTGACGCGCGTCATGAACGAGCGACATCGCCAGCAGCCGGGCGAGGAGCCGGATTTCACGGTGCGGAACATGGATGAGCTGTTCGCCGCCTCGCTCATGGCGAGCCGGGTGATGACGCGCCTCCTCGCCGCGATCGCGTCGATCTCGCTCCTCGTCGGGGGGATCGGGATCATGAACATCCTGCTCGTCTCGGTCACCGAGCGGACGCGCGAGATCGGGGTGCGCCTGGCCGTCGGCGCGAAGGCCCGCCACATCCTCCTCCAGTTCCTGGTCGAGTCGATCGTGCTGAGCACGGCCGGGGGCCTCCTCGGCACGGTCGTCGGCATCGCGTCGGCGGTCCTGATCGGCCGGCTCGCCGAGTGGCCGATCCTGGTCTCCCCGTCGGCCGTGGTTCTGGCGCTCCTCTTCTCCGGCGCCGTGGGCGTGATCTTCGGGGCCTATCCCGCCCGGCGGGCCGCCCGGCTCGACCCCATCGTCGCCCTCCACCACGAGTAGGCGACGAGCGTGGAAAGGAATTCCTTGCATGATCGACGAGCCTGTGTGTAGATGAGCCCACCCGAAGGAAGGCCGATGCAGCCCCGCTCGTACACGACGATGAGCTTCGCCGCCCACCGGGACCCGGTGCGGGCCGCGCTCGTCGCCGACGGGCACGGTGCGAGTGCGCTGGTGGTGAAGCGCACGCGAATCTGGGCCGGTGGCCTTTCGACGGCGGGAGCGACGCTCCCCGGATAGCAGCGAAACCCCTCCGCCAACGAAAGGCCACCGGCTCCGCGAGGACCGGTGGCCTTTTTTTTGGTCGGAGCGAACGCGAGAGGAGACAGCGGATGAACACGATCAGCGTCGAGGCCTTCACGAGGAAGCTCCGCGAGGTGGTCGCGGACGAGCCGAAGGCCTTCGCGTACGACGTGGGCCTCAGCCTTTCGGCCGTCTACAACTACCTGAACGGCCGCGTCCCGGCGACCGAGGTGCTCTTCCGGATCGCGCAGTACACGGGGCGTCCGATGGAGTGGTTCCTCGTCGACGAGCAGGCCACGGCGGCGGTCGGGACCGGCGCCGGCGATACGGCGGCGCCGACGGCGTACGCCGCGGCTCCCGCGTCCGGCGGCGGCACCTGAGCGCGGGCGCGCGTCCGGGAGATCAGGCGCCGGCCCCGATCTCCCGGACGAGCGCCTCGAGCTCGCGCATCCACCTCGCCACCGTCCGCTCCATGAACCGGGTGAGGGCCTCGGCCGCCTCGTCCCGCCGCCCGTCGCGGCGCGCCGCCGCCGCCGCTCGCTCGACCTCCTCCGCTTCCGGCGCGAGCGCCGCCTCGAATGCATCCCATCGGGCGCGCACCCCCGGCGCGAAGCGCGCGAAGTCGCGCTCGACGAGCGAGAGGAGCTCTCGCGCCCGCCACCACGGGCTCGCCGGGTCCGGCGATCGGCCGCCCACGCCGAGCGACGGCGGCAGCCGTCCCTCCGGGTAGCAGGGGAGAAACGCGCCGACGCAGGGGCTTCCGAGGCAGAGCCACGTCGTGGCGACGGCCTCGGGATCCGCGGGCAGCCGCGCGACCATCGCGGCGGTCGTGTTGTCGAGCGGATCGGCGTGCATGCAGAGGCTGAAGAAGTGCGGGTCGTCGAACGGGCGCGGGCGATGGACGGGGCCGTCGTAGTGGTCGCGGAGGATCGCGCGCAGCGCGGCCGGGTCGAGGCGGCCGCGCGCGGTCTCGAGGAGCGCCGCGGCGCGACGGCGCCGCTCCGCGCAGAGGTTCGGCGGGACCCCTTCCGCGTCGGCGTACGCGGCGGCGAAGTCGACGGGACCCGCGTTCGCCGGCCACCAGCCGCGCGCCACCGCGAACTCGGTCACGTCGCGGGCGCCGCGTTCCCACGCGGCGCCGATCGCGAGCCCGTTCGACACGTTGCCGATGTCCGCAACCGCGCGGGCGACCCAGTGGCGGTTCGACGTCTCGACGATCCACGCCGCGGTCGGGTCGGCGACCAGGAAGGCGTTGTGATAGGGCCACTCGACGTCGGCGTGTCCCGAGCCCCCCTGCCCGTGCCGCTCGAGGAGCGTCCCGATCACGTCGACGGCTTCCGCCGCCGTCCGCGCCCGCTCGAGGCCGAGACGCACGAGATCCATGCCGAGGAGGCCCGCCGGTTCGAGCGCCTCGCGCGCGAACACGGTCTCGTTGCCGATCGCGACCCGATGCTCGTTGACGCCGTGCTCGAACCCCCAGAGCCACCACGGCTGCGAGCCGATCAGCGCCGCGGTCTCCTCGACGTCCGGGATCTCGATCCACTGACACCGGAGCGGCGCGCCCCGCCCCGGGCGCCGTCGGGGGAGCTGCACGAGCCGCTGGCACTCACGCGGCGGGCGGTCGCTGTTCTTCGCGAACAGCGCGACCCCGTCGGCGGTTGCCGGCGGAAGGGCGACGAGCGTGTCACACCCCATCGCTCCCGCATCGCACCGCGGCCGCCGGCTCTGTCAAGTCCGGCGCCCCGACGCTAAGATGCGCCGGACGATGCGCGCGCTCGCGATCGCGCTCCTCCTCGCCGGCTCGTGGTCGGCTCGAGCCGCGTCCGATTCCCTTCCGCCGCTTCCCGTCTACGACCAGATCGCGGGCGCCGAGCGCGACTACGTCGTCCAGCCCGGCGACATGGTCTGGTCGATCACGGGGCGCTTCACCATGACGCGGGCGCTTCTCGACGCCCTCAACACGCTGCCCGACCCCGACCATCTCCGGCCCGGAATGCACCTCCGCGTCTCGGATCGGCACATCGTCCCGCGGCGCGGGTCGGACGACATCGTGATCGATCTCGCGACGCGGACGCTCTACTGGTTCCGCCGGGGAGCACTCCACGCCCACTTCCCGGTCGGGATCGGCCGCCTCGACTGGGCGACGCCGATCGGCCGGTACCGGATCGTCGGCCGCCGCGAGGACCCCGTGTGGCACGTGCCGGATTCGATCCAGGCCGAGATGCGCGCGCGGGGGGAGAGGGTGGTCGCCCGCGTCGAGCCGGGGCCGGAGAACCCCCTCGGGAAGTACCTCCTCCGCCTCTCGGTCCCCGGCTACGCGCTTCACGGGACGAACGCGCCGGGCAGCGTCGGCAAGTACGCGACCCACGGGTGCCTCCGGCTGCGGAACGAGGACGTCGAGCGCCTCTACCGGGACGCGCCCGACGGGACGCGCGTCGACGTCATCTACGAGCCGGTCAAGGTCGCGCGGGACGGCGACGCGGTCTTCCTCGAGGTACACCGCGACGTCCGCGGCACGGGCGCGGCCGACCTGGGCGCCGTGCTGGCGCTGCTCGCGAACGCGCGGCTCGCGGACGCGGTCGACGCGGAGCGCGTGGCGGCGGTGACCGCACGCGCGTGGGGGACGCCGGAGGACGTGTCGCGCGCCGTCGCACCACCCGCGCTCGTGCCGGCCTCCGGCCAGTAGCGCGCCGGCCGCGCGCGCGATATTCCATGCCGGCCGATGGCCGTCCGCTTCTGCCCGCAATGCGGGACCCGGTCGTTTCCCGACGCGAAGTTCTGCCACCACTGCGGAAGGCCCCTCGGAAGCGAAGCCCGCGTGGCGACCGCGCCCGGCCGACGCGCGACGTCGCTCGGCACGACCGTCCTCGGCGTCTTCCTGATCGTGGGGCTCGGCATCTGGTACGCGATCCTGACGCCGGCCCCCGCGCGGCCGGGGGCCGGGGCGGGTGAGCGTCCGAGCGCGGCGCCCGCCACCGCGTCGTCCGGCCCGGCGGAGCTGCCCGCCGGTCATCCGAAGGTCACGGTCCCGCTCCCCGCGGAGGCGAAGTCCTTCATCGCCGACCTCGCGGCGAAGGCGAAGGAGCGGCCGAAGGACGTGGACGCCTGGCTGAAGCTCGGCCAGGTCGAGTTCCGCGCCGCGCAGCTCGACGCCGCCTACTACCCGGACGCGCTCGCCGCCTTCGAGCACGTCCTCGAGCTCGACCCGAACAACGCCGATGCCCTCCGTGGCGTCGCGAACGTCCACTACGACCGGGACGAGCACGCGCAGGCGATCGGCTACTACGAGCGCTTCCTGGCACTCCGCCCGGACGACGAGAGCGCGCGGACCGACCTCGCGACGATGTACCTCTACTCGGGGCAGACCGACCGCGCGATCGCGACGTACAAGGACGTCATCCGCCGGAACCCCTCCTTCCTCCAGGCGCACTACAACCTGGGCGTCACGTACCACGGCCAGGGCGACGACGGGGCCGCGCTCGCGGAGCTCGAGATCGCGCGCGGTCTCGCCCCGGACGATGCCGTCCGCGGGCAGATCGACGAGATGATCGCGACGCTGAAGGGCGAGGCACGCCCCAACGCCGCCGCGAACGCCACGCCCTCTACGACGGGAGACGGTGCGAAATCGCCCTTCCAGACCGCCGCCGAGGAGGCGTTCCGCGGCCATCCGATCATGGGTCCGCGGATCGTCCGCTTCGAGTGGAGCGCGCCGGGCTCGGGGCGCGTCCTGGTCGCGAACTTCCCGATGCAGGCGATGCCCGATGCCGTGCGGACGAAGTTCACGACGCGGCTCACGGAGCAGCTCCGGGCGATCGCGTCCGCACATCCCGTCGACGGCGCGGTCCGGGTCGACATCGCCGACGCGTCCTCGGGCGCCGTCATGGCAACCGTCGCGCCGTGACTGCCCCGCTCCCGTTGCCGAGACGGCGCGCCGACGCTAAGGTTCCCGCCGGAGTGGGGTGGGGGAACGTGGGAAGCCTCGAGGTCGCCCATGCTCGATCGACGTCCTTCGCTCGCCGCGCTCGCCGTCGCCGTCGCGCTGGCCGCGACGGGTGCGGCGGCGGAGCCGCTGTTCACGCTCGCTGACGACGGCGCGACCTTTCTCTATCGGGCGCGCCCGGGCGACACGCCGCTCGGCGTCGCGAGCATGTTCGGGATCTCTCCCGCGGACACGCCGGCTTTCATGCGCGAGAATCACATCGCGGACGCGACGCGCATCGGCACCGGCTTCGTCTACCGTGTGCCGAACCTCGCCGTGCGCGCGCTCCGCGCCCGCACCGCCGCGCTCGAAGCGCGCGTCGGCGAGCTCGCCGCCGCCCGCGACCGGCTCGATGCCGAGCGGGGCGCGGCCGCACGCGATGCCGCCGCCGCCCGCACGGCGGCCGCGGCCGCGGAGGCGCGCGCCGCGCGACTCGACCGTCTCGCCACGCTCTGGCCCTTCGGCGAGGCCGCCGCCGCGCTCGCCGTGCTGCTCGCCGCGGGTGCACTCGTCGTCGCCCGCGGCGCCCGGCGCGCCGAGCGGCAGGCGGAGCGGTTCGCGCGTGCGCTGTCCGTCGAGCTCGACGACCGCCGCCGCGCCGCGCTCGCGGAGCGGCAGGAGAGCGCGAGGCGGATCCTCGATCTCGAGTCGCGCGTCCGGCTGCTCGAGGGACAGCTCGGCCCGCGCGTCGCGCTGAGCGGACGCGGCAGCTGACGGGGCCTCAGCCCGTCCAGCCCCACCTCTGCTTGTTCGCCGCGACCTGCTCCGCGCTCGGGTGCTCGACCTTCTTGTGCTGGGCGACCTTGAAGTCGCCCATGGTCTCCATGATCTTGTAGTTGAGCGGCGTGTCGTCCTTGAAGACGTCCGGCACCGCGACCTCCTCGAAGATCGCCTGCCACGGGCACTCGGGTTCGCACGCCCCGCAGTCGATGCACTCGTCGGGGTGGATGTAGAGCTGGTTGGGGAACTGCTCGCGGTCGGTGCCGGTGTACTCGTAGATGCAGTCGACGGGGCACACCGCGACGCAGCCGGTGTCGAGACAATCGCGGCAGAGCCGCGTGATGATGTACGCCATGCGCTCTCCTCGGGTCCGTGCGAGTCGCCCGTTCCTATCGCCCACCCCGGCCCTTTGCAACGGGTAGCGGCCGCGCGTCGCCGCGTGAATTTTTCTTGACAACCGCGGGCGCGTTCCGGCACACACGGTCGCGTCGAGAGGTTGTCGGTCTCTGCTCAACCGGTGGTCGAGGGGAGGCGGGGATGATCAGCTGGCGGACGGTGGGGACCGAAGTCTCCGCCCTCGGGGCGCTCGCGCTGTCGCTCCCGCTTCGCCTCTTCGTGCGCCACGAGCGCGTCGAGGCCGCCGGCGCGGATCCGACGCCCGTCGTGTTCGTCCACGGCTTCCTCGGCGACCCGACGAACTTCCTCGTCCTCCGCACCTATCTCGGCGCGTGCGGCGTCTGGAGGTTCGCGTCGTTCGCGTACCGCCCGCGCCTCGACTACCCGCGCCTCGCGCGGCGGCTCGGGGAGTCGATCGCGGCGCTCTGCACGGCGACCGGCGCGACGCGGGTCGGCGTCGTCGGCCACAGCCTGGGCGGACTGGTCGCACGCTACCTGCTCGAGATCGACGACGGGCACCGGATCCGGCGCCTCGTGACGCTCGGGGCACCGTACTTCGCGAGCCCGCTGCCGCGCGAGGAGTATGCGATCTTCGGCGCCGAGGATCCGTTCGTCCCGGTGCCGCACGAGGGCGACGGGCCGCACACGACGGCCCGCTACGGCCTCGGCCGCGTCGTCGTGATCCCGCACTGCGGCCACTGGGGCCTCCTCTACCACCCGACGGTGCTGCGGGAGGTCGCGCGCGCGCTTCGGGCGCCGACGGACGAGCTCCATCCGGCCCCCGCCCCACGGGCCGCCGACCCGACCGCCGCGTGACCCCGGGCGGCGCGACCGCGCCGCGTTGACTTCGCCCCGCTCCCTGGGGTTTAGGAATTCCGACAGCGACGGCCTTTCGTTATGCTGTCCTGCGAGGTGTCGATGCCTCCGTCGTTCCCCTCGGTCGAGTTCTTCGAGGCGCTCCGCCGCGAGATGCGTGAGGAGCGCGAGCGCTTCAGCCGCCTTGGCTTCTTCGACACGACCTTCGGCGTCCGCGTTCTCGACGCTGGGGATCGGCCGGCCGAGTTCGTGCTCACGTTCGAGGTCTTCGACTGCGTCGCCGTGGAGGACCGGCGAAGTGCGCGCCCGCGCGACTTCGTCCTCGAGGGGCCGCTCGCCGCATGGCGCGCGATGCTCGACAACATCCACGCCCTCGGCGCGGCGGACACCGCGCACAGCGTGAACACGCTCACGCACTTCGGCGAGTCGCTCCGCGTGTGCTACGACGATCCCGACGGCCACGACAAACTCTACCGCTTCGCGGAGAGCATCCAGGAGTTCTTCGACCTCGCCTCGCGGGTCGACTTCACCTACCCCGACGGCAGCCGTCCGCCGGCCCGCCACACGCCGCTCGAAAGGAGCGCCCCATGAGCTATCTCAGCACGACCGACTTCACGGAGGACGAGGCGTTCGTCGACCGTTTCCAGCGGACGATGAAAGGCGACCTCGACCTCTCCTGGCTCGACGAGCCGCGCGAGCGTGTCGGCTGCCGCCCCGAGAACCCCCGCCGCGGCCTCACCTTCCGCGACCTCGACGTCGGCGGCTACGGCTTCAGCGAGATGCCGGAGGTGATCCGGAAGAACCGGAGCTTCGCGCCGCGCGGCGCCGCGCTGGCCGACGGTCTGCCCGACCTCCAGGCCGACGTGAACCGCAAGAGCGAGGTGTGGGCGTACAACGTCGAGGGGTACTACGAAGAGGCGATGACGCGCCAGTGGAACGCGACCACGGACATCCCGTGGGCCGACCTCCAGGCGCACGAGCTGCCCGAGGACATCGGCAAGGCGTACGCCCAGCTTCTCACGTTCCTGACCGAGGTCGAGATGATCGCGACCGACGTACCGGCCAAGTGGCTCGGGCGTCTCAACGCGGACTTCTTCGAGGTGAAGAACTTCATCGCGACGCAGGCAATGGACGAGGCGCGGCACGCCGAGATCTTCCGCAAGCGGGCGCTCTCGACGGGCTGGGGGCTCATGCGCGCGAGCGCGCACAACGAGTTCAACCTGAAGTTCCTGCGCGACGCGGACAGCTTCGCCGAGGCGTCGCTCACGCTCCACCTCCAGGCCGAGGGCATGGTGCTGACGCTCTTCCGCTTCAGCGAGTACATCTCCCCGACGGAGGGGGACAAGAAGCTCTTCCGCCTCGTGATGCAGGACGAGGCGCGCCACGTCGGCTACGGGATGCAGCATCTCAAGTGGGTGCTCGACCACTACCCGGAGCGCCGCGAGGCCATCCACCGCCACCTCGACGAAGCCGAGAACTTCGTCTTCGGCGCCGTCTACGCGACGGAGGTGCTCGAGCCGTTCATCATCCTCGCCGGCAAGGGGCTCAAGAAGGAGAACGTCGCCGAGGGCATCCGCATCACGATGGCCTTCAACCTGAAACAGACCGACGAGTACTTCGAGCGCCTCGCGAAGTGCGGCCTGCCGGAGCGGCGCGACCGCTCCCGCCTGTGGAAGGCGACGGAGATGGCCCGGCAGTCGATGGCGTCGGCCGCCTGATGGGATATTTCGCGGAGACCGACTTCTTCGAGGACGGGCAGCTCATCGAGCTGCTGAACCAGATCCTCGCGGGCAACCTCACGCTCGAGTGGTACCGCGTCGACAACGTCCGGGCGCGCGCCGTCGCCGCGGACCCGCGTCGCGGCCTCACCTACGCCGACTGCAACCTCGGCCAGTACGGCTACGACGACATCCCGGAGCTGGTCCGGAACCGCAACAGCATGGCCGCGCGCGGCAGCGTGCTCCCCGCGAAGCTCCCCGACCTCGGGTACACGATCAACCGCAAGAGCGACGTGTGGGCCGACGGCGTCGTCGTGCTCTACGAGGAGGCGAAGACGCGCCGCTGGGCGCCCGCCGTCGACGTCCCGTGGGCCGAGCTCGCGGCGCGCCCCGACCGGACGCGCGAGGCCGCCATGGCGCAGCTCTCGACGCTGCTCGCCGAAGTGGCGCTCGTGGCGATGGAAGCCGCCGCCCGCTGGGTCTTCTCCATCAACCAGGAGTTCCTCGAGCTCAAGAGCTTCCTCTGCGCGCAGATGATCGACGAGGCGCGCCACGTCGAGGCCTGGCGCAAGCGTGCGCTCGTGAGCGGCGAAGGCCTCGGCCGCGCGAGCGTCAGCGCGGAGCAGGGCCTGAAGGAGCTCCTGTCGGCGGAGACGTATCCCGAGGCGTCCGTCGGCGTGAACCTCCTCCTCGGGAGCTTCGTCCTCGCGGCGTGTCGCGCGCTCGCCGCGCTCGCCGACACGCACGCCGACCGGCGCCTCGCCGTCCTCTCGATGCAGGACGTCGCCCGGTCCGTCGCCTACGGAACGGCCCAGGTGCGCTACCACCTCGCGCACCAGCCGGCGCGGGCCGCCGTGCTCGCGGAGTACCTCGACCGCACCGAGCACACGGTGCTCGGCATCTTCGGGAGCCCCGAGTTCCTGGAGCCCCTCGTGCTCCTCGCCGGGCGCGGGCAGCAGCCGGCCGCCCGCGCCCGGGGCGGCGCGTTCGCCCGGCGCTGGTTCGCGACCGCGGTCGAGGAGTACCTCGCGCGGACGGCGGCCGCGGGGCTCGCCGCCCGGGAGGAGCGGAGCCGCCTCGCGCGCCTCGTCCGGGCGTCGGCGGCGTAGCGCGCGTCCCCCGCGGGTTCCATGCGACGGATCGCCGTCGGCCTGATCGGCGCTGGGAAGCACGGCCGGCGCTACGCGATGCACGCGCAGCGCGACGTCCCCGAGCTCGAGCTCGTGGCCCTCGCCCGCCGCGACGCCGCCGCCGGGCGCGCGCAGGCGGCGGAGCTCGACTGCCGATTCCACGCCGACTGGCGCGACCTCGTCGCCGATGCGGCCGTCGACGCGGTCGTCGCCGTCGTGCCGCCGACGCTCCATCGCGACATCGCGGCGGCGGTCGCGGGCGCCGGCAAGCCGCTCCTGATCGAAAAGCCGCTCGCGACGACGGGCGGGGAGGCGGCGGACGTCGTCCGGCTCGTCCGTGCGGCCGGCATCCCGTGCCTCATGGGGCACACGCTCCGCTGGAACGTCGTCGTCCGCGAGATCGCCGCGCGCCTCCCGGCGCTCGGCCGGCTGCACGCGCTCGCGCTGAACCAGCGCTTCGAGCCCTCCTCGCTCCGCTGGCTCGACGACCCCACGGTGTCCGGCGGCGGCATGGTGCTGCACACGGGCGTGCACGCCTTCGATCTCGTCCGCCTCCTCACGGGACGCGAGGTGAGGCGGGTTTGGTGTCGAACCGCCCGGGTCGAGACGCGCCGCACGGAGGACAACTTCCAGGCCTTCCTCGAGCTCGAGGGGGCTGCGACCCTCGTCTGCGTGAGCGGGTCGCGCTCGACCCGCGGCCGCTCGGGGCTGATCGACGCCGCGGGCGACGCGGGCCAGCTCGTCGGCGACCACGCCCTCGGCTTCGCCTACGGGGTCGAGGGGCTCGTCCGGACGCCGATCCCCCTCCCGGAGGCCGCGCCGACGGTCCGGGAGGCGCTCCGCGCCTTCGCCGCCCTCGTCCTCGACGGCACGCCGCCGCCGGTCGCGATCGAGGACGGGGCCCGGGCCGTCCTCATCGCCGAGGCGTGCCTGCGCGCGGCGGCCGCCGGCGGCGGACCGATCGCCGTCCCGCCGCTCGCCGCCTGAGGCGGGGCGGCCGTGCTTGACTCGGGGACGTCAGGCCCTGTAAATGAATCATCATTCAGTTATGAAGAAAGCGTCAGCGACGGCCGTCCCCGGCAATCGCTTCGAGCGCCGGCGCGAGCGGACCCGTCAGGACCTCCTGGCGGCCGCGGTCGAGGTCCTCGCCGCCAAGGGCCTCCACGACACGAAGATCGCCGACATCGCCGCCGCCGCCGACGTCGGGGTCGGCACCTTCTACCTCCACTTCCCGACCAAGGAGGCGCTCTTCGACGCGGTCGTGGACGAGACCGTGACCCGTCTCAAGCGCGCCGTCGACGCCGCCCGCCTCGCCGCGACCGACCCGATCGCGCGGACGCTCGCCGCCACCGACGCCTTCTGCCGGTTCGCCGGCGAGAACCGCGCCGTCTTCAAGATCGTGTTCGGCCATCCCGCGGCCTACAACGAGGTCATCCATCGCGCGCAGTCCCTCTTCGCCGCCGACGTCGAGGAGACGGTGCGCGAGGGCCTCGCGCAGGGCGTCTTCGCGCCCGTGCCGCCCCCGCTCGCTGCGCAGGCGGTGGTCGGGATGGCGACGCAGATCCTGTCCTGGTGGACCGAGCACGAATCGGTCCCGATCGAGACCATCCGTGAGACCCTCAGCACGCTGGCGCTCCGCGGCCTCGCCCGCGCGCCCATCCACCTCCGAGGAGACGCATGATGACCGAAGCCCCGAACGCGACGATCCGCTCGATTGACGACGTCGACTTCCTCCCCACCCGCTTCGACACCGCCTACACCTGGGATTACGGCGTCGCACGCGAGGACCTGCGCACGCTCTACGAGAAGGCGAAGAGCGACCAGTGGAACGCGACCGTCGGGCTCGCGTGGGAGACCGACGTCGACCCCGAGCGCGAGATCGTGCCCGACGTGCAGGTCCCGGTCTACGGGACGCACATCTGGGAGAAGCTCACCGAGGCCGAGATCCGCAAGCTCCGCCGCGAGGCGCTCGCGTGGACGCTCTCGCAGTTCATGCACGGCGAGCAGGGCGCGCTCCTCGCGACCGCGCAGATCGTCGACGCGACGCCGGCCTTCGACGCGAAGCTCTACGGCGCGACCCAGGTCGTCGACGAGGCGCGCCACGTCGAGGTATACGCCCGCTACCTGCGCGAGAAGATGACGCGCCAGTACCCGATCAACCGCCACCTGCGGACGCTGCTCGACCTGATCCTGGCGGACGCGCGCTGGGACATGAAGTACCTCGGCATGCAGATCATGGTCGAAGGGCTCGCGATGGCGGCCTTCGGCTACATGCACGCACACTGCCAGGAACCGCTCCTCACCGACCTCACGCACCACGTCATGCGCGACGAGGCGCGGCACGTCGCGTTCGGCGTGCTCGCCCTCGAGGACGTCTACACCGACCTCCCGTCGCACGAGCGCCGGGAGCGCGAGGAGTTCCTCTTCGAGGGGTGCCGGCTCATGCGCGACCGGCTCCTCATGGAGGAGGTGTGGGAGGAGATGGGGTGGCCGAAGGACGAGGTGCGCCGGATCGTCCTCGAGTCGGCCCAGATGAAGGAGTTCCGCAAGCTCCTGTTCGCGAAGATCGTGCCCAACGTGAAGCGGCTCGGGCTCTTGACGCCGTGGGTCCGCGACCGCTTCGCGGAGCTCGACATCCTCAAGTTCGAGCACCTGGAGCCGTCGGCCTGAGCGCGCTCCGTGACATCGCCCGGCGCCTCGGACCCTGGGCGGTCACGATCGCGATCTTCGCGTTCCTCTTCTCCCGCATCCCGGTCGCGGACGTCGTGGCGACGTTCGCGCGCGCGCGCTGGGGATGGTACGCGCCGCTGCTGGTCGCGTACTCGCTCTTCTACTTCCTCGTCGACTCGTTCGTCGTGCAGCAGGCGGTCGCCTGGTTCAACGTCCGCGTCCCGTACCGCGACGTCCTGCCCGTCCGCGCGACGACCTACATCCTCTCGCTCGTGAACACGCAGCTCGGCCAGGGCGGGATCGCGCTCTACCTGCACCGGCGCCACGGCCTCCCGTTCTGGGAGGTGACGGGCACGATCCTCTTCATCGCCTTCGTCGAGATCTACCAGCTCGCCTTCTACTCGTCCGTCGGCGCCGCGGCGAGCGGCGAGATCGGCCGCGCGATCCCCGTCTGGGTCTACGCCGCGCTCGCGGGCTACCTAATCGGGCACCTCGCCTACTTCTCGCTCGCCCGCGCCGGGCGGCTCGACCGGATCCCGATCCTGCGCGCCTTCCGGCGCGCGCGGCCCGCGCAGTACCTCCTGCTCCTGCTCTACAAGACGCCGAACCTCCTCGCCGCGGTCACCGTCCACTGGCTCGCGCTGCCGCTCTTCGGCATCCACGTGCCCTACGCGGTCCTGCTCACGTTCCTCCCGATCGTCTTCTTCGGCGCCGCGCTCCCGATCGCGGCTGCCCATCTCGGCCCGAGTCAGTTCCTGTGGGTCTACTTCTTCCGCGGCTACGCGCCCGATTCGGACCTTCTCGCCTACAGCCTCGCCGCCCACCTGAGCTTCATGCTCGCGAACGCGCTCATCGGCCTCGCCTTCCTTCGGCGCGCGACGCGGGAGCTGGCCGAGGCCGCGCCCACCGTCCCCGCAGCGCCCGCGCGAGCACGGCCGCGACGTTGACGGCGACGACGCCGGCCCCCGTCGCCGCGAGGAGCGGCGGCCACGCGGCCGAGTCCACCCATCGTGCGCCGGCGACGAGCCCGACGAGCGCGTAGTTGAGGACGCCGGCCACGTGCCCGACGCCGCTCCGCGCGGCGGTCCCGCCCCGCCGCGCGGCAGCGGCGTAGGCCGTCGCGGATGCGGCGATCGCGAGCGGCACGACCGGCGACACGAGCCCGAGCGCGCTCGCCGCCGTCGTCCCGGCCAGCACGAAGGCGACGTCCGCGGCGACGTCGAGCACCGCACCGTGCCGCGTCGGACCCGTCCGGCGGGCGACGACGCCGTCCAGGAAGTCGGTTGCCGCTGCGACGGCGAAGAGCCCGAGCGCCGAGGCGTCGGGCGCCGGGCGGGCGAGGGCCGCCGGAAGGAGCGCCGCGGCCGCCAGGCGCGCGACGCCGAGCGCGTCCGCGGCGCGCGACACGGCTCAGCGTTTCGCGCCCTCGATGACCTCGATCGGGCGGCGGCGCCGGTCGCGCCGGAGCAGCACGTAGAGCGCCCCCGAGCCGCCGTCGCACGGCCGGGCCGTCGTGAACGCGAGCACGATGCGCGCCGCGGAGCCGCGCGCGAGCCATTCCTTGATCCGCTCCTTCAGCACGGGCACCTGGTCCTTCGAGTTGAGTCCCCGGCCGTGGACGATGAGCACGCAGCGATGGCCGGCGCGGACCGCGGCGGTGAGGAAGGCGCCGACGGCGGGACGCGCCGCTTCGGCCGTCATGCCGTGGAGGTCGAGATGCGCCTGCCACGCGAAGTCGCCGCGCCGGAGGCGGCGGAGCACGCGCGGATCGAGACCGACGATCGCGCCCTCGACGTACTCGCGCGTGTCGCTCACGTCGAAGCGCTGGGCGCCGCTCACGAGGTCCGAGAGCGCGGCGAGCGCCTCCGCCTCGTCGCTGACGGGCCGGCGGCGGCCCGTCGCCGGCGGCGGCCCGTCGACGCGATCGCCGCCGCGCGGGAGCGGAACGACGCCGGCCATCGCGTGCGCGAAGAGGCTTCGCTCGTCCCCCGCCTCGGGCCGCTCCGCGCGCGGGGACGGCGGCGCGACCCGCGACGGCGGCGGCAGCGCCGCGGCGCGCGCGCGCACCCGCTTCCCCAGATCGGCGAACGGCGCGTTCAACGCCGGCGGGCGGGCCGCCGCCGCGTCCTGGCGCCCGCGCTTGCGGTCCGAAGGACGGCCGCGCCGGCTCATGCGTGTGGTCTAGCACACCGGGCCGGCCGACCGAAAATCGCGCGCTAGCTCGCCGCCGCACTCGGCGGCTGGCCACCGAGCCGCACCGGAAGGCGGATGCGGAACCGCGACCCGGCGCCGGCGGCGCTCTCGACGTCGATGTCGCCGCGGAGCTCCGAGAGGTATCGCTTCACGATGTAGAGCCCGAGGCCAACGCCGCCGTGGCGACGCGTGTTCGGCGCCTCTACCTGCCGGAACATCTCGAAGATGACGGGAAGGTCCTCCGTCTTGATGCCGATGCCCGTGTCCTTCACGGCGAACACGACGTCGTCTTCGACCCGCTCGGCCGTCACGCTGACGCTCCCTTGCTCCGTGAACTTGATCGCGTTCCCGATCAGGTTCTTCAGGATGGTGCGGAGCTTCGCGACGTCGGTCTGGATCGGCGGCAGGGCCGGGTCGACGTGCCAGTCGATCCGGAGGTCGCCCCGGTCGAGCCGCTCCGCCGTCTCGGCCTCGAGCTGCGCGAAGAGATCGGGCACCGTGACCGTCTCGACCGTCACGCCGGACTTCCCGGTCTCGAGGCGGCTCAAATCGAGCGTCTGGGTGATGAGGTCGAGCAGCTCCCGCGCGCTCCGCTGCATGCGCGTCAGCACGCCGGTCTGCTCCTCGGTGAGCGGCCCGAACGCCTGCTCGATCAGCAGGTCCGTGTAGCCCATGATGACGTTGAGCGGCGTCCGGAGCTCGTGCGACATCGTCGCGACGAAGTCCGACTTGAGCCGGTTCGCGCGCTGGCTGCCGTCGACGAGGCGCACCGTCTCGAGCGCGATCGCGGCCTGGTTCGCGAGGCCGAGCGCGAGCGCCGATTCGCGGTGGGTCGGGCTCTCGCCCTCGTGCCAGACGAGCAGCAGGACCCCCACGCCCTCGCCGGCACGCTCCATCGGGACGCTGAGATGCCGGCAGCCCTCGGTCTCCGCGCCCGCCGCGTGCGCGAGGTAGCGCGCGAGCTCCGCGTCGTCCAGCTCGACGCCCTGCAGCCGCTCCACCTGCTCGAGCGGCAGGCCGTGCGCGCACGCGATCCGGTACAGCGACTCGCCCGGCTCGCGGACGGCGACGACGGCGGCCGCGGCGCCCGTCAGCTCGGTCGCCCGGGCGGCGAGGCGCGCGAGGAGCTGCGGCGGGTCGAGCGCGCGCGTGAACTCCTGCGCGACGTTCAGGATGGTGAGCGCGAGCGACGCCGCCGTCCGCTCCTCCTGGAGCAGCCGCAGGTTGTCGAGCGCCATCGCGCACTGGCGCGCGATGCCTTCGAGGAGCGCCATCTGCCGCGCGTCGAAGCGGCTCGCGTCGTCGCCCCGGCGCGCCGCGAGCAGCCCGTAGCGACGGTCGGCATGGGTGAGCGGCGCGACGATGAGCCGGCCCTCTTCCGGCAGCGACCACCAGGCGCTCGCCTCCGCGACGTCGAACGGCGCGCCGTGCTCGGCCTCCGCGGGCGTCATCCCGTCGTGCACCGCCGTCATGAGCCGTGCCTTCTCGTCGTCCCACCGGAGGACGACGGCGCGGTCGGCATTCAGGATCTGCCGCGTGAGGCGGCACATCGTCACCAGCATCTCGCCGTACGGAACCTCGTGCCCGATCTCGCGCGAGACGCGCAGGAGCGCGCCGACGCGTTCCGCCTCCTCCCGGAGCCGGTCGACGAGCGCCGCGCGCGCGACGGCCGCCGCCGCCTGCGCCGCGAGCAGCTCGCCGCGGATCTGGAACGCCCCGAGGTCGCGCGCATCGCCGCGGTCCCCGCACGTGAGCGTCCCGAGGACGCGGCCCTTGCGGCCGACGAGGGGCAGCGCGAGCGCGCGGCGCACGCCGAGCGCGGTCATGTGGTCGGGGATCCGCCAGTGCCCCGGCAGGCCACCGTCGGCGAGGACGGCGCGGCATTCCCGGGCCGCGGCCGCCGTCGGCGAGCCCTCGTCCTCGAGCTCGACCGGCGCGAGGGTCACGTCGTCCGCGACCGGGTGGACGGCGCGCGGGACGAGGAGACCGTCCTCGAGGAGGAACACGGTGACGACGTCGCAGGCGAGCAGCGCGCGCGCGCGCTCGCAGACGAGGGCGAGCGTCGCCTGGAGTCCCTCGCGGTTGAGTGCGGCGAGCGTCAGCTCGGCGAGCGCGCGCTGGAAGCCCGCGGCTTCCTCGGCCTGGACCATCTGCGAGCGGATCCGCTGCTCGCGCGCCCGGAGCTCGCGCATCGTGAGCGAAACGCCGGCCGCCACGACCGCGGCGACGGCGAGGACCACGCGCAGATCGAGCGGCGCGCGCCCGAGCGCCACGCCGAGCGCGGCGACGAGGACGAAGGCGGCGATCCAGGGTGGGGTGAAGACGGGCGCGCGCCGCCCGCCCGCTGCGTGCTCGAGCCGGTCCACGGGCGGCTCAGGCCGAGGGGTCGCTCTCCCCGCCCTCGAGCGGGCAGCCGCGCGAAGCGGCGAGCTGCTGGAGCGCGCGCCACGCGAGCTTGCTCGGCTGGACGTGGCCGTTCTCCCACCGGCTGACGGTCGAGAACGTCACGCTGAGCGCCTGCGCGAGCCCTTCCTGGGTGAGGCCGACCCGCCGGCGCCATTCACGGATCACCTGCGCGGCGTGCGGCGGCGGCGTGGCGGACGACCGAGCAGGGGTCGAGTTCGTGTGGGGTTCCATCCAATTTTCCCTCTATGGCGCGAAGCAACCCAGGTGCCACAGAGCACCGGCGCGGAAAACCGGGGTCCGTTCCGCCGACGAGCGTCACGGCGAGTGCCATGCGTCCAAACGATGACGCTCCCGCGCCACTTGCGAGGGTGGGGGCCCGCTGCTATCCGCGGCGAATGGCCTCGCCCCAGGAGATCCTCGAGCGCCTGAAGGCGGTCCCCTATCCCGGCTACTCGCGCAACATCGTCTCCTTCGGGCTCGTGAAGGACATCCAGGTCTCCTCCGACGCCGTCACCGTCGAGCTCGCGCCGAGCACCGCGCAGGCGGACGTGCTCGCGCGGATCGAAGCCGACGTGCGCGCGGCCATCGCGTCGATCGGCGGGCTCCCGCCCCGGATCGAGATCGTGCGGACGCCCGTCGCCGCGCGGCCCGCGGTCGCGCGGGGGCCGCAGCCGATCCCGGACGTGGCGAACGTCGTCGCCGTCGCGAGCGGCAAGGGCGGCGTCGGCAAATCGACCGTCGCGACGAACCTCGCACTCGCGCTCGCGCAGCTCGTCCCGCACGTCGGGCTCATGGACGCCGACGTCTACGGGCCGAGCGTGCCGATCATGCTCGGCGTCGAGGAGAAGGGGCGCCCGGGCGAGGGACGCCGTCTCGTGCCGGCCGAGAAGCACGGCATCCGCGTCATCTCGATGGGCATGTTCCTCGACGAGTCGACGCCCGTCATCTGGCGCGGCCCGATGGTGAGCAAGCTCGTGACGGAGTTCCTGCGGAACGTCGAGTGGGGCGAGCTCGACGTCCTCGTCGTCGACCTGCCGCCCGGCACCGGTGACGTGCAGCTCACGCTCACGCAGCAGGTGCCGATCACGGGCGGCGTGATCGTGACGACGCCGCAGGACCTCGCCCTCGCCGACGTGCGGCGCGGCATCGCGATGTTCCGCCAGGTGAAGGCGCCGATCCTCGGGATCGTCGAGAACATGAGCGTGCACGTCTGCCCGGGGTGCGGCGACGAGGTGCACCTCTTCGGCGAGGCCGGCGGCGCGGCGATGGCGCGCGCCGAGGGCATCCCGCTCCTCGGCGCGGTGCCGATCGTGCGCGCCATCCGCGAGGCCGGCGACCGCGGCGTGCCGATCGTCGCCGCGGACCCCTCGCATCCGCAGAGCCGCGCCTTCCGCGAGATCGCCGAGCGGGTCCTCGTCCGGCTGACGGAGGCGCGGCGCACGCAGGCCGCCGCGCCGCTCCCGGTCGTCTCGTAGCTAGGCCCGGGGGCCGTCGCGCCCCGAGAGCAGGATGACGAGCGCGGCGCCGACGGTGATCGCGGAGTCGGCGACGTTGAAGGCGGGCCAGTGCAGGTCGCGCCAGTGGACGTCGATGAAGTCGATCACCGCCCCGAACCGGAGCCGGCAGATCGCGTTGCCGACGACGCCCCCGAGGATCGCTCCGATGCCGGCGGCCACCGCACGCTGGTCGTCGCCGATCGCGCCGAGGAACCAGCCGAGGACACCGACCGCGACGACGGAGACGAGGAGGAAGAGCGGGAGGCGCAGCCCCGCGCCCGTGCCCGCGAACATGCCGAACGCGGCGCCCGTGTTGCGGACGTAGGTGAGCGCGGCGAAGGACGTGAGCTCGACCGTCTCCCCGAGCGCGAAGTGCCGGTCGACGAGCGCCTTCGTCGCCTGATCGGCGGCGACGACGGCGAGGGCCACGAGCGCGGCGAGCCGGAGGCGCGCGGGGACCGCCGTCATGCGACGACGGCGGCGCAGCGCTCGCAGAGGTCCGGGTGCGCCGGATCCACGCCGAGCGCTCGCGTGATCCAGCAGCGCGCGCACTTCGCTCCCGCGGCCCGCTCGATGCCGACCCGGAGCCCGGGCACGACCGGGCTCGGCGTCCCGCCCACGCCGTCGCCGAGCGTCACGTCGGCGGCGAGGAGGAGCGGGGCGAGCTCCTCCGCATCCGCGACGAGCAGCGTGCGGAGCGCGTCGTCGCCGTCGACGCCGAGGACGATGCGCGCCTCGGACGCCTGCTTGACGACGCCCGCCTGCCGCGCCGTCTCGAGGGCCTTCGTCACCGCGGCGCGCACGTCGAGCAGGCGGTCGAAGCGCGCGGCGAGCGCGTCGTCGCGCCACGCGGCGGGCGCGTCGGGGAGGCCCGCGAGGAAGACGCTGTCCACGCGCCCCGTCCCGGGCAGGAAGGCCCACGCCTCCTCCGCCGTGAAGGACAGCACGGGCGCCATGAGCCGCACGAGCGCGTCGGCGACCGCGGCGAGCACCGTCTGCGTCGCGCGGCGTTCGCGTCCCTCCGCGCGGTCGCAGTAGAGCCGGTCTTTCCGGACGTCGAGGTAGATGCTGCTCAGATCGACGCTGCAGAAGTTGTTCAGCGCGTGGAAGATGACGTGGAACTCGTACGCGTCGTACGCCGCGCGCACCCGCTCGACGAGCGCGTGCGTCCGATGGAGGGCCCAGCGGTCGAGCGCGGGCAGCTCCGGGACGGGCACCGCGTCGCGCGCGGGGTCGAAGTCGTAGAGGTTCGCAAGGAGGAAGCGCGTCGTGTTGCGGAGCCGCCGGTACGCCTCGACGAGCTGCGCGAGGATCTCCTCCGAGATGCGGACGTCCTCGCGGTAATCCTCGGCCGCCACCCAGAGCCGGAGGACCTCGGCGCCGTGCCGCGCGATGACCTCCTCGGGCGCGATCACGTTGCCGAGCGACTTCGACATCTTCCGCCCCGCACCGTCGAGCGTGAACCCGTGGGTGAGCACGATGTCGTAGGGCGCGCGGCCCTCGATCGCGACGCCCGTGAGCAGCGCGCTGTGGAACCAGCCCCGATGCTGGTCGCTGCCTTCGAGGTACAGGTCGGCGCGGCCGCCGAGCTCCGGCCGCCGCTCGACGACGGCGAGCCAGCTGACGCCGGAATCGAACCACACGTCGAGGATGTCGTTCTCGCGCCGGAACCTCGTCCCGCCGCAGCGCCCGCACCGCGTCCCCGGCGGCACGAGCTCCGCCGTCGGGCGTACGAACCAGGCGTCGGCCGACTCACGCGCGAAGATCGCCGCGACGTGGTCGCAGAGCGCCTGGCTCGTGCAGGGCTCGCCGCACTCCTCGCAGTAGACCGCGACGAGCGGAACGCCCCACGCGCGCTGGCGCGACAGGCACCAGTCGGGGCGGGTCGCGATCATGTTGTGGATGCGCTCGCGGCCCCACTCGGGGATCCAGCGCACGCGGTCGATCTCCGCGAGCGCCCGGGCGCGGACGCCGCCCCGCTCCATGCCGAGGAACCACTGCTCGGTCGCGCGGAAGACGATCGGGCTCTTGCAGCGCCAGCAGTGCGGATAGCTGTGCGTGAAGTCCTCCGCCGCGAGGAGCGCGCCCGCGTGCCGGAGGTGCGCGACGATCTTCGCGTCGGCGTCGAACACGCGCTCGCCCGCCCACTCCGGCACGGCGTCCGTGAAGCGCCCGCGCTCGTCGACGGGGGCCAGCACGTCGAGGCCGTAGCGGAGCCCCGTCTCGTAGTCCTCCTGGCCGTGGCCGGGGGCCGTGTGGACGAGGCCCGTCCCGCTCTCGAGGGTCACGTAGTCGGCGAGCACGATCGGCACGACGCGCTCGAGCCACGGATGCCGGACGCGCGCGCCCTCGAGGTCGCGGCCGCGGAACCGCCGGAGCTCGCGCGCGGACGCGTGCATCGCGCGCTCGACCGCCGGGACGAGCGCGGCGGCGACGACCAGCACGCGGCCGCCGACGTCGGCGGCGACGTACTCGTACGCCGGATGCACGGCGACGGCGAGGCTCGCGGGGAGGGTCCACGGCGTCGTCGTCCACGCGGCGGCCGCGACGGCGCCGAGGCCGGCGAGCGGCGCCGGGCGCGGCTCGACGAAGGGGTAGGCGACGTAGACCGACGGCGAGGTCACGTCCGCGTACTCGACCTCGGCCTCGGCGAGCGCCGTCGCACACGACGGGCACCAGTGGACGGGCTTCCTCCCGCGGTAGAGGAGACCCGCGGCGATGCAGCGGCCGAGCGCGCGCACCTCGTCGGCCTCGTAGGCGGGGTCCATGGTGAGGTAGGGTGCGTCCCAGTCGCCGAGGATGCCGAGACGCTGGAACTCCTCGCGCTGCACCGCGACGAAGCGCGCGGCGTACTCGCGACAGAGCCGGCGCACCTCCGGCTTCGGCATCGCGTCCTTCTTCGCGCGCCCGAGCTTCCGCTCGACCTCGATCTCGATCGGGAGCCCGTGGCAGTCCCAGCCGGGCACGTACGGCGCCGCGAAGCCCGCCATGGCGCGGTGCTTCACGATCACGTCCTTCAGGATCTTGTTGAGGGCGTGCCCGAGGTGGATGTTCCCGTTCGCGTAGGGGGGGCCGTCGTGGAGGACGAAGCGCGGTCGCCCCGCGTTCGCCGTCTGGAGACGCTCGTAGAGCCGCGTCTCGGTCCAGCGCTTCACGAGCGCCGGCTCGCGCTGGGCGAGGTTCGCGCGCATCGGGAAGTCCGTGCGCGGGAGGTTGAGCGTGTCCTTGTAATCCATCGGCGCGGCGGGCCGCGACACGCTACCAGCGGCCCTTCGCGACTTCAAAGGGTCGCGCGCGGTGCGAAGGCCTCCAGGGCGCGCTCGACGGCCGCCGCGCGCGCTTCCCCGACCGGGTTCGGGAACACGATCGCGAGCGTCGCGCCCGCCATCCGGTACGCGCGGAGCCGCTCGCGGCAGTGCGCCGGGTCGCCGACGAGCGTCACCTCGTCCGCCATGCCGTCGCTCACCGCCGCCTCGGCCGCGGCGACGTCCTTCCGGCGCCACGCCGCCCGGATCGCGCTCACCTCGTCGCGGAAGCCGCTCGCCGCGAGCATGTTGCCGTAGAAGGGGAGGTTCGCGTAGCGCGCGAGCATCCGCTTCGCCTCGTGCAGCGCGGCCGCGCGGTCGTCGCCGAGGTAGCAGGTGGTGAAGTGGCAGACCTCGAGCGTCTCGACCGTGCGCCCACCGCGCTCGGCGCCGCGGCGGAGCGCGTTCATCGCGTGCGGGTAGCGCGCGAGCGGGAAGAGGTTGAAGATCGCGCCGTCGGCGTGCTCCCCCGCCAGCTCGATCATCTTCGGCGCGAGCGCGGCGGCGAGGAGCTTCGGCGGGATCGCGGGCCGCGGCTGGTGCGGCCCCTTCGTCCACGCCGCGCGGAGCGTCGCGACGACGTCGCGGATCTTCGCGAGGGGGTCGCCCATGTCGATGCCGAGGGGCGCGTTCACCGCCGCGTGCCCGACGCCGATCCCGAGCACGAGCCGGCCGCCGGAGAACTCCTGCACCGCCGCGGCCTGCTGGGCGAGGAGCGTCGGGTGGCGGAGGTAGACGTTCGTGATCGCGGTCCCGACGCGGAGCCGCCGCGTCGCGAAGGCGACCGCCTCCGCGTAGGCGAGGGAGTCGTTGAACGACTCGGGGATGAAGACCGCCTCGTAGCCGAGCTCCTCGGCGCGCCGAGACCAGGCGAGGATGTCCCGCGGCGAGGCGTCGCGGAGCGGGGAGAAGGCGACGGCGATGCGCTCCATCGGCCTGCCATACCCGAGCCGTCGCCCCGAAGGGAAGCACGGTTGCCGGCGCGGGAGCGGTGGGTTAGACGGGGGCCGTGGCCAAGCGGATGCTCCTCCACTTCCAGAAGGGCGGCTTCCCCGCCTACGAGCAGGCCGAGGAGGACGGCTATCCGCAGCCGTGCGCCCTCGGGGTCCCGTGGGTGAACGAGGACACGCAGCGCACGCTCGCGCGCCTGCGGATCCCGAAGACCGATCCGTGGGGGCGGCCGCTGCCGGGGGGGCCGGTTGGGGAAGACCCGCGGGTGGGGATCCAGGCCGATCCGCCGGCCGGGGCGCGCGGCGGGCTCATCGCGGAGGATCCCGAGGCGCCGGATCGTCGGGACCGCTGATTCGAGCTCGCGCAAGCTCGGGAGCGGCGCCGATCGGATGAGCCTCCGGGATGTGGCCGTCGGGATCGCTCCCGCAGACGATGCGTCCGCCTCGATCCGTGCTCACCTTCGACGAGACGGCCGAGCCGGCCCTCACGCTGCGCGTGCACGGGCGAGAAAGGCCCCACCCCCGACTCCGCCCACGGAACGCCGAGACGCTCGGTTAGGAGCTCGGCCGAGGCGAGCCTGTTTTGCAACGGCACGAGCACGTGGTCCATGTGTATGCAATGGTGCGAGCCGTGGCACCTAGAACCCCGACCCGCCCTCCGGCGCGACCGCAATCCCCCCAGCATCGACGATCACCGGCACCACGCGCCGGCCGCGCGTGAGCTTCAGCAGCTCCGGGATCTTCTCCGGCCGCGCCCCCACGTCGATCTCGGTCACCGCGACGCCGTGCGCCGCGAGCTCCGCGCGCTTGCGCTCGCAGTACGGGCAGCCGGCCACCACGTAGAGGATGACCGGCGCGGGCGTCACGGCACCTCGGTCGACGCGATCAGCGTCGCGGCGGCGCTGAACATGCCGCCGAGGCCGTGGCAGATCGCGACCTTCGCACCCGCGACCTGGCGCTCGCCGCATTCGCCGCGAAGCTGCCGCACCGCCTCGACGAGCGTGAACATCCCGTACATCCCGGTGTGCGTGTACGAGAGCCCGCCGCCGTTCGTGTTCATCGGGAGCTCGCCGCCGGGCGCCGTCCGGCCGCCCGAGACGAACGCACCGCCCTCGCCCTCCTTGCAGAAGCCGAGCGCCTCGAGGCCCATGATCGGCACGATCGTGAAGGCGTCGTAGAACATCGCGACGTCGATGTCGGCGTGCGTGACGCCCGCCATCCGGAACGCCTGCGCGCCGGCGATCTTCGCCGCCTCCCAGCGCGCGAAGTCGGGCATCTGGCTCACCATGACGTGCGTCGAGGCTTCGCCCGTGCCGAGCACGTAGACGGGCTTCTTCGGGAGGTCGCGCGCGCGCTCCGCCGACGTGACGACGACGGCGCCGCCGCCGTCGGTCACGAGGCAGCAGTCGAGCAGATGGAGCGGCCAGGCGATCATCCGCGACGCGAGCACGTCGTCGACGGTCAGCGGGTCCCGCATCATCGCGCGCGGGTTCCGCTGCGCCCACTTCCGCGTCGACACCGCGAGCTCGGCGAGCTGCTCGCTCGTCGTGCCGAACTCGTACATGTGGCGCGCGGCCGCGAGCGCGTAGCCCGTGGGCGGCCCGGCGAGGCCGAACGGCGCCTCGAACTGGAGGCGCGTCGAGTCGGGGCCGAAGCGCGTACCGGGCATCCCGACGCGCGACCCGCCGCTCTCGCCGTGCGTCACGAGCGCGACGTCGCAGACGCCGGCGTCGATCGCAGCCATCGCGTGCTGGACGTGCGCGATGAACGAGCAGCCGCCGATCTGTGTCCCGTCGACGTAGCGCGGGCGGAGGCCCAGGTACTCGGCCGTCTCCGAGCCCATCCAGAGACCGGCGGAGAAGACGGCGTCGACGTCGTCCTTCCGGAGCCCCGCGTCGGCGAGCGCGTTTCGCGCCGCCTCGGCGTGAAGCGCGAGCGCGGACTTGTGCGGGAGCTTCCCGAGCTCGTCCGACTCGGCCGCGCCGACGATCGCGACCCGGCCGCGCATCCGCCGGAGATCCCGGCTCACGCCGTCGGCTCCGCGGGCCGGAAGCGCGGCAGCGCGACCTCCCGCGTCACGTCCTCGAACGCCACCTCGACCGGCATGCCGATCCGGATCTGCGCCGGATCGGGCGCGATGCCGACCAGGTTCGTCATCATGCGCGGACCCTCGGCGAGCTCGACGACGGCGAGCACGTACGGCGGGCCCAACGGGAAGCCCCGAAGCCCGCGGTGCACGACGGTGAACGTGTAGAGCGTGCCGCGCCCGCTCGCGCGCTGCCACGCGAGGTCGGGCGAGAGGCAGAACGGACACGCGGCGCGCGGGAAGTAGTGGAAGCGTCCACACGCCCGGCAGCGCGGGAGCGAAAGCTCGTGCCGGCGCGCGGCCTCCCAGAAGGGGCGGCTCTCGGGGGTGGGGATGGGGAGGGGACCGGGATAATCGGGCATCGAGCGGCGCCGAATGGACTTCGCGCCCGCGGGTCTATAGATTCGGGCTCGCCTTCGGGTCAAGCGGATGCGACGCGTCGTTGCGGCACTCGTCCTCGCGCTCCTCACCGCCGGCGCGCGTGCGGACGTGCCCACCATCGGCTGGGAGGACGCGGGACAGCACGTCGGCGAAGAGGTGAACGTCGAGGGCCGCGTGCTCGGCCTCCACTGCTCGCAGCTCTCGTGTCTCCTCGCCTTCGAGCCGACGTTCAACAAGTTCACGGCCGTGATCCAGGCGGCGCGCTTCGGCGACTTCCCGAAGGCCGAGGAGATCGAGAAGCGCTTCACCGGCAAGCGCGTCCGAGTGCACGGCACGGTCCGCATGAACGACGGCAAGCCCGAGATCGTGCTCGAGAGCCCGCAGGACCTGGCGCTCGCCGACGCCGACAAGGAGAAGGAGCGCGCGGACGCCCTGCGCATGCGCGAGGCGCAGACCGAGATCCTCGAGCGCCTCGGCGACGTCCTCGCCCGCATCGAGGAGCTGACGGAGCGGATGGCGGCGACGCAGGAGCGCATGGAGGAGGTGCTCGCGCGGATGGAGCAGCGCGCCGCGGAGCTGGCGGCCGCCAGCCAGCCGCCGCCCGGCCCCGTCGGCGGCGGCTACGGCGAGGCGCAGCCGCGGCCGCGCTACGAGGCGCTCCGGAGCGTGAAGCGCGGCATGTCGCGCGACGACGTCCGCCGGCTGGTCGGCGACCCGATGTACGTCGAGCAGTCGCCGAACGGCGCCGAGCTGTGGTTCTACGCCTACGGCCGCAGCGTGAGCTTCAACTCCCGCGGCCGCGCCGAAGCCGTCAACGGCTTCTAGCCCTCTCGTCCCTACCGCAGCGCCCGCACCCGCTCGACGAGCCGCGGGAGCATCTCGCCCGCGGGACCGCGGAGCGCCACGCGGCAGAGCGGCGTGATCTCGGAGTCGTACGTGTTCACCTCGACGAGGTCGCCCCCGCGCTGCTGGATCGCGATCGGGAACTGCGCGGCCGGGTACACCGTCGCCGACGTCCCGGCGACGAGCATGCAGTCGGCCCGCTCGGACTCGACGAAGCAGCGCTCGAGCACGTCGGGCGGGATCGGCTCGCCGAAGGACACGGTGTCGCTCTTCAAGATGCCCTGACACCGGGGGCAGCGCGGCGGCAGCTCGGCGAAGTCGATCGCCTCGCGCGGATAGCGCGCGACGCACGCGATGCAGCGGATGAGGGTCGCGTTGCCGTGCACCTCGAGCAGCTCGCGCGTGCCCGCCGCGCGGTGGAGATCGTCCACGTTCTGCGTGATCGTGCACTTGAGGACCCCCAGCTCCTCGAGCGCGACGAGCGCCAGGTGCGCCGGGTTCGGCCGCGCGGCGGCGAGCGCCTCCCACAGCTCGCGCATCGGACCCGACGGATTCAGCCGGTCCTCCCACGCCTTGCGCGGGTCCTCGAGGAAGCGCTGGTAGCCGTTCATGGGCGGCTCGCCGTGCCGCGTCCAGAGACCGCCGGGTCCCCGGAAGGGCGGAATCCCGCTCTCCACCGACAGACCGGCGCCCGTGAGCGCGATCGCGTAGCGGGCCCGGACGAGACACGTCGCGGCGCGATCGATGGCGCCATCGGACTCCCGCGCGTCCATGACGAAGGAGGGTGAGACTCTCGCGCGCTCCGCGGAGCGTGTCAATCGTGACGGGGTCGAGATCCGCTCCCCCGTCCTCCACCTTGTCGGGAGCGACCCGGATGGGCTATGACTCGCCGCGTGGAGAGCGACGACCTCGTCACCCTCGCGAACGTCCAGGTGATCCGCGACACCGAGGTCGCGCTCCTCTGTCGCATCGCGGGCGTCGTGCGGTTCATCCCGCAGGCCGAGCTGCGGCCGGGGAGCGTCACGGAGCCGGGCGTCGAGGGCCAGCTCGTGGTGACGCGCCGGCTCGCCGTCGAGCTCGGCCTCGTCTGAGATGCCGGCACCGGCCCTCGACGTCGCGGGCGTGATCGTCGCCGGTGGGCGCGCCTCGCGCATGGGCGGCCGCGACAAGGCGTTCGCGGCGGTCGACGGGGCGCCGATCGCGGTCCGCACGGTCGGGCTCTTCCACCGCCTCTTCCCGCAGGTGATCGTCGCGACGAACCGTGCCGAGCGCTTCGCCGGCCTCGGCGTGCAGACGGTCGCCGACCTCTTCCCGGGCTGCGGGCCGCTCGCCGGCATCCACGCCGCGCTCCGCGTGTGCCGGCACCCGCACGCGTTCGTCGTCGCGTGCGACATGCCGCGGCTCGATCCCGACGTCATCCGCTTCCTGGTCGCGCGCATCGGCGCCGCAGACGCGATCGTCCCGTGCTGGGAGGACGACGTCGAGCCGCTCCACGCGGTGTACGCCGCGCGCTGTCTCCCGCGCATCGAAGCGCAGCTGCGCGGCGGACGCCACGCGCTCCGCGACTTCCTCGCGACCGTCGACGTCGACTACGTCACCGAGGCGGAGCTGCGCGCCGTCCGCGGCGTCGCGCGGAGCCTGACGAACGTGAACACCCCCGAGGAGCTCGCCGCCGTCGGCGGCCGCTTCGAGGAGTGCGAGGGCTGACCGCCGGCCCGGACCCCGGCGACGAGGCGGTCGACATCGTCGACGCGGCGGGCCGGACGATCGGCGTCACCACCCGCCGGGACATGCGCGCGCGGAAGCTCGCGCACCGGAGCGTCTACGTTCTCGTCTTCGACCGCCGCGGCCGCCTCTTCATCCACCTCCGCGTCCCGACGAAGGACGTCCACCCCGGCCACTGGGACGTCGCCGTCGGCGGCGTCCTCGCGGCCGGCGAGAGCTTCGACGCCGCCGCGCGCCGCGAGGCCGCGGAGGAGCTCGGCGTCGCGCTCGAGCCGGAGCCGCTCTTCCCGGTCCGTTACACGGATTCGTCGACCGACGTGCACGGCATGGCCTACCGCGCGACGCACGACGGCCCGTTCCGCCTCCAGCGGGAGGAGATCGTCCGCGGCGAGTTCGTCCCGCTCGACGCAGTCGCGGCGCGCGCCGCGCGCGACCCGTTCTGCCCCGACGGCCTCGCCGTCCTCGCGGAATACCGCCGGCGCGCGCACCCCGGCTAGAGCCGGATCAGGATCCGCTGTCCGGGCTGGAGGTCCGCGGACTTGAGGCCGTTCGTCACGCAGAGCTCCCCGAGCGAGACGCCGTGGCGACGCGCCACCTCGAACAGCGTGTCGCCGCGGCGCACCCGGTACTCGACCATGCGCCGCGGCGGGACCTCGTGGAAGTAGCGGTCGCGGTGCCGCGTCACGTGCAGCGCGGCCAGGAACTGGCCGTAGTAGTTGCGGGAGGCGAAGCCGAACGCCTCGTCGTCCCAGTAGCGCGTCGCGAGGACGCCCACGTCGTCCGTGCCGAGCGCCCGGCGCGCGCGCTCGACGCCGGCGAGTCCCCGATTGTACGCGGTCACCGCGAGCGGCCAGCTGCCGAGCGCATCGTACAGCGCGTGGAGATGGCGCGCGGCCGCGCGGCTCGCGAGCTCCGGGTCCCGCCGCTCGTCGACGTCGCCCTCGACGCGGAGGTAGGCGCGCGCCGTGTCGCGTGAGAGCTGCCACAGGCCGACGGCTCCCGCGCCGGACACCGCGCTCGGGTGGTACGACGACTCGATCAGCGGGAGCGCGGCGAGGGCGAGCGGAAGCCCCTCGGCCTCGAGCGCCCGCTCGACGACCGGACGGTAGAGGTCCCGGGCCGCGAGCGCGTCGGCAAACGCTTCCCGGAGGCCGCGCTGGAGGTGGACGCGGTCCGTCGGGGTCACGTCGCCGGGATGGACGGGCGTCATCGTGTCGAGCCACGCACGCCGTACGACGTCGGGGTCGAAGAGCCGCATGAGCGTCAGCCGATTCGCCACCGCCTCGAGCTCGCGCGCGATGCGCGCCCCGGCGTCCGGCCCGGGCGTCACGCGGAGCACGGCGAAGACGGCGCCGGGCGTGAACCGGTCGTGCACGAGGACCTGGTCGTTCGTATACCGCGTGAAGACGTCCACCCAGAAGCGCACGGCGGGTGCCAGCGCGGGTGGTGTCGGGAACGGGTCGGTGGGCGCCGCCTGGACCCGCGCGACCGCGCCGAGGAGCGCGACGACGAGCGCCGCGCTCCGCACGTGTCGTTTCGAGCTGCCTCCCCTCCCCCTCCGCCTCCCCCCTCGCCGGTCTGACGCCTGCACTGCGTGACCTCCGGGGTTCGTACGTCGTGGCGGGCGCGTTGATAGGACAACTCGCGCTTCGTTGGCAATCGCGCACGCGCGGACGCCGAATCCTTGACACCCCGCAAAGCCGCCTCCTATAAGACCGCCGCTCCTCGTTCGGCGTGACTCACGCGCTTGGCTTGCCAGCATTCTCGCAGTCGGGGGAAAGCGAAGGCCGATGATGACGATGGTCCGAGGACGACGGTTGCGATGGTCGGCGCTCGGCGGGCTCGTGCTCCTCGCCGCCGTCGCGCCGCGAACCGCGCGCGCGCTCACGATCGACGACCGCGGCGAGATGCAGCTCGGGCTCCGCGCGTACACGGCGGCCCGCTTCGGCACCGAGGCGATGGGCGGCTCGGACGACCCGTTCAGCTTCCCGCACTCTCCCGCGGGGCACCTCCGCCAGCACCGCTACTTCCTCGAGCTCAAGTTCGACCACGACCTGCGCCGCCTCGCGAAGACGACCCGCGGGCTCGCGGCCCTGTTCGGCTGGATCGACCCGAACACGCTGCGCTACAGCCTCCAGTACCGCGGCGAGGGCGAGGGGCTCTACGACTACGGGCCCGACGAGTTCCGCGCCATCGGGACGAAGCTCCGCGCGGTGCGGCTCGACGTGCCGGACTTGAAGGGCATCTCGAGCCCGCGCGTCCCGCAGGGCTTCATCGACCGCTACGTCAACCACCTCCGCACGAACGCGCGGCAGCGGCACCGCTTCTTCATGGGCTACCTCGACTTCGAGAAGGGGCCCGTGTTCGTCCGCGTCGGCCGGCAGATCCTCGCCTGGGGCGAGACGGATCAGTTCCGCCTCCTCGACAACATCAATCCGCTCGATCAGGGGTTCGGCGGGTTCTTCATCGCGCTCGACGAGCGCCGCGTTCCCCTCGACATGGTCCGGGGCAGCTACCACTTCGCCTCGATCGGGCCGTTGACCGACGCGTTCGTCGAGCTGTTCGGCGCGATGGGCAATCGCGTCTCCGTCAACCCCGGGATCCCGCAGGGCTCGCCGTGGGAGCCGGGCGGGCTGAGCTTCCCGAACCCGGCCATCAGG
>DASRHG010000079.1:0-55780 GCA_035650655.1 Binatia bacterium | reverse complement strand
CGGAGAACGCGCGCGTCAATCTGGAGTACATCGACATGCGCTTCGGCGTGCCCGTGTACGTCGGGGACACGCTCGAGGCCGAGACGAAGGTCCTCGGCGTGAAGGTTTCGTCGCGAGATCCGGACCGCGGCGTCGTGCACGTCCAGACAACGGGGCGCAACCAGGACGGGCAGGTCGTCCTCACCTTCCAGCGCAAGGTGCAGGTGTGGAAGCGCGACCTCACCGCCGCGGTCACCGAGGGCGAGGTCCCGCCCGACGACGTGCCGACCGCGCTCGAGCTCCCGGCGTACGATCCGAAGCGGCCGTATCGCGAGCTCGCGTACCTCAGCACCGGTGACAGCTACGCCGAAGACTTCCGCGTCGGCGACGTGATCGAGCATTCCCGCGGCCGCGTCGTCACGACCGATCACATCATGCTGACCGGGATCCTCGACAACACGTCCCAGGTGCACTGCAACCAGTGGATGATCGACTCGGAGCCCGAGCGCTACCTCGGCGGGCAGCTGATCGTCTTCGGCGGCATCCCGTTCAACCTCTGTCTCGGCCTCTCCTGCCCCGACATCGCCGACAACGCGCTCGCCGACGTGCGCTACGCGACCGGCCGCCACACCGCGCCCATCTTCGCCGGCGACACCGTCTTCGCCTCGAGCGAGATCCGCGCGGTGCGCGAGTTCCCCGGACGGCCGGACCTCGCGCTCCTCGACACGATCCTTCGCGGACACAAGTTCGTCCGGAAGGAGGGGAAGGCGGAGCGAGTCGAGATCTTCTACCTCGAGCGGGAGAGCGCCGTGAAGCGCCGCAGCCACTACGCGTGATGGCCGGCCGCTGGCTCGTGAAGACCGAGCCCGGGGCGTACGCCTTCGCGCAGCTCGAACGGGACGGCCGGACGGTGTGGGACGGCGTCAAGAACGCCCTCGCGCTCAAGCACCTCGCCGCCTTCGCGAAGGGCGACCAGGTGCTCGTCTACCACACCGGCGACGAGAAGGCGGCGGTCGGCATCGCGCGGGTCGTGCGCGGGCCGTACCCCGACCCGAAGCAGAAGGATCCGCGGCTCGTGGTCGTCGACCTCGAGGCGGTCGCCGCCCTCCCCCACCCGGTGCCGCTCGCCGCGATGCGCGCGAATCGGAAGCTCGCCGGCTTCGATCTTCTCCGGCTCCCGCGGCTCTCCGTCATGCCCGTCTCGGCGGCGCACTGGGCGGAGATCACGCGCATGGCGAAGGCCGGGCGGTAGGTGGCGCGCGCGGCGCTCGGCGTCGCCCTCGTCGTCACGGGCTCCGTGCTCGCGCTGCGCGCCGCCGTGCTGCTCGCCGGGCGCGGGCGGCCGCGACGCGGGCCGCAGCCGGAGTTCGTGATCGCCGGGCCGTATCGCCGCGCGCGCAACCCGCTCCTCGGGGGTGCGATCGTCGCGCTCACCGGTGCGACGCTGCTCGCCGCGTCGTGGCGGGCGGGCACCGCCGCATTCGTCGCGGCCGCCGCCCTCGCCCATCTCTGGGTCCGCGGCGTCGAGGAGCCCCGGCTGCGTGCCCGCTTCGGCGCCGCGTACGCGGAGTACCTCCGGCGTGTGCCGCGCTGGCTCCCGCGTCGCGCGAAGGGCGGGTCTCAGCCGACGGGCTCGACGTAGACGATCACCCCGTGCGGCGTCCGCTCGAGGTGGACGACGGGGCGCACGCGCCGGTGGCACGGCTCATCGAACGCGAGCATGCTTCGGGAGGGGACAGCGGCCACGTTTCGCCGTGGCCGCCGTCCTCCCACCGGCTCCGGGTGGTCGCGTCGCCACCCCGCCGCATCCACCGCCGCCACCCGACCGTCCCTCCACCACCGCTGCGACCGACCCGCAACCACACCCAGCCGCGCCACGGGCGGACGCGGGAGCAGGTTCCGTGCCGACGTCGCCGGATGCCGTGCGCTCGGCTGGGCGACGGGCGCGCACCCGCCCCGGGCGGCCGCGTGGAAGGCCCATTCCGGGGGGTCGCGCGCGGATGCCGTGATCGGTGCGGAGGGTGGCGCGTCGGCAGCGCGCGCGGCGGAGCCGGCAGCGGCGGTCACGGCGAATGCCGACGTCCCGCACGCGCCGTGGCGAACGCGCGTCGGCCGCGTACCACCCGGCGTGCAGCGGCGAACGGGCGCGGCCCCTTGCAGCGACGGGGCGGGCCGCCGTAGAACGACCGCCATGGCGAAGAACACGAAGGCCGCCGTCCTGAACGTCACGAACGAGCCACTCACCGTCGAGACGCTCACGCTGCGCGAGCCGCGCGAGGGCGACGTCGTCGTGCGCCTCGGCGCGAGCGGCGTGTGCCACAGCGACCTCCACGCGATCACGGGCGACCTGCCGATGCCGATCCCGTGCGTCCTCGGGCACGAAGGCGCGGGCGTCGTCGAGGCGGTCGGGCCCGGCGTGCAGCGCGTGAAGGTGGGCGATCACGTCGTCCTCAACTGGGTGCCCTACTGCGGCGCGTGCTGGTACTGCCAGTCCGGCAACGCGTACCTCTGCGAGACGGGATACGTGAAGGCGATGGCGGCCGAGGTCTTCCACAAAAACGGCACGACCGTCGGCCAGTTCGCCGGCATCGGCTCGATGTCCGAATACACGATCGTCCCCGAGACGGCGTGCATCCCGATCGACGCGGACATCCCGCTCGACCGCGCGTGCCTGATCGGCTGCGGCGTCATGACGGGCGTCGGCGCGGTGATCAACACGGCGCGCGTCCGGCCGGGGCAGTCGGTCGCCGTCTTCGGCGCGGGCGGCGTGGGGTTGAACGTCGTCCAAGGCGCGGTCCTCGCCGGGGCCGACCCGATCATCGCCATCGACCTGAACGAGCGGAAGCTCGGCATGGCGAAGCAGTTCGGCGCGACGCACGTCGTGAACGCCGGCGCGATCGACCCCGTGGAGGCCGTGAAGGAGCTGACGGGCGGGCGCGGCGCAGACTTCGCCTTCGAGGTGATCGGCATCCCCGACGTGATCACGCAGGCCTTCATGGCGGTCCGCCGCGGCGGCAAGGCGGTCGTCGTCGGCGTCCCGTCGGCCACCTCGATGGTGTCCATTCCGGGCTTCTTCCTGCCCCTCGCGGAGAAGTCGCTCTTGGGCTCGCTCTACGGCTCGGCGACCATGACGCGCGACGTCCCGCGTCTCATCGGCCTCTATCGCGCCGGGAAGCTCAAGCTCGACGAGCTGATCACGCGGCGCTACCGGATCTCCGAGGTGAACGACGCGTTCGAGGCCATGAAGAAGGGCGAGGTCGCCCGCGGCGTGATCACGTTCTAGCGCCGCCCCGGACGGCGGGGAGGACGTCGGCGGCGAAGCGCGCGAGCGCCGCCGGCGTCGTGAAGTGCAGCACGACGTAGCCGAGCCCGAGCCGCTCGATGCGCTCGGCGAGCCGCTCGCGAAGCTGCGACGCCGTCCCGACGAGCGCGAGCGGGAACCGCTCCGCGGCGGCGCGGTCGAAGCCGTAGCGGGCGGCGAGCGCGTCGAGGAGCGCGGCCGCCTCCCGAGCCGTCTCCGCGAGCTGCACGAAGAAGATCGCCGAGAGCGCAACCGTCGCCGGATCGCGACCGGCGCCGGCGGCGAGGGCGCGGACGCGCCGGCCCTTCGCGATGAACCGCTCGAGCGTGAACGCGCGGACGGCCGCGGGATCGGCCGCGCCGCCGGGCGCCGGCGGCACGATGTTCACGACATCGGCCTCGGCGGCCGCGACCGCGAGGAGGCCGCGCCCGCCGCCGCCGACGAGGATCGGGGGTCGCGGGCGCTGCACCGGCGCCGGCGCGCAGATCGCGCCGCGGAGCCGGTAGTGCTCGCCGTCGAAGTCGACGCGCGCTCCCGTCCACAGAAGCTTCACGACCGCGAGCGCCTCGCCGAGCTGCGCGAGGCGGACGGACGCCGGCGGGAACGGGTGCCCGAACGCCTCGTACTCGGCGCGAAACCACCCCGCGCCGATCCCGAGCTCCATCCGGCCCCCCGAGATCACGTCGAGCGAAGCCACCATCTTCGCGAGGAGCGCCGGGTGCCGGAAGGAGTTGCAGGTGACGGTCTCGAGGAAGCGAAGGCGCGTCGTCGTGGGGACGAGCGCCGCGAGGGTCGTGAAGCACTCGAGGAGGGGCGCGCCGGGCGGTCCGAGCGTGCCCTCGGCGAGGAGGTGGTCGGGGCGCGTATACGCGTCGAAGCCGCCCGCCTCGGCGGCACGGCACGCTTCGCGGATGGTCGCGAAGTCGCTGGTCGCCGTCACCGCGGCGGCGAACCGGAGCGCGGACATTCCCGGCTTCTAGCGGCGGGCGCCGCGCGCTCGCAAGCCGACCCTGCCCGGCGCGCTGCGGGTCAGACGCGCGCGGCCCGCGGCCGGCGTCGCCGCCGTCCCGGGCGCGACGCGTCGACCGCCCGGAGCGCGGGCCGAAGGCCGGCGCGGGACGCCGCGGGACGGGTCGCGCGGACGAGCCAGTCCCACATCGGCGGCTCCGCGGGGAAGCTCTCGTATCCGCCCACCGTCTCCCACGGGTAGAGGACGCGCCCGAGCCGGATGTGGCGGAAGCCCGCGCGCCGGAGCCGATATTCGAGCTCGAAGGCGTAGAAGAACTTCTGCGCCGTCTCCGCCTCGCGGTACGTCCCGTGAACGAAGTCGTACTTCGCCTGCTCGAGGATCGCGCTCGTCTTCGCCCGCGCGCGCTCGGGCGTCGATCGGCGCCGCTCGCGCTCGTGGATCAGGAGACCCTGGTAGAGGATCGCCTCCATCGCCGGGAAGATGCCGAGGAGGACGCCGCTCGGCCGGAGCGTCGCGGCGAGCTCCGCGAACACCCGGTCGAGGCGGTCCGGGTCGGGCGTGAGGACGGCATTCACCGTGATGGCGACGTCGACGCGTCCGTGGAAGGCGCGCAGATCCGCCAGGTCCGCGCGGTGGAGCGCGACGTTCCCCGCCCGGCAATTCGCCCGGGCGCGGGCGAGCATGGCGGGCGAGAAGTCGATTCCGAGCACGCGGCCGAAGCGTGCGGCGAGCGCCGGGAGGAGCGTGCCGATGCCGCAGCCGAGGTCAGCCGCCGTCTTCCGACGGGCGTCGGGGACGGCGTCGAGGGCGTGCACGAGCGGCCGCGGGAGGCCGGCCGCGAGCGGGCTCACGACCTCGGTGAAGTAGTCGGACGCGACCCGGTCCCAGTCACGCGCCCGCATCTCGCGCACCGCGCTCACGCCGTCGCGAGCAACGCACGTGCCACGCGCGCTCCGCGTGCGGCCGGCGCGCGGGGGGGGCGCACCGGAGTCAAGACGCTGACGGATCGCGACCGCCGAGCCAGAGCGGACGACCGCTCGCCCCGTCGAGCCTTGCGTCGGAGGGCCGCGCCGTGAGAGGTCGCGCGGCATGGCCCGTCCGCTGCCGGTGTCCCGGAGCGCACCGCCCGCGACGCCGCTCGGCTTCTGGCAGAAGGCCGTCTACGGCTTCGGTGACATGATCATCGCCATCCGCATGACGGCGTTCCAGTACTACCTGCTGCCGCTCTACACCGACGTCGTCATGCTGCCGCCGCTGCTCGCCGGCGTCGGGAAGATGCTCGGCTTCCTCTGGGACGGCGTGAACGACCCGGTGTCCGGCTACCTCTCGGACCGTACGCGGAGCCGCCTCGGCCGCCGCCGGCCGTTCCTCCTCGGCACCGCGGTGCCGCTCGGCATCGCGTTCGGCTGTCTCTGGTCGCCGCCCCCGTCGCTCGGGACGCGCGCGGGCTTCGTCTTCATGGTGCTCGCGCTCATGATCTACGACACCTTCTACAGCCTCTACTCGACACCCTACATGGCGCTCGGCGCCGAGCTCTCGCGCGACTATCACGAGCGCACGAAGATCTCCGCGTCGCGCTCCTTCTTCCACGTCGTCGGGCTCCTCCTGGGCGGCGTCGTGCCCGGCGCCGTGCTCGCCGGCTACCCCGACGCGCCGGCGACGGGGTTCGCCGTCGCGGGCGTCGGGCTCGGCGCGTTCATGATCGTCGTCGCGCTCACGACCGGCGCGTTCATCCGCGAGGTGCCGCCGCCCGAGGCGCTCAAGCGCCGCTCCCTCGGCGCGTTCGTCGACGGGCTCCGCGTGACGCTGCGGAACCGGCCCTTCCGCATCCTCATCTCGACGTTCGCCTTCATCCTGCTGGCGGGCGGGCTCAGCCAGACGCTCGTCCCGTACGCGTTCACGTATTGGCTCGGGATGCCGAGCGCGACGAGCAAGGTGATCCTCGTCTACCTCACGGCGTCCGTGCTCTCGCTGCCGCTCTGGACGCGGCTCGCGGGCCGCTTCGGCAAGGACGTGGCGCTCAAGCTCTGCATGGCGTGGGCGACGCTCGTGCTGCTCTCCCTCCCCTTCGCGCTCGCGCCCGGCATGGGCCGCCCGCGGCTCGTCGCGTTCCTCCTGCTCGCGGGGCTCGGGAACGGCGGCTGGGCCGTCCTGCCCGTCGCGATCACGGCCGACATCGTCGACCACGACGAGCTCGACACCGACGAGCGACGTGAGGGCGCGTACTTCGGCGTGTGGACGCTCGTCATGAAGCTCTCGACGGCGCTCTCGTCGGGCATCGTCGGGCTCGCCCTCCAGCTCCTCGGCTACGTGCCGAACCAGCCCCAGACGGCGACGACGATCTTCGGCATCCGCATGCTGTACGGCCCCGTGCCCGCGGCCTGCATGGTTGCGGCGCTCGTCCTCTTCTGGCACTTTCCCCTCACCCGCGAGCGGCACCGGGCGGTGCAGGAAGCGCTCGCGGCGCGCCGGAGGGAGTGATGGACGCCGCCGTCGCGATCGGGCTGCTCTGGGCCGCGTTCATGGCGACACACCTCGCCCTCTCGAGCGCGCGTGTCCGGCCCGCGGCGATCGCGCGCCTCGGCGCGGACGGCTTTCGCGGCGTCTACTCCCTGGTCGCGCTCGGGCTCTTCGTCCCCCTCGTCTGGATCTTCGCGACGCACAAGCACGCCGGGCCGCTCCTCTGGCTCTCGCTCGGGCCGCCCGGGGCGGCCCGCTTCGTGAATCACGTGCTCATGGGCCTCGCCACGATCCTGGTCGTCGCCTCCGTGCTCCCGTCGTCGACGGCGCCGAGCGCGATGCTGGCCCGCGGTCCCGCGGTGGCGCGCGGGCTCGTGCGCGTCACGCGCCACCCGATGCTCGCCGGGTTCGGCCTCTTCGGCGCGGCACACCTCCTCGTGAACGGGACGCTCGGCGACGTGCTTTTCTTCGGCGGGTTCCCGCTCTTCGCCTGGATCGGCGCCCGCCACCAGGACACCCGGAAAGCGGCCGAGGTCCGGGGATACGCCGGCCTCGTGCGGGCCACGTCGATCGTGCCGTTCGCGGCCGTGCTCCGCGGGCGGCAGCCGTTCGTGCCGGCCGAGCTTCCCGCCGTCGCGATCGCCGTCGGCCTCGCCCTCGCGGTTCTCCTCCGGGCGTACCACGCCCGCCTCTTCGGCCCCTGAGCCGGCCGTCCTTGCGACGGCTCGATCCCCCTGGTTAACCTAGCTCCCCTTGACGGACTTTCGGGAGAGCGCCCACGCGGCCCCGATCCGAAGCGTCGAGCAGCTCGTCGAGCAGCTGCACGCGGCGGGTCGTCCGCGGGCGCGGTGGATGATCGGCACCGAGTACGAGAAGGTCGTCGTCGACCGCGCGACCGGCCGGGCGGCGCCCTTCTCGGGGCCGCGCGGCATCGAGACGCTCCTGCGCGAGCTCGCGAGGCGCTACGGCTGGGAGCCGCGCGAGGAGAACGGCCGGACGGTGGCGCTCGCCCGGGAGGGCGCGTCGATCACGCTCGAGCCGGGGGGGCAGCTCGAGCTCTCGGGCGTGCAGTGCCCCAACATCCATTGCGCGCACGAGGAGCTCCGGACGCACGTGCGGGAGGTCGTGAGCGTCGGCACGGACCTGGGCCTCGCCTCGCTCGGGCTCGGGATCCAGCCGGTCAGCACGGTCGACGAGATCGAGTGGGTCCCCAAGCGTCGCTACGCGATCATGGGTCCCTACATGACGCGCGTCGGCACCCTCGGCCAGCGCATGATGAAGCAGACGGCGACGGTGCAGGCGAACATCGACTACTCCGACGAGCGCGACGCCATGCAGAAGCTCCGCGTCGGCATGGGCATCGCGCCGCTCGTGAACGCGATGTTCGCGAACTCCTCGGTGTCCGAGGGCCGCCTGAACGGCTACATGAGCTACCGGGGCCACATCTGGACCGACACCGATCCCGCGCGCTGCGGCCTCCTTCCCTTCGTCTTCCGCGACGGCGCCGGCTTCGGCGACTACGTCGACTGGGCGCTCGACGTCCCCCTCTACTTCATCCTCCGGAACGGGAGCTACGTGACCGACGTGACCGGCATCCCCTTCCGTCGCTTCCTCCGGGACGGCGCCGCGGGGACGCGCGCCACGATGGACGACTGGAACCTCCATCTGACGACGCTCTTTCCGGAGGTCCGCCTGAAGGGCTACATCGAGATCCGCTCCGCCGACAGCCAGCCGCCGGAACGGATGCTGGCGCTCCCCGCGCTCGTGAAGGGCGTCTTCTACACCGCGGACTGTCTCGATGCCGCCTGGGACCTCGTCAAGCGATGGAGCTTCGAGGAGCACGTCGCCCTCTACCGCGACGTGCACCGCGAGGCGCTCCTGGCCCGCTTCCGCGGCATCAAGGTGCTCGAGCTCGCGCGCGAGCTGTACGCGATCGGTGAGGAGGGGCTCCGCCGGCAGGCGGTCTTCGACGAGGAGGGACGCGACGAACGCGTCTACCTCGAGCGGCTCGGCGAGCAGCTCGACCGCGGGCGGTCCCCCGCTCGCGTCATCGCGGAGAAGTGGGTCGGCGAGTGGAACCGGCAGGCCGAGCCGCTGATCAGATACGCGGAGTACCGCGCCTAGCCTTCGCCGAGCCTTGGACCGAAACCCGGGGGCCATCCAGGCTTGACTTTCGCCATTTCTTCGCCTAGGGGAGCACTCATCTATTGATCAGCGCTCCGGGGAGCCGGGGAGGTGGCAGGATGGAAGCGGGCTCGGCGAGGGAATGGCGGCGGATCGCGGTGGAGGAGGGGGACGGGATGGCCGTCCCGCTCCTCGGGACGGTCGCGGCGGGCACGCCGCTCCAAGCGTTCGCGGTGGAGGACGTGCTCACGGTGCCGCCGGGGTTGTGGACGGGGCGGAAGGTCTTCGCGCTGCGCGTCCGCGGGACGTCGATGACGGACGAGGGCATCCACGACGGCGACTACCTGATCGTCGAGCCGCGGGAGACGGCGCAGAACGGACAGACGATCGTCGCCGAGGTCGACGGCGGCGTCACGGTGAAGCGGCTCTTCCGGGAGCCGAACGGACGCGTCCGGCTCCAGCCCGCGAACCGCGAGATGCTGCCGCTCGTCGTGGGCGCCGAGCGGGTGCGCGTGATCGGCGTCGTCGTCGGGGTTCTGCGCCGACACGGCTTCCGCTCGCCCGCACGCGCGCGCCGCCCGCGTCCCGTCTCGCCGCCGCTCCTCTGCGCGGACGACGGAACGCTCGACCTCGCGCTCGAGGCGATGGCCTCCGCCCTGCGCGACGCCGAGGAGCGGGCCGCGGCAAGCCGCGGCCCGGAGGCGGCGCGCACGCGCGAGCTCGCGCGCAGCCTCCGGGCGCTGCGCGACTGCTACCTCGAGACGACGACGCCCCGCCTCCGCCGCGCGCTGCTCGACGAGGCGAGCGCCGTGATGGCGCGGCTCGCGCGCGCGGCGCGTCCGCGTTCGGCGTCGAACGTGCAGTGTTGACTGCCCGCATCCTTTCCGGTTTCCTCGCGCGGTGTCGCCGCCGGCCGCTCGCGCGCCGCTCGCCGTCCTCTTCCTGACCGTCTTCATCGACCTGCTGGGCTTCGGGATCGTCATCCCGCTCCTGCCCATCTATGCCGAGCGCCTGCGGGCGACGCCGTTCGAGGCGGGCGCGCTGATCGCCGTGTACTCGCTGATGCAGCTCCTGTTCGCGCCCGTCTGGGGCCGCGTCTCGGATCGCGTCGGCCGCCGCCCGGTGCTCCTCGTGAGCCTCGCGGGATCGACCGTGAGCTACCTCCTTCTCGCCGCCGCGTGGTGGCTCGGCGACGCGGCGCTCGCCATGCTGTTCGTCGCGCGCACCCTCGCCGGTCTCGCGGGCGCGAACGTACCGGTCGCCCAGGCGTACATCGCGGACGTCACGACGGCCGCGGACCGCGCACGCGGCATGGGGATGATCGGCGCGGCGTTCGGGCTCGGCATGGTCGTCGGCCCGGCGCTCGGCGGCGCGCTCTCGCTCGTCGGTCCCAGCGTGCCGGAGCTCGCGGCGGCGCTCCTCTGCCTCGCGAACGTGCTCCTCGCGAGCCTCCGCCTGCCCGAGTCGCTGCCGCCCGCCGCGCGCGCGCCGCGGCCGTTCCGGCACCCGCTGTCCGCCGCCGCGCTCCGGGAGGCGGCTGCGCCGGCGGGTGCGGCGCCGCTCTTCGCCGTCTTCTTCCTCGTCACCCTCTGCTTTGCCGTCCTCGAAGGGACGTTCTCGCTCGCGGCGAACCACCTCTTCCGCTACGGCCCGGCGGCCGTGGACGCGCTCTGGCTCTACATGGGCGTCGTCGCCGTCGTCGTGCAGGGGGTCCTCGTCGGGCGGTTGAACCGCCGTCTCCCGGAGCGACAGCTCGTGCTGGCCGGCACGGTCGCGCTCGCCGTCGGCCTCGCCTGGATCCCGCGGGCGGAGGGCGCGGGGACGCTCCTCGCGGCGCTCGGCCTCGTCGTCGCCGGGCAAGGGCTTTCGAGCCCATCCCTCTCAAGCCTCGTCTCGAAGACGGCCGGGGCGAGGCGGCAGGGCGGGGTGCTCGGCGTCTCGCAGTCGCTCTCGGCCGCCGCCCGGGTGGTCGGTCCGGCGAGCGGTGGCTTCGTCTTCGACGCGCTCGGCGGACGGGCGCCCTACGCGGCGGCGGCAGGATGCGCGCTCGTCGCCCTCGCGATCACGGTCGCCGGCGTCTCGGCGGGCGGGGTCCCCGAGACGGAGGTCCTGGGGCTCCACCGTCACGGGTAGCCCTTCGGTCCGGTGCGAATCTACACCGAAGGTCCTTGCTTTCTTCCCGCGCTTTGCGATAAGGGGCGCTAATCCCGGGTGGAAAGCTTTTTCATCCCCGGGTGGTTCTTTTGCAACTCGCGAGCGTGGTAGGTGACCTGGCGCGTTGCGCCAGCGGTGGGCGGCCAGGTGGCGCCCATTCGGAGGGGAGGCGGGCAGAATGGTTGCAAAAGGAAAGCGGGGCTTCTCGGCCGGACACGATCGGCTGGCGGGCCTCTTCGAGCCGGACGTTCTCCTGCCGGCCCAGTTCTTCGCGGCGTTTCGCCGCGAGGGCGGACTCGAGCGGGAGCGCCTGCTGATGCTCGCCGTGCTCGAAGACGCGATCGATTGCTACCAGAAGTACGCGCACGCGCGGGATCCCCGAGGCCGCCAGATGTTCGAGGAGTCGCGGGAGTGGGTGACGTCGACCGACCGCAGCTGGCTGTTCTCCTTCGAGAACATCTGCGACACGCTCGAGATCAACGCGGAGTACGTGCGGCGCGGCCTGCGCGAGTGGCGGGAGCGCAACCCGACCGGCCGGCGCCCGAAGGTCGTGGCCCTTCCGACCGAGAGCGGAGAGCCCGACCTGCACCAGAAGACCGCCTGAGCGCGCGCAGGCGGGACTAACGGACGGTCACGAGGACGCGCCGCTCGCGCGGCCCGTCCAGCTCGACCAGCATCACGGCCTGCCAGCGGCCGAGGCAGAGCTTCCCGTCGCGGACGGGAATCGTCTCGCCCGGCCCGAGGATCGCGGCCTGGATGTGCGAGGCGGCGTTGCCGTCGACGCGATCGTGCCGCCAGACGCCGGCGGGGATCAGGCGGTCGAGCGCGTCGAGCACGTCGACGCAGACGTTCGGATCGTCGTTCTCGTTGACGACGATCGCAGCGGTCGCGTGCGGCGTGTAGACGCTGCAGAGGCCTTCGGCCACGTCCGCCCGCGCGACGATCGCCGCCACGCGGTCGGTGAGGTCAATCATCTCGCGCTTCGCCGTCGTGCGCAGGCGGAATTCCGTCACCACCGCCCTCCGCGCCTTCCGGCGAGGCGCTCGACGCGTTCACGATCGGCGCCGGATCGTTCGGATCGCGGGACACGCGGACGGGCATGCCGCCCGCGTCCTCGAGCGCCGCGACCAGCAGCTGCTCGTCGATCTGGTCCGTGAGCCCGGCGCGCGCCACCGCGCCCACCGCTTCCTGATACGGCGCCGGGGAGTACCCGTAGATGTCCCGATGCGACTCCACGTAGACGGCCCCCGCCTTCCGGCCGGCCTTCACCGCCTGGTACACGAACTCGCCCGGCATCCCGACCGCGACCATCGGAAAGAGGCGCTCGATGTCCTCCGGGTAGAGGCGAACGCAGCCGTGGCTCACCTGCATGCCGACGCCCCACGGAATGTCCGTGCCGTGGATGCCGTAGAGCGGCAGCGTGAGCTCGATCCTGTACTTGCCGAGCGGATTGTCTGGCGCACCGCCCGGGATGAACGTTCGGGGATCGCCGCGCTCGGCGATGTGCTCCTTGCGAATGGACTCCGGGATGTTCCATTGCGGGTTGACCGTCTTGCCCCGGATTCTGAACTTTCCGGACGGCGTCCGCCAGTCGTCGCGCCCGAGTCCCACGGGGTACGTGTTGACGATCGTCGTGCGCGGATCCTGCGGCGAGCGCCGGTAGAAGAATAGACGCATCTCGGGGATGTTCACGACGATGCCCTCGTACGAGCAGCAGGGGAGGATCCACTCCGTCGGCAGCAGGATCGTCGCGCCCGCGGGCGGGACCCAGGGGTCGATCGCCGGGTTCGCGTCGAGGAGCTCGTTGTAGCCGAGGTCGTAGTAGCGGGCGAGGTCGATCAACGTGTCGCCCTTGCGGATGCGGTACGTCCGCACCTGCCCGATCACCGTGTCGACCGGCGGCTGCCCCTTCTGGGGGGTCGCGATCGCGTAGCTCGGGATCGTCTTGCGTGCGAACTCGTCCTCGTCGAACTCGGCGCGCGCCGGGGACGAGAGGCCCCACACGAGCGCCATCGCCATGAAAGCCCCTGTCAGTCGCCGCATCCGGACGTCTCCTCCCCAGCCCCTCGACCGTCAACGGTAACGGGCGGGCGGGTGCGACACAAGGCGCGGCGGTCAAAGGAGGGCGCCGAGCGCCGCGAGGCGCGCGCGCAGCTCGCCCGCGTCGACGTCTCCCGGCCGCGTCCCGTGTGGACGCGCGAGGGCCACGGCCGCCGCCGCCGCCTGGCCTTCGGCCATGCACGGCCCGATGACGCGGACCGACCCGAACGCCTCGCGCGTCGCCGAGACGCAGCGTCCGGCGACGAGCAGGTTCGAGACGCCCTCCGGCACGAGGCAGCGGAACGGCACCGTGTACCAGAGCCCGTCTTCCAGGAAGCGCCACTCCGTCCGCCCGTCCGCGACGTGCAGCTCGATCGGCCACGCCGCGCGGCAGATGCCGTCGTCGAACCGGCGTCCGCCGAGGACGTCGGCCTCGGTGAGGGCGTAGCGGCCGAGGAGCCGGCGCGTCTCGCGGACGCCGAGACGGGGCGCCGTGTCGGCGATGAACGCGTCGCCGAAGCCCGGCACGTGCGCGCGGAGGAAGTCCGCGCACCGCGCCGCCTGCTCGCGGCCGAGCATCTCGCCGAGCGTCAGCTCGTGCGGGTCGCTCGCGTCGACGGCGCGCCCGGCGATCGCGACCCGGCTCATCGCGACGAGCACCTCGCCCGGCCGCCCGGTGGGGATGAGATTCCCCGAGCGCCGCGGGAGCCCGGCCGTCTCGAAGTGCCGCCCGAGCAGCTCGCCGAACGCGAGCAGGTGAGGCATCGCCGCCTCGAGATCGACGTGCTGCATGTAGAACATCATCGACGGGAACTGGATCGTCTCGCCGACGGCGGTCGGCGCGCCGGCCGCGAGGGCGAGCGCCGCGTCGCCGCTCGCGTCGATGAAGTAGGGCGCGCGCACGGCGACGTAGCCGCTCCGCGTCGCGACGGTCACGGCCTCGATCGCGCCGCCGGGCGCGAGCGCGCGGACGAAGCGCGCGTGGAGGTAGACCGTGAGGCGGTCCTCGGCGCGGGCCATCGCGTCGTAGAGGGTCTTGAGACCCCACGGCACGTACGGCACGGCCGCCGTCGTCTTGAACGGCACCGGCCCGTAGCAGAAGCCGCGCGCGCCGAGCGCGTCCATCACCTCGGCGGCGAAGCCGCCGACGAGCCGCACGAGGTCGCCGTTCCGCTCCCGGTAGTAGAAGCCGCAGAACGTGCCGACGCAGCCGCCCGTCGACATCCCGCCGAGGAAGGGCGAGTCCTCGACGAGGACCGTGCGGAGGCCGGCGCGCGCCGCGGTCACGGCGGCCGCCGTCCCGGCCGAGCCCCCGCCGACGACGACCACGTCGGCGTCCTCGACGACGGGAAGCCGCTCCTCGGGGAGCGCGACCGTGTCGCGCGCCATCCGGATCCTACGCGAGCGGCTCGGGCCGCGCCGGCGGGGCGGGTGCCCGGAGCCTCTGCGCGACGGATGGCACCGCCTTCAACAGCATGTCGATCGTCGCGACGTCCGGGGCGGTCGCGGCGGCGAGCGTCTCGCGATAGTCCGCGAGCGCGCGGTCCAGGTCCTCCTCCTTTCCCGCGACGATGGTCTCGTCGGGCCCGAGGCACGCGTTCACGCGGTCGGCGATCGCCTCGAGCTTCTTCTCGCCCTCTTCGCCGACGCCGGCCGAGACCATCTCGTTCCACAGGGCGGAGAACGCGTACGTGCCGGCGACGGGGCGGCGGAGCCCTCCGGTCAGCTGATGGAGGCGGGTCGCGAGTGCGCGGGCGTCGTTCAGCCCGCGCCGGGACGTGAACGCGTTCATGTGCGCGAGCCGGTCGCGGACGCGCTCGAAGCCGAAGTGCCGTCCGAGCGCGGTCACGGCGGCCGTGAACTCGTCGAGGGTGAGATGAGCCATCGCCCGGTGTGATGGCCCGCCGTCCCAGGGGTGTCAACCGACTGTGCACCGTGCGCCCGGCGTGCTAACCGGGGGGCCGAATCCCTGGAGGTGACCCATGGCGGAAGACGTCGTCCTCGTGACCGGCGCGTCGAGCGGGATCGGCGCGGCGTTCGCGCGCCGTCTCGCGCGCGACGGTCGCCACCTCGTTCTCGTCGCGCGGCGCGCCGACCGGCTGGAGGCGCTCGCGCGCGAGCTCGAGGCCGCGCACCCGATCCGCGTCGACACGATCGCGTGCGATCTCGTCGCCCCCGGCGCGGCCGCGGCGCTCGTCGAGCGGGTCGAGGGCCGCGGCTTCACGGTCGACTGGCTCGTCAACAACGCGGGCGTCGGCACGGCCGGCGGCTTCGCCCGCCTCCCGGTCGCGCACGAGCTCGACCAGATCCGCCTGAACGTCGAGGTGCTCGTCGACCTCACCGGGCGGTGCCTGCCCGGCATGGTCGCACGCGGCCGCGGCGCCATCGTGAACGTCGCCTCGGTTGCGGGCTTCTCGCCGAGCCCCTTCATGGCGACCTACGCGGCCACGAAGGCCTTCGTGCTGAGCTTCTCGGAGGCGATCGCCGTCGAGCTCCGCGGGTCGGGAGTCCAGGTCCTCTGCGTCTGCCCGGGCCTCACGCGGACCGAGTTCCAGGAGCACGCGAAGGTCGACGTCTCGACGCTCCCGAGCTTCGCGTGGATGTCGGCCGACACGGTCGCCGATCAGGCGGTGCGCGCGGTCGGTCGCACGACCGTCCTCGTGAACGGGACCATGAACGCCGTGCTGGCGGCCGCGGCGCGGTTCCTTCCGCATGCGGTCACGAGCCGGTTCGTGACCTCGATGCTGAAGCCGGAGCACGCGTGAGCCGGGCGCTCCGGCGCGCCGTCGCCCCCGTCCTCGCCGCCGTCGCGCTCGCCGTGGCCGCGACCGTGCCGCGCGACGTCGCGACCGCCCTCGAACGCGTGCGCGACCAGTCGACGCTCGACATCACGACCGTCGGCCGAAAGAGCGGCCGCCGGCACACGAAGCCGATCTGGTTCGTCGTGGACGACGGCCGGATCGTCGTCCAGGCGGGGAAGAGCGGGAAGACCGACTGGTACCGCAACCTGCGGAAAGATCCGTCCGTCGTCGTGCGAACGGGCGGCTACACGTTCCAGACGACCGCCGTGCCGGTGACGGACCCGAAGCGGGTCGAGGCGATCCACCGGCTCTTCCTCCAGAAGTACACGAGCGCCTGGCTCCTCTCCTTCTTCGGCTCGTCGATCGGCCGCGGCCTTCCGGTCGAGCTCGTCCCGGAGTCGGTCACGCCCCCGAGCGGGGAGTGATCACCAGGCGCGGACGAGGAGGGCGAGGGTCGCGACCAGGAGCGCGACGTTCCCCACCTCGAACGCGAGCGTCCGCCACGGCTGCATCGCGGCCGCGTAGAAGACCGTGTGCAGCACGCGGGCGAGGGTGAACGGCACGAAGAGCCACCAGAGGAGCCCGTAGGACGCCCCGCTCGCGGCGAGCAGGAAGCCGACGACGAGAAAGGGGAGGATGTTCTCGAGGTCGTTCCGGTGCGCGCGCCGAACGCGCTCGACCTGCTCGTCGGGGGCCGTGGCCGCGGGGCGGCCGGTCACGGCGTAGTCCTCGGGCGAGATGAAGACGCCCTTCCGCACGCGCAGGAGCCCGGTGCCGTTCCCCGTGAGCCACATCTTGAGGACGAGGACGGCGGCGCAGACGGCGTAGAGACGCATGCCCGGCTGACTCAGCAGGTCGGTCATCGAGTCCCTCCCTTCGGCTGGCGGCGCGACGGCCGCACAACCGCTCTAGCAGACGACGTGACGGGCGCGAAACGGCGGCTACTGCGTCCGCGCCCGCACGATGACGGCCTCGACCGCGTCGGCCCGCAGGGCGGCGTCGTAGAAGTCGCGGCCCGTCACCTGCGTCGGGTGAACGAGCGCGTTCCCGACGAGCTTCACCTTGCCCCCGATCTCCTCGCCGCCGTGCAGCCGGAGCGTCACCGTCTTGCCCGTCTGGCTCGCGAGCACGCTGCGGACGTCGGCGCCGGGCTCGACGACGAAGCCGGCCTCCTCAGCCCCGGCGGCCCCCCGCCGCGAGCGCCAGCGCGATCGCGACCGTCCCCAGTGTCCGTCGCATCATGGTCCTCCGTTCGTGCGGCGGCCGAGCGCGACGGCCGCCGGTTGGTGCCCCCGCCGCGGGCGCAGCACGTAGAGCGCCCCACGCTCGCGCATCCGGCCCGCCGTCTCCTCCGCCTCGGCGCCCGCGCCGAGGAAGAGGTCCGCGTGCGCGCCGACGATCGCGGCCCCGGCGTCCTGCGCGACGACGAAGCGGCGGACGCTCGGCGTCGCGAGGTACGCGAGCGCGCCCGCCTTCACCCAGCGGGGATCGGTTGCGATCGACCGGCCGGGTGTCAGCTCGACCCCGAGGCTGCCGACCGGGCCGCCGGCCGCGACGCGGAAGAAGGTGTAGCGCTCGTTCGTCGCGAGGAGCGCCGCCTGCTCGGCGGCGGGGAGCGCGGCGAGCGCGCGGCGGATGTCGGGGACGGTCGCGTGGTCGGGCGTGAGGAGCCCGCGCTCGGCGAGCGCGCGGCCGAGGCTCCGGTAGGGCCGGCCGTTCGTCCCGGCGAAGCGGAGGCCGATGCGGCGGCCGTCGGCGAGACGCAGGAGCCCCGAGCCCTGGACGTGGAGCATGAAGACGGCGAGCGGGTCGGCGGCCCATGCGAGCTCGAGCCCCCGGCCGGCGAGCGCCCCCGCCTCGATCTCCCCCCGGCTCGGGTACGGCACGAGGCGGCCGTCCTCGACCCGCCCCACGAGCCGCCGGCATCCGCACCGGCCGCCGAGCGCGCGCGGGTCGACGTCGACCAGGTCGGGCGGGCGCGCGTAGAGCGGATGGCGGTACGTCGCGTCGCGCACGAGGCGCCCCTCGATCTCCGGCTCGTAGTAGGCGGTGAGCAGGACGGGGTCGCGTACGCGAACGACCTCGAACGCGGCCGCGACGGCGGCGCGCCGCGCGCCGGGGTCGGCCGTCGTCGCGAGGATGTCGAGGAGCCGGCGGGCGGCGTCGGCGTCCGCCGGGTCGCGGTAGGCGGGAAGCGTGCGGGCGATCGCGACGCGAAGCGACTCGAGCTCCATGTCGTCCGCGAGCGGCGGCACGGCGCGGGCGCCGACCGGGACGAGCGGGCCCGGCGGGCGCGCCCGAAGCACGCCGCACCCCGCGGTCGCGACCGCGAGTGCCGCGGCCGCCGCTAGCCGGCGTAGACCGCTTGCGCCGCCGCGAGCGCGCTGCCGGGCGCCACCCGGCGGCCCTCCGCCCGCAGCGCGTCCTCGAGCGCCGCGAGCACCGCCAACACGGACGACTGGCGGCTCGACTCCCCCATCAACCCGATCCGCCACACCTTCCCCTTCATCGGCCCGAGACCGCCGCCGATCTCGATCCCGTGCGCGGCGAGGAGGCGCCCGCGCACGCGCGCCTCGTCGACGCCGTCCGGCACGCTGACCGCGTTCAGCATCGGGAGGCGGTGCCCCTCCTCCGTCGCGAGCCCGAGGCCGAGCGCCGCGAGCCCCGCGACGAGCGCCTCGTGGTTCTTCCGGTGCCGCGCGAAGCGCGCCGGCAGGCCCTCCTCGACAACGATCCGGAGCGCCTCGCGGAGCGCGTAGTTCGTCGAGATCGGCGCCGTATGGTGGTACGCGCGCTCCTCGCCCCAGTACTTCTCGAGCAGCGTCACGTCGAGGTACCAGCTCTGCACCTTGGTCTTGCGGCCGCGGAGCACCTCGACGGCGCGCGGGCCGAAGGTGACCGGCGCGAGCCCCGGCGGGCACGAGAGGCACTTCTGCGTGCCGCTGTACGCGGCGTCGACGCCCCACGCGTCGACCTCGACGGGCGCGCCGCCGAGCGACGTCACGCAGTCGGTCAAGAAGAGCGCGCCGTGGTCGTGCGCGAGGCGCGCGGCGTCCGGGAGCGGCTGCCAGGCGCCCGTCGAGGTCTCGGCGTGGACCAGCGCGACGAGCTTCGGGCGGCGGCAGTTCGCGAGCGCCGCCTCCACCTGCTCGGGGCGGACGACGCGACCCCACGGCGCCTCGACGCGGACGATTCGGGCGCCGGCGCGCTCGGCCACCTCCGCGAGACGCGTACCGAAGACGCCGTTCACGCCGACGACGAATTCGTCGCCGGGCTCGAGGAGGTTCACGAGGCAGGCCTCGAGGCCGGCGCTGCCCGTGCCCGAGACCGGGAACGTGAGCGCGTTCTCGGTCGCGAAGACGACGCGGAGGAGCGCCTTCACGTCCTCCATCATCGCGACGAACGCCGGGTCCAGGTGCCCGAGGAGCGGCGCGGACATCGCGCGCAGCACGCGCGGGTGGACGTCGGACGGGCCGGGGCCGAGCAGCAGGCGCGCGGGCGGCGAGAATTCCCCGGGGGTCGGGCTCACGGCGCGCGCACTGTACACGCGGGCGACGAGAGGGACAACCCGATTCCGCACGGGTCGTGGGTCGGTTCGCGGTCGTACCACGTCGCGCGGGAGCGCGGGGGAGTCCTCGCGGAGACGACGAGGTGCACCGCCACGTCTTGCGATGCGGCATGGACGTCGTGCTGGTGGTGCGCTCGCCCCCGCGACGACTCCCCCCCCCGCGCTCCCGGGTCGGCCGTCGTCACGCAAACCGACCCACGACCGCCGCGGCGGTTCCCGCTGGCGGTCGCGCGGGCGATCTTCTAGAACCGCCGTGGACATGCTGTCGGGCGCGCTCGTCACGGCCCTGCGCGCCGTCGTGGGCGACGACGGCGTGATCGACGGCGCCGCGGCGCTCCTCGTCTACGAGTGCGACGGCTACACCCTCGAGCGGGCGGCGCCCGAGCTGGTGGTGCTCCCGCGCGCGCCCGCCGAGGTCGGCGCCGTCCTCCGCCTCCTCGCGGCCGGCGGCATTCCGTTCGTGCCGCGCGGCGCCGGCACGGGCCTCTCCGGCGGCACGCTGCCCGTCGGCGCGCCCGTCATGGTCTGCACGAGCCGCATGCAGCGGATCGAGGCGATCGACGCGACGAACCGCCGCGTCACGGTCGAGGCCGGCGTCGTGAACCAGTGGGTGACGAACGCCGTCCGCGCGCACGGGCTCCACTACGCGCCCGATCCGTCGAGCCAGCCCGCGTGCACGATCGGCGGAAACGTCGCCGAGAACTCGGGCGGCCCGCACACCCTCAAGTACGGCGTCACGACGAACCACGTCCTCGGCGTCGAGCTCGCGCTGCCGACCGGGGACCTCGTCCAGCTCGGCGGCGCGGTCGAGGATCGCCCCGGCTACGACCTCGTCGGGCTCGCGGTCGGAGCCGAGGGCACGTTCGGGATCGTGACGCGGGCGACGCTCCGGCTCGTCCGCACGCCCGAGGGCACGCGGACGCTGCTCGCGGTCTTCGACTCGGTCGAGGCGGCGAGCGAGGCCGTCTCGGGCATCATCGCGGACGGCATCGTCCCGGCGGCGCTCGAGATGATGGACCGGCTCATGATCGGTGCCGTCGAGGTCGCGTATCGCGTCGGGCTCCCGGTGGATGCGGGCGCCGTGCTCCTGATCGAGCTCGACGGCCCCGCGGCCGGCCTCGAGCCGCAGGTCGCGCGGGTCGAGCGCGTCTGCCGCGCGCACGGCGTGCGCGAGATCCGCGTCGCGCGCGACGAGGCCGAGCGCGCGGCGCTCTGGAAGTGCCGCAAGCGCGCGTTCGGCGCGGTCGGCCGGCTCGCGCCGAACTACTGCACGCAGGACGGCGTCGTCCCGCGCACGCGCGTCCCCGAGATCCTCCGGCGGATCGCCGCGGCCGGGGAGCGGCACCGGCTCCGCATCGGGAACGTCTTCCACGCCGGTGACGGGAACATCCACCCGATCCTCCTCTTCGACGCGCGCGATCCCGACGAGGTGCGGCGGGTGCTCGCCGCGGGCCGCGAGATCCTCGAGGCGTGCGTCGAGCTGGGCGGGAGCCTCACGGGCGAGCACGGGATCGGCGTCGAGAAGATCGCCGAGATGCCGCTCCTCTTCGGCCCCGACGACCTCCGCGCCATGACGGCGATCCGCGCGGTCTTCGACCCCGCCGGCCGCGCCAACCCGCACAAGATCTTCCCCGACGCGAAGGTCTGCGTCGAGACGCGCGCGCCGCGCCGCCAGGCGGCGCTGTGACGCCGTGGGCGGAGATCGTGGGGGCCGCGCACGTCCGGCCGGGCGGGGCCGCGGACGCGGTCGACGGCGTCGTGCCGCGCGCCGTCGTTCGGCCCGGCACCGTCGACGAGGTGCGTGCATGCGTCCGCGCCGCGGCTGGCGCGGGCGCCGCGCTCCTTGCCCGCGGCCTCGGGGCCCACCTCGACGTGGGCGCGCCGCCGGCGCGGCTCGACGTCCTGCTCGACGTCGCGCGTCTCGCCCGCGTCCTCGACCACCGGGCGGGCGACATGACGGTGACGGTCGAGGCCGGCTGCCCGCTCCCCGCGCTCGCCGACGTGCTCGCCGGCGCCGGCCAGTGGCTGCCGCTCGACCCGCCGCGCGCGGGGCGGACGACCGTCGGCGGGCTCGTCGCGGCCGGGCTCTTCGGCCCGCTCCGCGCGTCGCAGGGCCGCGTCCGCGACCTCCTCCTGGGCGTCCGCGTCGTCGGGGCCGACGGCGCGCTCGTCGCGGGCGGCGGGCGGGTGGTGAAGAACGTCGCGGGCTACGATCTCCCGAAGCTCCACGTGGGCGCGCTCGGCACGCTCGGCGTCCTGGTCGAGGCGACGTTCAAGGTCCGGCCGCGGCCGCCGTGCGGCCGGGCGCTCGTCGCCGCGTGCGGCGACGTCGGGGCCGCCGCCGACCTGGCGCTCGCCGCACGGGACGCGGCCGTCGAGCCGTTCTGGCTCGTGCTCGAGGGGGAGCGGGTCTCGGTCGGGTTCGCCGGCGTCGCCGAGGAGGTCGCGGCGGGCGCGGCCGCGATGCGCGCGCTCGCCGAGCGCCGGGGCGCACGCGTGGCGGACGTCGATCCCGTCGCGGCGCGCGGGCGCGCGGCGGACATGCCGGGGGAGCCCGCGGCCGCGGTGCTGCGCGCGGGCGTGCTCCCCGGCGACGTCGGCGCCGCCCTCCGGGACATCGACGCGGCGGCGCGCGCGGCGGGGACCGCGGTCCGGACCCTCGCGCACGTCGCGTGCGGCGTCGTCTATGCGGCCGTCGCCGCGGAGGCCCCGGTGCCGCGTCTCGTCGCCCACCTCCGTCCGCGCATGGAGGCGCGGGGCGGGTCGCTCGTCGTCGAGCGGGCGGCGCCGGGCGTCAAGCGGGCGCTCGACGTCTGGGGCGACCCGGGACCGGGGCTTCCGCTCATGCGCGGCGTGAAGGCCGCCCTCGACCCCGGGGCGCTCTTCGCGCCCGGGCGGTTCGTCGGCGGCCTCTGATGGCGTTCCTCGAGCGGCGGCTCCTCGACGCGTGCGTCCACTGCGGGCTCTGCCTCGCCGCATGCCCGACGTACCTGGAGCTCGGCGAGGAGGCCGACTCGCCACGGGGGCGCATCCACCTGCTGGGGGCGCTCGACGCGGGCCGGCTCGACCCGACCGCCGACGTGGTGCGCCATCTGGACCTCTGCCTCGGCTGCCGGGCGTGCGAGACGGCGTGCCCCTCCGGGGTCGAGTACGGACGGCTCATCGAGGCCGCGCGTCCCTGGGTGGAGGCGCGCCGCGCGCCGCACGCCCGCGCCGCGCGGGCGCTCCTCGCCGCAACGCTCGCTTCGCCGGCGCGCGCGCGCGCCGCGCTCGCGGCGCTGCGGCCGTTCACCGGGCGCGCGTGGCTCGGGCGGCTCGCACGCCGCGCGCCGGCGGGCATCGGCCGCTGGCTCGCGTTCGCCGCGGCGCTGCCGCGGCCGTCCCGCGCGCGGCTGCCCGCGGTCGTCGAGCCGGCGGGACCGGCGCGCGGGACGGCCGTGCTCCTCACGGGCTGCGTCGCGGACGCGGCGTTCGCCGCCACGAACCGGGCGACGGCGGCCCTCCTCGCGCGGGCCGGCGTCCGCGTCCTGGTGCCGCCGGGGCAGGGCTGCTGCGGCGCGCTCGCGACGCACCTCGGGCGCGAGGCGGACGGCCGCCGCCTCGCGGCGCGCACGCTCGACGTCCTCGGCCCGCCGGCGGCGGACTGGATCGTCGCGAACGCGGCCGGCTGCGGTGCGCACCTGCGCGGCTACGGCCACGTCCTGCCCGGCGACCGGCGCGCCGCCGACGTCGCGCGCCGCACGCGCGACGCGCTCGACCTGCTCGACGAGATCGGGCTTCCCGCGCCCGCCGGCGCCCTCGCGCGGTCGGTCGCGGTCCACGACCCCTGCCACCTCGCGCACGGCCAGGGCGTGCGCGCCGCGGTCCGGCGCCTCCTCGGCGCGATTCCGGGCCTCGGGCTGGTCGAGCTCGAGGAGTCGGACGTCTGCTGCGGCAGCGCGGGGACGTACAACCTGACGGAGCGGCCGATGGCGGCGCGCCTCGCGGAGCGGAAGCTCGACCGCATCGTGCAGAGCGGCGCGGCCGTCGTCGCCGCAGCGAACCCCGGATGCGTGCTCCAGATCCGCGCGACGGCCCTCCGGCGCGGCGTCCCCGTCGAGGTCGCCCATCCCCTGGACCTCCTCGCGGCCGCGCACGGCGTCGCGCCGTGAGCGCCGTGGCGCTTCAGATGACGAGGCCGCCGTTCGGCGAGAGCACCTGGCCGGTGAAGTAGGTCGCGCCCGGCCCGGCGAGGAAGAGCGCCGTCGCCGCGACCTCGCGCGGTTCGCCGAGGCGCCCGACGACCGTCTGCGCGGCGACGAGCGCCGTCTGCGCGGCGCGCTCCTCGCCCAGCACGTCGAGAATCGGCGTGTCCACGTACCCCGGCGCGATCGCGTTCACGAGGATGCCCTGCGGGCCGACGTCGCGCGCGACGGCCTTCGTGAAGCCGATGATCGCCGCCTTGGCCGCCGAGTAGTGCGGCACGCTCGCGATGCCCGTCGTGCCGGCGATGCTCGCCATGTTGATGATGCGGCCGGCGCCGCGCGGCCCCATGAGCGCGAGCGCCTCCCGCGTGCAGAAGAACGTGCCGTTCAGGTGGACGGCGAGCATCCGCGTCCAGCGCTCGTCCGAGAGCCGCCGCGTCGCCTCGAGCGGCGTCGTCACGCGGCCCGTCCCGAGGAGCTCCTCGACCTGCCGCTTGAGCCGCGTCCGGGTCTCGGGATCCGCGTCGGCGTGCCCGGCGTTGTTCACGAGGACGTCGAGCCGGCCGCCGGTCGCCCCCGCGAGGGTCGCGAACCACGACCGCACCCGGGACGGATCGGCGACGTCGCCGACGAGGGGCTCGCACGCCGCGCGCCCGAGCGCGGCGAGCGCCGCATGGGTCGCGCGCGCCGCCTCCGCGCGCAGGTCGTTCACCGCGACCCGCGCGCCGGCGCCGGCGAAGGCGAGCGCGATCTCACGCCCGAGGCCGGAGCCGGCGCCGGTGACGAACGCGATCTGCCCGTCGAGCTCGCCCATGCCGGCGGGCGATAGCACGCGCGGCGGGCGGATCGCCAGGCCGGGCGCGCCGGCCGGTCGGGGGCAGCGGACCGTGAAGCTCCACGACGTCGTGACGCCCCCGCTCGTGACGGAGACGTCGTAGGCCGCGCCGTTCTGGAGCGGGTCGCGCGGCATCACGACGACGGCGCGGCGCGCGGCGAGGTTCGTCGCCGCGCTCGGGTCGGTGGCCGTCGACTCGTGTCCCTCGAAGGTCGTGAGCGGCATCACGGCCGGGTTCCCGGGGAAGACGACGGGGAAGGCGACGCCGCTCGCGCTCCCCGTGCGGCCGCGCAGCACGTCGAGCGTCGCCGCGGTCTGGAGCTTCCCGGGGCCGGCGGCCTCGCGGTAGAGGCGCGAAGGCGCTCTCGCCGAGCAGCGGGTCGAGGATGCCGAGGGCGTGGAACGGCCCCGTCATCCAGCTGTCGATCGCCCAGCCGTCGCCCTTGCCGAGGTCGCCGTGCACGGCGACGTTGCCGTTCATTCCCGCCTCCGCGCCGTCGGCCGTGTAGTGAGGGGGGCGAGACGGCGCATGAGGCCTCGTCCCTCCCGCGTACCGGCGGGGTCGCCCGAGTCACGAGCAGCGCGCGGCCACCGGCCGCTACAGGTACCCGAAGGCCTTCAGGCGGCGGATCACCTCGCGCTCCTCGCTCTCCGAGTAGGAGCGCTCGTCGCGAGGCAGGTGCCGCAGGACCTCGAGGGTCCTGAGCGTCCGCGTCGCGCCCTGGCCGGCAGGCTCGGTCGTGGACACTTCCACTTCGGGCCGGTCCGGCGGCTCGTAGCTCGGGGGCTCGGCGGCGGGGCCGCGGACCCAGACCTCGATCATGCGCTGCAGCTCCGCGCGCGCGCCGTCGCGCGCGGCCCGCGTGGGCGCGGCGAGCGTCACGACCGTCGCGACGCCGTGGCGCGCGAGGGCGCCCGCGACGCAGGCGACGCGCCGCTCGAAGCCCTCCCCGACGAGCGCGCCGACGCCCGGGACGCTCTCGTCGAGGACGTCCACGTCGAGGCCGCGCTCGCGGAGGCGGGCCGCGATCTCCTCGCCGAGCGTCCGGCGCGCGGCGCCGTCCGCGCCCGTCACCCAGACCGTGAAGCCGGGCCCGCTCATGCGGCGTCCCCCGCGGGCGGCCCCGGGAAGCGACCGGGCCGGAAGATCACCTTGCGGTCCTTCACCACGAGCTGGTCGTTCAGGAAGAGCCGGACCGCCGCCGACAGCACCTTGCCCTCGAGAGCGCGCCCGCGCGCCTTCACGTCCTCGAGCGAGTCCTCGCCGACGCGGATGTGGAAGACGTCCTGAAGGATGACGGGACCGGCGTCGAGCTGCTCGGTGACGAAGTGCGCCGTGCATCCGGAGACGCGCACGCCTTCCTCCCACGCCTGCTTGTACGCGTTCGAGCCGGGGTGGTACGGCAGCAGCGAGGGGTGGATGTTGATGATGCGGAACGGATATCGGTCGATCACGCGCTTCGTGAGGATCTGCATGTAGCGCGCGAGCACGACGAGGTCCGGGCGATGCTTCGCGAGCTCCGTCAGCAGGAACTCCTCGTGCGCGGCCTTGTCGGTCGAGGGCGACCAGCGGAAGGGCACGCCGTGCGCGCGCGCGAGCGGCTCCAAGTCGGGGTGGTTCGCGAGGACGACGACGACGTCCCCGGCGAGCGCGCCGGCGTCGCGGTCGTGCAGCAGCGCCTCCAGGCAGTGCGGCTCCTTCGTGACCAGGACCGCCACGCGCTTCCGCTCGGGCGGTCCGCCGGCGAGGCGGACCGTGACCTCCATGCTGATCTCCTGACCGATCGCCCGGAGACCGAGCACGAGGTCGTCGAGGGTCGTGGTCAGCTCGGAGAGGTCGACGAGCATCGTCATGATGAAGAGGCCCTCCATCACGCGCTGCTCGATGTCCTCGATGTTGATGTCGTGCGCGGCGAGGTAGGTCGAGATCCGCGCGACCACGCCCTTCTGGTCCCGGCCGATCACGGAGACGACGGCGCGGCTGCGGTCCGCCATGCGCGACGACCTTACGCGGCGACGGGGACGGGAGGCAAGCCGGTCAGTCGCGGAGATTTCCGGTCCGCCGCCACCAGCGGACCGTGTGTCCCGGCGCATGGAGGAAGATGCCCCCGTCGAGGTAGAGCACCTGTCCCTGCATCCAGCTCGCCTCGGGCGAGCAGAGGAACGCGACCGCGGCTGCCACCTCGGCGGGCTCGCCGAACGCGCGGAGCGCGGTCGTCTCGGCGACCTCCTCGAGGAACGCCCGCCGTCCCTCCGCGTCACCGAGGAGGAGCTTCACGGAGTCCGTGTCGACGTAGCCCGGGTTCACGGCGTTCACCGTGATGCCGCGGGGGCCGAGCTCCATCGCGAGGTAGCGGACGAGCGTCTCGAGCGCCGACTTCGCCGAGGCGAGCACGCCGTGGCCCGCGACGTACCGGTGCGTGTCCATTCCGGAGATGGCGACGATCCGACCCGTGCTCGGCATGCGCGGGGCGATCCGCTGCACGATCTGGAGGAACGCGCCGATGGTGATCGCGTACGTCTTCTCGACGTTGTGGGGCTTCACGGCGAGCAGCGGCTTGAACGCGGTCGCGGCCGCGTTCGCGACGAGCACGTCCACGCGCGGCGTCTCGGCGTCCAGCCGGTCGAGCGCAGCGGCGACCTCGTCCGGCGCCCCCAGCTCCGCGCGGAGCGCGAGGCAGCGGCGTCCGACGGCGCGGACTGCCGCCTCGACCTCGGCCGCGGCGGCCGCGTCCCGCCGGTAGACGAAGGCGACGTCGGCCCCGTCGCGCGCGAGGCGCTCCACGATCGCCCGCCCGATGCCGCGCGAGCCGCCCGTGACGAAGGCGAAGCGCGGCGGCTCCGTCATTGCCCGTCGCCCAGGACCGGGATGTCCGCGTCCGACTCGTCCCCGCTCAGCTCGAGCGCCCTCGCCCGCGCCTCGAGCCGTCGCTGCTGCGCCGTGAGCTCGTTCGCCTGCTCCTCGAGGTCGTTCGACTCGTCGTAATTGCCGTGGTCCCACATCGAGGCGGCCCGGGCGTTGAGCGCGCTGGCCCGCGTGCGGAGCCGATCCGCCTGCTGGCGCAGGTCCTTGGCCTTCTCGTAGGCGGACCGACGGCCACGCCGGTAGGGGAACGGATCGCGGTGCGGGGTGCGGAGGCCGCGCGACTTCTCCTCGGCGCGAGCGGCCGGGACGACGACAGCGAGAAGCGCGAGCGCGAGGAGGAGAGGGCGCATGCCCGTCATGGGAGCCGGCGGATCCGGCCCTCCACTCGTGGCACGGCTCGGCGGTGAATTTCAACCGCGGTGGCTCGCGGTCAGGCGACGACGCCCGCCGCGCGGAGCCCCGCGATCTCGTCCGGGCCGAGCCCGAGGAGCGAGGACAGGACCGCGTCCGTGTGCTCGCCGAGGAGGGGGCCCGGTCCCGCGACCGCGCCCGGCGTGTCGGAGAGGAGGAACGGCAGGCCGTCGATCCGCACCGTCGCCCCTTCGGGTGTCGGCACGTCGACGAAGTGACGGCGCGCGGCGAGCTGCGGGTCCCGGGCGCACAGGTCCCGGGCGTCGGCGACGAGGCCGGCCGTCACGCCCGCCTCCTGGAGCCGGCGCATGGTCTCGACCGCGTCCCGCGCGCGCGTCCACCCCTCGACGAGCCGGTCGAGCGCCGCCGCATGACGGACGCGATCGTCACGGCTGGCGAAGCGGGTGTCGCCGGTCCACGGCTCGCCGACGACGCCGGCGAAGCGCTGCCACTCGTCGTCGGTGAAGACGGTGATCGCGAGCCAGCGGTCGTCGCCGGCGCAGCGGTAGACGCCGTGCGGGGCGGCCGGCCCCTCGGGCGAGGCGTTCCCCGCCGGCGCCGACGTGCCGCCGTCGAGCGCGCGCGCGAGGAGCGTCGGGCCGACGAGGCTCGCGACGGCCTCGAGCTGCGCCAGGTCGACCTGCTGCCCCCGCCCCGTCCGCCGCCGGTGCCAGAGCGCGGCGAGGATCGCGAGCGCGCCCAGATTGCCGCCGGCGAGGTCGGAGTACGAGTAGCCGAAGCCGGCGGGCGGCGCACCCGGCTCGGCCATGAGGAGCGTGTAGCCCGTGAGGGCCTGGAGCGTCGGGCCGTAGCTCACGTAGTCGCGCTGCGGGCCGCTCAGGCCGAAGCCCGTCATGCGCACGCAGATGATGTCCGGGCGGACGGCGCGGAGCGCCTCGTAGTCGAGGCCGAGGTTCGGCATCACGCGGGCGCTGAAGTTGTCGACGACGACGTCGGAGACGGCGGCGAGCCGGCGCACGAGCTCCACGCCGCGCGGCTGCGCGAGGTCGACGACCAGGCTCTTCTTCCCGCGCATGAGCGTCCCGGAGAGCCCGCCGCGGCGGTCGCCGAAGTCGAGCGCGTTCTTCCTCTCGATCTTCAGGACCTCGGCGCCGAGGTCGGCGAGGATGCGGGTCGCGACGGGGCCGGCGACGACCCAGGTGAGGTCGAGGACGCGGACGCCGGCGAGCGGGCGATCGGGCACGGGCGAATCCTAGCGGAGCCGCGCGCTCGGCTCTACTCGGCGCGGATCCACGGGTTGTGGCGCCGGAGGTCGTACGTCGGCCGGGCGCCGCAGAAGCCGTCGATCGCGACCAGCGGCCGGAGCGGCCGGCGGACGCGGCTCGCGTCGAGCGCGAGGTCTACGTCGGCGAAGTCCGGGTCCGCGGCGAGCCGCCGGCAACGGTCCTCGCCATCCCGAGGTACACGAGCGGGGCGTCGAACATGTGGAGCGCGAAGAGGCGGCCCTCGCGGTGAGCGCGGGGTCGCCCGGGAACGCGCGCGGGACGAGCTGGAGCGCCGAGAAGAGCGCCAGCACGGCGACGGCCGGCGCCGCGGGCGCGGCGAGCGCGGCAGCGGGCACGGGCACGAGCCGCGCGAGCGGGAAGATCGTGAGCACGCCGAGCATGAGCGTCGGGTGGAAGAAGCGGACGATCGGCCACGACACGAGGTGGAAGACGGACGAGCTGCGCGAGCGCGGGCCAGCGCGCCGCGCGAAGAGGAGCGGCCTCACCGCGAGCTCGAGCACGACGACCAACGCGCACGAGGCCGGGACGAGCGCCTCGGCACGCCCCACGGCCGCGCGCCGCGGAGCGCCGCGCCGGAGAGCCAGTCGGGGTCGAGCTTCAGGAGCCCCGCCCACACGCAGAACGCGACCACGATCTGCCCGACGAACCAGCTCACGGTGGCCGTCACCGACCAGTTCGGCTCGCGCTCGGTGACCGTGAAGAAGGCGACGGTTCTCTGCGCGCCCGTCAACGTGGATCGAAGACGAGGTGGGGTGACGTCATGACGAAGCTCCTCCCCACGCTGCTCCTCGCGGCCGCCCTCGCGCTCCTCGCCGCGCCCGCCGCGCGCGCGGGGAACGCGGTCGACGATCTGAAGTGCTACAAGATCGAGGACTCGCCCAGGAAGCAGTCGTACACCGCCGACCTCGTGAACGGGCTCGTCCTGGACACCGGGTGCGTCGTGAAGGTGCCGGCGAAGCTCCTCTGCAATGCGGTCGGGATCGCGAATTCGACTCCGGCACCGCCCTTCACGGGCATCGGGCAGAACCTCCTCGGCACCGTCTACATGTGCTGCAAGCTCGAGTGTCCGAAGGTCTCCGAGCCCGTGAACATCAACGACGTCACGTTCGGGAGCCGGCAGGGGACGATCGCCTCGACGAAGCTCCTCTGTGCGCCCGCGTCGACTTTGAACGCCGTCTGACGCTACTCGAGCACCCGGCGCGTCACCGCCCGGCGCCGGCCGCGTCCTCGCCGAGCCACTCCGCGCGCACGGCCGCGTCGTGCTCGCCGAGGCGCGGCGGCCGCGCGACGCGCCAGGGCGCGTCCTCCAGGCGAAACGGCGCGCCGGGGTAGGGCACGCTCGCGCCCAGGTCCGGGTGCTCGATCGGGACGAAGAAGCCCCGGGCGGCGAGCTGCGGGTCGCGGAGCAGCGCCTCCGGCGGCCGGACGGCGGCGTAGGGGATCCGCCGAAGCTGCGCGCCCTCCATCAGCTCGGCGACCGTGTACCGCGCGGCCCAGGCGTCGAGGACGTCGAACAGATGCTCGGCGGCGTCCTTGCGGAGGTTCAGGTCCTCCCACGCCGGGTCGTCGAGGTTCTCCGCCATGCCGTCGGCCTTCACCCACTCGACGAGCGACGTCCAGTCGCCGAGCGTGCAGTGCATGACCCAGCCGTCCTTGCAGCGCCCGACGCGGAAGTAGCGCGTCCAGTGGAGCGTCCCCTGGCGGCGGTGGATCACGCCCGCCTGGTGCCAGAAGCCCGGCACGTGCTCGAGCGCGGCGGCGACGCTCGCCTGGACGCTCACGTCGACGTGCTGGCCGCGTCCGGTCGCGTCCCGTGCGAGGAGCGCCGCCAGGACGCCGCTCGCCGCGAAGATCCCCGCCTGGTGGTAGGCCTGGAGGCCGAGCGTGCGGAGCGGCGGACCATCCGGGTGGCCGTTCACGTAGAGCATGCCGCCCATCGCCTGCGCGACCGTGTCCGACGCGCGCCAGTCGCGGTACGGGCCCTCCTGTCCGAAGGGCGTGATCGAGGCGACGACGAGGCGCGGGTTCGCGGCGCGGAGCGCGTCCGGCCCGCAGCCGAGGGCGGCGAGGCGGCCCGGCGGCTCCGTCTCGATCACGACGTCGGCCGCCGCGGCGAGGCGGCGGAGGAGCGCGCGCCCGGCGTCGCTCGCGAGGTCGAGCCGGATGCCGCGCTTCCCCGCGTGGTAGAACCAGAAGAAGAGGCTCCGCTCCGCGGGCGGGGCGCCGTCCCAGAACGGGGGGAGGGCGCGCATCGGGTCACCGCCGGGCGGCTCCGCCTTGACGACGTCCGCGCCGAGGCCGGCGAGGAGCTTCCCGCAGAGCGCGCCGCTCGCGCCGGCGAGGTCGAGGACGCGGAGCCCGTCGAGCGCGCCCGGCATCAGAGGCGGAGGAAGAGGTCCGGGGTGCCGGCGTCGGTGAGCGTCGAGACCGCGGTCACGCGGTCGGCGAGCCGCGCGAGCGTCGCCGACGAGCTCGGGCCGACGTCGATCAGGACCGCGTAGAGCGAGAACGCGAGCCGCTCCTTCCGGGCGAGGAAGTCGGCGCGCCACTCCGGGCGCACGTCGCACTCACCGTCGGTGACGAGGACGACGTCGCCCCGCCGGTAGCGCGCGGTGCCGAGGCAGTCGACCGCCGCGGAGAGCGGGGTCTCGAAGTCCGTCCCGCCGCCGGGGAAGTACTCCGCGACGTCGAGCGCGCGGTCCTCGTGGACCTCCCAGCGCTCGCCCGGGTTCAGGTCGCGGACGAAGAGAGGCGTGTCGGCGGACGAGAAGCAGACGAAGCGGAAGAGGCGGCGCTGGCGGCGCGCGATCTCGAGGAGCGTCAGCGCGACGGCCTTCGACCAGATCTCCTTGTCCCCCGCCATCGAGGACGAGCCGTCGAGGCAGACGATCATCGGGCCGCGGCCGCGCTCGTCGGGTCCGCGGAGCGCGTAGGAGAGGAGGCGGCCCTCGACCAGCCGGCGCGTGAAGTCGCGGCGGAGGAGCGGGTGGCGGAGCGCGATCAGCTCGGGCGGCAGGAGGCGGTCCACGTCGCGGCCCATGCGGACGTCGAACACCTCCTCGCTCGTGCGCTCGAAGCGCCGCTTGCGGAGCGCCGTCATCTGCTCCCGCATGCGGCCGAGGAGGCGGGAGAGCTGCTTGAGCTTCGGGTTCGTCGCGAGGCGGCGGCCGAGCTCGATCTGCCGCCCCGCCGAGGTGCGGCCGCCGGCGCCAAGCCCGGTGCCCCACTGCCTCGACTCCGCCTTCGCCTCCGCCACCTCGCGCGCGACGCCCGCCGCCGCCGCGGGCAGCGCGGCCCGAGCGCGCGCCGGCATCTCGCCGAGACGACGCGCGACGTTCTGCGCCTTCTGCCGGAGCCGCGCCTCGGCCACCTGCGCGGCATTCGCGACCGCGGCACGCGCCTTGCGGACCGCGTCGGCCGCGGCGCCGCCCTCCTCGGCGGCGCGGTCGAGGTCGGCCGTCTCCTCGCCGCGGCTCCGAAGCTCGTCCTCCTGTCGCGCGAGGTCCCAGAGGTCGAGGAGGTCGCCGCGCGGGAGGAGCCGCTCCGCCTTCAAGAGCGCGAGCACCTGCTCGCCCACGAGCACCGTCCCGAGCCCCGCCTGCGTCTCGTCGAGCTGCGTCTCCTCGCGGAGCCCGTCGAGGATCGGATGGTCGCGGAACGTCTCGAGCAGTACGCGATTGAGCGCCGCGGCGGGCGCGACCGCGTCCGGCGCGCGCAAGCGGGGCTCGAGCTTGAAGAGGAGGCAGAAGACGTCCTCCAGGAGCGCGTCCCAGTGCGGCACGATGCGGCGGCCGGTCTCGAGCAGCGCCGCGAGGGACGGGGCGTCGGCGACGAGGGCGGCGAACGCGGCGCGATCGTACGCGTCGCTCTCGACCCAGCAGTGCTCGCGCGGGGGGAGGAGCACCGCGCGCGGCGGCGCGGGGCGCGGCGGGCGGCGGCGAGCGGCCATCAGAGCCGCGCCAGCATCTCCTGCTGGATGCGCGCGATCTCGTCGCGCAGATGCTCGACGCCCGCGATGGGACGGCCGCCGCTCCGCGCCGCGGAAAGGATCGCGTCGACCTTGCCGAGAATGTTCCGGATCTTCGTGTGCGCCTCCACCGCCGCACGGCTCCGCGCCTCGGCCGTGTCCCAGGAGCGCAGCGCGTACTCGCGGAGCTCGCGCGTCTGGTAGAGGAGGACGCGCACCTCGTCCTCGTAGCCGACGAGCAGCTCCCGGATCGTCGCGCGCACCTGCTCGCGCTCCGCCGGGTCGCGCCAGAGGACGTGCTCGAGGAAGGGCAGGTCCTCGTCCGTCACGGTCGCCCGCCCGGCGAGGTACGCATGCGCCCGGAGCACGCCGACCGCCTGTGCCCAGCGGCGGTCCGAGGCGACGACGTTCTTCCGCCCGAGCTCGCGACGGAGGTCGGTGAGCGCGCGCAGCACCTCGGCCGGGACGGGGAGCGCAGCGACCTCGGCGCGGGCGGCGTCGAGGCCCGCGAGCGCGAGCGTCGTACGCGCGGCGGGAGGCTTCGCCTGGAGCAGGCGGAGGAAGCGGAAGTCCTCCTCGACGTACTGGACGACGAAGCGGAGGAGGAAGCGGTCGTCGAGCGCACGGAGCTCGTCGTCCTCGGGCAGCTCGTTCGACGCGGCGAAGAGCGTCAGCAGCGGCACGGATGCGACCTCTCGGCCGTTGTGGAAGCGGCGCTCGTTCATGAGCGTCAGGATCGTGTTCAGGATGGACGAGCTCGCCTTGAAGACCTCGTCGAGGAACGCGACGTGCGCCTCGGGCAGCTTGTGCGTCGTGATCCGGCGATAGTCGTCCTGCTCGAGCGCTTGGAGGCTCACCGCCCCGAACAGCTCCTCGGGCGTCGTGAAGCGCGTGAGGAGCCACTGGAAGTAGCGCGCGCCCGTCAGCCGGCGGCAGATCTCGTCCGCGAGCATCGACTTCGCCGTCCCCGGTGGGCCGATCAGGAGGACGTGCTGGCCGGCGAGGAGCGCCACGAGCGCGCCGTCGATCGCCTCCGTCCGCTCGAGGAAGATCTGCTGCAGCTCGTCGCGAATCGTGCGAAGGACGTCACGGGGTGCCACGGCCGGCCGAGGATAGCGGACGCTCGCGGCGCCGGGCAAGCTCGCATCCGGCGCGCTTTCCCGGCACAATGCGCCGCGAACACGATGCTGCCGAAGAAGAGGTCGTCGCGCCCCCGGCGCCGCAAGAGCCTCCTCACCGAAGTCCTGCCCCGGCTCGAGCGCGGCGAAGGGCTCGCGCGCGAAGAGCAGTACGTGCGCGAGATCATGGAGACGGCCGTGAAGCTCCTGCGCGACGGCACGAGCCTCGGCGACATCAAGCTCCTGAACGCCGCGCTCCGCGAGCTGCGCTACGCCTTCAAGGTGTTCGCGCCGTACCGCGACGTCCGGAAGGTGAGCATCTTCGGCTCGGCGCGCACGAAGACCGACGCCCCGACGTACCGGACGGCGAGCGAATTCGCACGCCGGATCGCGGCGGCGGGCTACATGGTCATCACCGGCGCCGGCGGCGGCATCATGCGCGCCTGCCAGGAAGGCGCCGGCCGCGAGCGGAGCTTCGGCGTGAACATCCGGCTTCCCTCCGAGCAGGAGCCGAACGAGATCATCAGCAAGGACCCGAAGCTGGTGACGTCGCGCTACTTCTTCACGCGGAAGCTGCTCTTCATCAAGGAGGCCGACGCCGCGGTCCTCTTTCCCGGCGGCTTCGGCACGCACGACGAGGCGTACGAGTGCCTGACGCTCGTGCAGACGGGGAAGTCGAAGCCGATGCCGATCGTCCTCCTCGACGCGCCGAAGGGCACGTACTGGAAGACGTGGAAGCGCTACGTCGAGGATCACCTCCTGCGGCCGGGCCTCATCTCGCCGGAGGACATGTCCCTCTTCAAGGTGACGACGTCGGTCGACGAGGCCGTCGCGGAGATCATCCGCTTCCATCGCGTCTACCACTCGGCGCGCACGGTCGGCGATCGACTCGTCCTGCGGCTCAACCGGCGGGTTCCGGCGGAGTGGGTCACGAGGCTGTCGCGCGAGTTCGCCGACATCCTGCACGAGGGACGGATCGAGCAGACGCGCGCGCTCGCCGCCGAGGACGAGCCGCAGCTCCTCGCGCTGCCGCGGCTCGTGCTCGCCTTCGACCGCACCCACTTCGGCCGTCTCCGTGAGCTGATCGACCGCGTGAACGTGGCGCCGGATGTCTGAGCGGAACGGGACGCGCCCCGGACGGCTCCTCCTCGTCCGGCACGCGGAGAGCGAAGGGAACCGCGACCGCATCTTCACGCCGACCCCGGAGGTGCCGATCACGGACGTCGGCCGCGAGCAGGCGCGCGCGGCGGCGGCGTGGATCGCGGCGGGCTACGCGCCCGTCGCCGTCGTGTCGAGCCCCTTCCGGCGCGCGCGGCAGACGGCGGCGATCATCGCCGAGGTCCTCGGGCTCCCCGTGAGCGTCGAGGAGGACCTGCGCGAGCGGTCGTACGGCTCGCTCGCCGGGCAGCCGTACGCCGCGGCGCGCGCGTGCGCGGACTACGATCCGGCGTCGTACTGGCTCTGGTGCCCCCCGGGCGGCGGCGAGACGCTCGTCGACGTCGCCGCGCGGGCGGGCGGCGTGCTCGACCGCATCGCGGCCCGCTACGCCGCCGCGGACGTCGTCGTCGTGAGCCACGGCGCCGTCATGCACGCGCTCTGGCGGCACGTGACGGGTGAGTGGCGGCCGGGGCGCGTCGTGCGGAACGCCGGCGTCGTCCTCGTCGAGCACGCGGAGGGCACGTACCACGGGGCGGTCGCGATCGACGACTGACGCGAACCGGCGAATGCGCGCAGCGCTTCACATCGATCCCCCGCTCGCCGCGATCCCGGCCGCTCTCGCCGCCGCCGGTGTGTCGGCCTTCCAGACGACCCTCCGCGATCCCCAGCGCTTCGGCAGGACGGGCGTCCCCGGGCCCGAGGACTGCGCCGCCTACAAGGCGGCGGTCGCCGCGGGGCGGCCGCTCTGGGGGATCGTGCATGGCTCGCTCCTCGTGAACCTCGCCTCGCCCGACGGCCGCATCCGGAACGCCTCGGCGTCGAGCGTCGTCGGCGACCTCGGGCTCGCGGCGGACCTCGGGCTCGCCGGCGTTTGCTTCCATCCCGGCTACGCGAAGGGGTACGCGACGCGCGCGGCGGCGCTCGCGCAGGCGGCCCGCAAGCTCGTTCAGGTGCTCGCGCAGGCGCCCGACGATGTCACCGCGGTGATCGAGAACACGTGCGAGGGCAGCGAGCTCGCCGCCGACGTGGCGGAGCTCGCGGCCCTCGTCCGCGACGTCGGCGCCCCCGCGGCCCGGCTCGGCGTCCTGATCGACACGTGCCATCTCCACGCCGCGGGCTTCGACCTCTCCGGCGAGGACGCCGGCGACCGGCTCGCCGGCGCTCTCGCCGACGCCGGGCTCCTCGACCGGCTCGTGGCCTTCCACCTGAACGACTGCCAGGGGCCCGCGGGCTGTAGGCGGGACCGACACGAGGTCCCGGGCGACGGCTCGATCAACGCCGGGCTGGTGTCGATCGGCCGACACCCCGCGTTCCGCGGCCTGCCCGCCATCCTCGAGCTCGCAGCGGACGGCGCGCGCCGTGGCATCGTCTACCTCGCACGGCACGGCGTTCTCGTCGGCGACTGACGCCCGTGCTGCGTCAGATGCTTTTTTGCTTGCCTCTCGGCGAGATGACCGTTAAGGACATCGTGGGGCGGCTCGCTCCGCGAGGTCACTGCACGAGGTTGCGGCGGAGGGGGTGGGAGACCATGACGCGTCGAATTTCCAGCACGGCACTCGCGCTCGTACTCGCGCTCGCCACGCCCGGCGCCGCACCGGCGGCCCGCTTCACCCTGAGCGCGCGTGCCGCGATCATCATCGACGCTGCGACCGGCGAGAGCCTCTTCGAGAAGAACGCCGACGAGCCGCTCCCTCCCGCGAGCACGACGAAGGTGATGACCGCGATCCTCGCACTCGAGAGCGGACGGCTCGACGAGAGCTTTCGCGTGAGCGAGTTCGCCGCGGAGACGGCGCCCTCGAAGATCAACCTCCGGCCGGGCGAGCGCGTCCGGCTGAAGAACCTCCTGTACGCCGTCCTCCTCAACTCCGCCAACGACGCGGCCGAGGTCGTCGCCGAAGGGCTCGGCGGCTCGCAGGCGGGCTTCGCTGAGCAGATGAACGAGCGGGCGCGGGCGCTCGGCGCACCCAGCGCCCACTTCGTGAACCCGCACGGGCTCACGGCGCCCGGCCACGTCGCGAGCGCGCGCGATCTCGCGGTGATCTTCCGCCACGGGCTCCGGCTGCCGCTCTTCCGCGAGATCCTCGAGACCCGGACGATCGCCGTGCCCGTGGAGGCCGGGAGCGTACACTGGGTCTCCCTCCGCTCCCACAACCGGCTTCTCACGGGATACACGTACCCGGTCATCGGCAAGACGGGCTACACGCGTCCCGCCCGGCGCTGCTTCGTCGGTGCCTCGGAGCACGACAACCGCGAGATCGTGATCGCCCTCCTCGGCTCGACCGACCTCTGGGGCGACGCGAAGAAGCTCTTCAACCGCGGCTTCGGTGCGATCGCCGACCGGCCGACGGTCGTCATGGCGGACATGGTTCCGATCCCGGGCCTCTCCCATCGCGCGCCGGCGAAGACGGTCGCCGAGGGCGACGAGGATCAGCCGAGCGAGGCGGCGCGCAGCGCCGCGACGACGCGCTTCGCCGTCCAGCTCGGCCCGTACTCGAGCCGCCGCGCCGCCGCGCTCGCCCGGAGCCGGCTCGCCCGGCGCGGCTACACGGCGGTCCCGGCGGGGCGCTCGCTGCGCATCGGATCGTTCTCGACCGAGAACCGTGCTCGCCGGGTCGCGCTCAGGCTCCGGCTCACGGGCTACCACCCGAAGGTCGTCACGATCCGCTAGACGCCCGCGATCGCGGTCGACGGGCCTAGCGGAGCGCGCGGCGCCGCGCGCTCGGCGCGGGCACCGGGGCCGCGAACGAGAGCCGGCGCCTCGATCGCGTCGCATGGCGTTCGAGGGCGAGCGCGATCAGGCGGTCGACGAGCGCCGCGAACGGCACGCCGCTCGCCTCCCAGAGCTTCGGGAACATGCTCGCCTGGGTGAAGCCCGGCATGGTGTTGATCTCGTTCACGAGAACGCGTCCGGTCGTCCGCTCGAGGAAGAAGTCGACGCGTGCAAGCCCCGCCGCGTCGACCGCGCGGACGGCGCGGCGGGCGAGCGCCTGCATGCGCTCGCACGTCTCGGCGGGCAGGGGCGCCGGAATGACGATACGCGCGCCGCTCTCGACGTACTTGTCGGCGTAGTCGTAGAACTCGTGCGAGGGCACGAGCTCGCCGACGACGGAGGCCTCGAGCTCGTCGTTGCCGAGGACGCCGCACTCGAACTCGCGCGCGTCGACCGCCTCCTCGACGACGACCTTCGCGTCGTACTCCCGCGCCTCGGCGACCGCCGCGCCGAGCTCGTCCGGTCCAGCCACCTTGGAGATACCGACCGAGGAGCCGAGGTTCGCGGGCTTCACGAAGCAGGGGAAGCCGAGCTCGGCCGCGACGCGCGCCTCCGCGACCTCGCCGGGGGCGAGGACGACCGAGCGGCAGACGGGGAGGCCGGCGTCGCGGAAGAGGGCCTTCATCACGGCCTTGTCCATGCCGGCAGCCGAGCCGAGGACGCCCGCGCCGACGTAGGGGACGTCGGCCAGCTCGAGAAGCCCCTGGATCGTGCCGTCCTCCCCGTACGTCCCGTGAAGGACCGGGAAGACGACGTCGAGCGGGACCGGGTTGCCTCCGGCGACCGGGACGAGCGCGCGCCGGGCCGGGTCGGGAGGGATCGCGACCTCGACCCCTGACTCGGGGATGGGGCCGAGCTCCCGCTGCGCCTCGTCGAGCATCCGGAGCATGTCGAGGCTCGTCCGCCAGCGGCCGTCGCGGCCGATCGCCACCGGCACGACCTCGTAGCGCGCGGGATCGAGCGCACCGATGACCGCCCACGCCGAGCGCAGGGAGACCTCGTGCTCTCCCGAGCGCCCGCCGAACACCACCCCGACCCGCAGCCGCCTCGTCATGCTCGAACTGTCGCACCGCGCGCCGGGGTTTACAAGGCCGCGCCCGCGGTGCCCGAGATCCATTCGGCGAGCTAATCCTGAAAGGACGAAAAAATTAATTTGTCTTGCCCCCGGGCCTGCGCCAACTGCAGTCGTGGAGGTCAGCATGATCAGCGTGCTCGCGATGCCCGCGCTGGACCCGCTCTTCCCGCCGACGATGCAGGCGATGCCGCTCGCGGGCGCGGACGCCGTCGTCGCCGCGCTCGCGTGCGCCGCGCTCACGGGCGCCGCGCTCGTCGTCTCGCTCCTCGCGCTCCCGAGACCGACGGCGCGCACGTCGCGCGACGACGAGCGCGGCGCGCAGTCGTCGCTTCGACGTGCGGCGTGAGCGCGCGCTCGTTGCTTTTCTACTTGACGGCGCGCGCGAAATTCCGCTAAGAGGGCGCACATCGCAATTCGTTTTCGCTTCTCCCGTCAGTGAAGAGACTCGCCGATCGTCTCGCACTCCTTCGCTCGCATGAACGAGGCGCACGGCACGAAGAGGATCTCTCCACGCACGCGAGCACGAAAGCGGCGGCGAGTGAGAAGAGCTCGAAGTTCTCCTCAGCTGTGGACAAACGGCGCTGTGGCGGAGGCCCGGGGGGACGGTGGAGCCGATGGGGTGGGGGCACTTTCTAGAGGTTCCGTCGCGCGAGCGATAGACTCTCTTGCCCCCCGGGCCTCCGGCGCAGCGCCGGGTCCGGCGGCTCGGTCGCCGGCGTTCGGTGCTCAGGCCGGCGCGTGCTTCGAGGCGTCGGAAAGCTCGCGCGGGCTGATCGGCTGGCCGAAGGAGAACTCGACGCTGTTGCCGTCCGGGTCCTTCACGATGCAGTAGTACCCGACCACCGGCCCCGCGTACCGCGGCTCCTCGTCGAGGAGGCCGTCGGCGCGCGCGGCGGCCGCGGCGGCGTCGACCTCCTCGCGCGACCCGACGGCGAAGCCGAGGTGCTGGAGGGTCGTCGGCCCGGGGGGCCGGCTTCCGGCGACCTGGAAGAGGACGAGGACGAAGTCGACGTCGCGCTCGCGCTCGCCGAGCCAGACGACGCGGTGCGCGCCCTCGGAGCGCTCGTGGACGACGTGCAGGCCGACGTGCTTGCCGTAGAACGCGATCGTCCGGTCGAGGTCCTTCACGCCGAGCGCGATGTGGGTCAGCACCGGCTTCATGCGAGCTTCTCTCCCACGCGCGCGGCGACCGCCTCGGCGAGCACGCGGCGTACCTCGGGCAGCTCGCACCCGGCGGCGGCGGCGTGCCCGCCTCCGCCGAGCGCCGCCGCCAGACGGGACAGGTCGATCGTGCAGTCGGGCGAGCGGCGGAAGCTCACCGAGAGGCTCTGCGCGTCGTAGAGCGCGAAGACGGCGTTCCGCGTGCTCTTGCCCCACGCGTCGCCGATCTCGCTCGGGTGCCCGTTGCAGACCGCGGCGACGAGCGTGACGTCGCCGACCCGGCGGTCGACGCGGCTCGCCGACGCCACCGCGAAGCTCCGCGCGATCTCCGCCTCGACCCGCCGGCGTGCCGCGGCCATCGCCGGCGTGTACGTCACGTCGGCGTCGGTGGCGAGCAGCTCCCGGTACGCGTCGGCCCCCAGGGACCGGACGGTCCACGCGAGCTCGCGGGAGCCCGGGATCCGGTGGAGCCACCGGTCGTTGTCGTCCGCCATGGCGATCAGGCGCTCGAGCGCTTCGAAGCGCGGCGCGCGGCGGCCGCCGGCGGCGAGCCGGCGGGTGAGGTAGTCGTACGTGAGCCTGGAGGCAGCGAAGTCCTCGGAGAGGACCCGGTCGGCGAAGGGGACGTCGATCGTGCCCGACCGAAAACGTTCGAGCGCCGTGCGGTGGTGATCGATCCAGTAGAGGCGGACGCCGGCCGCCGCGAGACGGCGGAGGTGGGCGTCCGTCGCGTGGTCGCGCCACGAGATGTCGGTGATCCAGACCTCCACGTCCTCGCCCGCCGGCTCGAGCGCGCGAAGCACCGCGTCGACCTCGTTGTTGCCGGCGAAGCGGACGTCGATCGTCGCCTCGCCCTCGAAGAAGCGGGTCACGGCGACCGCGGCCGCCACACCGTCGAGACAATGGGGGCCGTGGCTCACGATCTGGACGTGGCGCGCCATCGGTCCGCGGGATTATGACCGATCCGGCCGGGGCCGGGAAGCCGCGATTCGCCGTGGCGAACGGGCCGCCCTTTCGACGTAGGGCGCGGGCTCGTGGCGTTCTCGCCCATTTTCTCGCTCCCTTCCATCGTTCGCAGGTAGGTTCGCGGGCGGTGTGCGCCTGGTATCGCCCCTGCACCATGAAACCACCCCTCACCCTCTGTTCGCATCCGCCGCCGTCGCCGCGCCGTTCGGCCCGCCGGTCGTCGTCACCGGGCTCGCGTAGATCGCGCCGGCGGGTCCGACGTCGATCCCCGGCTCGCCGGTGTCGGGCGCGTCGTGGACGCTCACGCCGTCCGGCCTGCGGGCGAGCTTTCCGGGCGGCGGCGACTCGGACGTATCGATCGATCCGGTGAGCGGCACGCTCTACATGACGGACCTCTGGCTCGGGAGCGCGACCGTCGCGCGCTCGACGGACGGCGCGACGAGCTGGCTCGCGAGCCCCGTCCAGGGCGTCGTCGCTCTGTCCGCCGGGCAATCTCCTCGCCGAAGGCGCGGGCTTCCTCGGCTCCTCCGACCGCGTCGGGCTCGTCTGCGCGACGGCCACCGGCGGCGTGAACTTCGCGCGCTCGACGAACGGCGCGCTCGCGTTCACGACCATCCCGATCTCGCCCGCGAGCACGGCCGACACGACGCACGCGTTCCCGGTCGTCTCGTCGGCCGGCAACGGCACGCTCCATGCCGTCTGGCTCGACGGTGTTCGGGACGGCGTCGTCCCGCGTCCGGTATGCACGGTCGAGCAACTGGGGCGCCACGTGGACGACGCCGACGACGCTCGTGTCGTCGGGCGCGTCCGTCTATCCGTGGGTGGCGAGCCGCGGTGGGAAGGTCGCCGTCACCCTCGCGCGGCAGTGATCCGCCGCGTCTACGAGCGTCGGGGGAGCGGCGGCTGCCCGCCGTCGTAGACGACGCGCGTCCCCTCGAGCCGCGCGAACGGCGTCAGCCGATGCGGCTCGGCGGCGTGCGGACCGACGATGTGCCGCACGTCGACGTCGCGGGCGAGGAGCGCGTCGGCGACGAGCTGGCGGTGGCACCGCCAGGGAAGCGCTTCGGCGCACATCACCGCGGTCGGACACGTAGCGGCGTCGGCGAGGAGCGCTGCGAGCCCCGCCTGGAACTCGGGCGTCTCCATGTGGTCGGCGTACGCGCGGAAGCTCGCACTCCGCCACGCGACGTGCGGGGAATGGGGCGCGCCGCGGCGGCGCCCGCCGAGCGCCGGGAGCCACGCGTAGCCGACGCCCCGCGCGGCGAGCGCCGCGGCGAGCGCCGCGCGGGCGAAGTGCGGGTGCCGGCGGGAGGCGGGAAACCGCCGCACGTCCGCGATCGCCTGGATGCCGTGGGCGGTGAGCCGTGCCAAGAAGTCGTCCAGGGGAAGCGTCGAATGCCCGATCGTGTAGACGATCACCCGCCGGTCCGTGTACCACGGACGGCGGATGAAGGGGCTCACGCTCGCGCCGCTCGCGCTCGCGGTCCTGCTGCTCACGGGCTGTCCCCCGCCCGCGCGCTACAGCATCGAGAAGCCCGGGCTCGCGTGCGACCGTGCGACGCGCGTCGCCTATCGGACGCTCGTGTCGCTCGGCTACGCGCCGAAGGACGTGATCCCTCCGGCCGTCGGACGTCCGGGCCGGATCACCGCGGAGCGGCCGGGCGCGGAGGGGCGCCCGGTCGTCGTCGGGGTCGACATCCGGTGTGACGCCTCGGGCGTCGTCCTCCAGCCGATCGAGCCCGACCTCGTTCCGAACTGGGAGTTCAGCCGCGCCTTCGGCTACAGCTTCAAGACGCTCGAGCAGATCCCCGAGACGGACGTCGAGGTGCCGCGCGCGAAGTCGGGGCTCGAGGTGCAGGTGCACGTCGTGACGCCCCAGGAGGCCATCCTCGACCTCGGTGCCGCGGCGACCATCCCGCCGGCGGTGCTCGTCCGCTTCACGGTGCGGAACAACACGAGCCGCGCGGTGCGCGTCGACCCGGAGACGGTGAGCCTGGTCGCCGCCGACGGCACGACGGCACTGCCGCTCGCGGGGGCGGCGGCGGCCGCGGCGCTCGCGCCGGGCGCCGGCGGCGACCGCGTGCGCGCCCAGCTGCTCGGCGGCGGTGCGGTCGGCGCCGGGACGACGGTTGCGGGGTATCTCCTCTACCCGGGGGGCAGCTATCGCGAGGCGCGCGTGTCCGTCGAGGACGTCGAGACCGGCGAGACCGACGGCTTCGTCGCGCCCGTGCAGTAGCGGCGTCTCAGCGGCACACCTCCGGCTCCATCGCGTGAAGCCGTGCGTCCAGCTGATCGGCGCCCGCCGTCCGGGCGCGGCCGCGCGAGCCGCGGACCAGCTCGCACGCTTGCGCGCGCCGCCCGTCCTCCGCGAGCAGCGTCACCTGCGCGAGGCGCGCCTCGTACCACGCCGTGCCGCCGGGCGGGCTCGCGTCGAGGACGCGCCGCCAGTAGCCGAGCGCCGCCTCCCGATCGCCCACGGCCGCCGCGGCCCGCGCGGCACCGCGGAGCGCTTCCGCGGAGTCCGCGTCGGCCGCGAGCGCGGCCTCGTAGAGCCGGCGCGCGGCGGCGGCGTCTCCCGCCTCGAGGTCGAGGTTGGCGAGTGCGATCCGGGCGGACGGATCGGCCCCGTCGTCGACGAGCGCGCCGTAGACGCGCCGGGCGAGCGCGAGCGCGGACCCGCGGGCGTCGGGCGCCGTGCGCTCGACGCGGGCGGAGAGATCGCGGCCGAGCCGCGTGAGCACGCGGCGACGGACGTCTTCGGGCGGCGCGCTCCGGAGCCACGCGTCCAGGTCGCGCGCGGCGGGCTCGAGCGCGCCCGTCGCGACGCGCGCGACCAGGCGAAGCTCGAGCGCCCGCGGATGCAGCTCGCGCGCGCCGGGATACCGGGTCTCGAAGCCGTCGAGCAGCTCGACGACCGCGGCGTGGTCGGGCGGGGCGGTGCCGGCGGCGACGAGCGCGGCGAGGAGCGCCGCGCGCGCGACGAGCGGCTCGTCGGCGCCGCGCGCCGGCGTCTCCCGGACGAAGGCGCGGAGCGCGTCGACGGTCGCGCGGCGATCGGCCGCCGGCGCCTTCGGCCCGAGCGCCGCGACACGGCACTCGAGCGCGCCCAGCCGGGCGCGCGCGGCGAACCTGCCCGTGCCGACCTGGCCGTACTCCCGGGTGGCGTGCGCGCAGTCACCCCGCGCCCGGAGGAGCTCGCCGAGGGCGAAGCGCGCCTCCCCCGCACCCTCGGCTCTCGGGAAGCGCGCGAGGTAGGCGCGGAGCGCCGCTTCGTACGCGGGCGCGAGCCGGGGATCGTCGGCGCGCGCGACGTCGAGCGCGCGGAAGCGGTAGTACGCCGCGTCCGCGGCGCGAGGGGCGTCGGGATACTCCGCGAGGAGGGCCGCGAACCGCTCGGCGGCGTCACGCGCCTGCCCCGCGTTCAGCCGGCAGCCGGCGTCGAGGAAGAGGAGGTCGGGACGCCAGCGGCTCCGGCCGGCGTCCGCCGTCCGGCCGCTCGCCTCGGCGAGCGGAGCCACGTCGTCGCAGCGGCCGCGATCGACGGCGAGCTGGGCGGCGAGGTGGAGCCCGAAGGTCGAGCGGGGCGGGTCGCCCAGCTTCTCGCGGACGATTGCGCCGACCCGCGCGGGCCACGGGCCGCCGCGGGCCGCGAGCCCGCGCGCGAGGGTCGCCGCCTCCTTCTCGCGCGCCGCGTCGCGGTCGGTGTGCGCGAGCGCGTCGCCGAGCCGGGCGAGCAGCGTCTCCGGGTCCTCGGCCGCCGGCGCCCGCCCGCCCGCCGCGCGCCGCCGCGCCTCCTCGAGCGCGGGGCGCGCCTTCGCCGCGACGCGCGGCTCGTCGACGGCGGCCGTCAGATCGGCGATCGCCTTCGCGTAGTCGCCGAGGTCGAGGAACGCGAGCCCGCGCCCGTAGAGGCTCTCGGCGTAGATCTCCGGCACCTCGTTCACCAGCAGGAACTGGGTGAATCCCTCCGCGGCCTTGCGGAGGAGGTCCTTCTTCGTCGCCGCGTCCGTCGTGAGCTGCGCGCCCTGATAGCGCACCCACGCGAGGTGATACGTCGCGACGAGCTCCATCACCTCGGGCCCGCGCCAGCGCTCGCTCCGCAGCAGCTCGTCGAGGTCGCCGTCTCGTTCGACGACGTCGTCCCGCATCCGATCGAGCCGCTGCTGGAGCCCGGTGGCGAAGGCGGCGAGGTCGTTCGCGAGGCCCGGCCACGCCGCCGCCGCCCGCCCGCGCTCGCCCCGCTCGAGGAGATCGTAGAAGGCACGGCTCCGCTGCTCGAGCCGCGCGAGCGTCGCGCGGTCCCCCTCGTCCTCCGCGCGCGCGCGCGGCGCGAGGGTCGCGAGGACGCCGAGCGCGGCCAGGACGACGACCGCGCGCGTCCACCGGCGCCCGCGCGTGCCCGCGCCGAGCGTCATTCCGACGCGAGCGCGAACCCGGTCGCCCCCGCCTCCTTCGCGAGGCCGAGGACGCGGACCACTTCGCCGAGGATCACCTGCCGGTCGCCGGCCAGGATCACCACCTTCTCGTCCGAGCGCGCGAGCGCGTCGCGCAGCGCGGTCGTGATCGTCGGGTCGTCGCCGCCGACGGCGCGCTCGTTCACGTAGAGCTCGTGCGAGGGCGTCATGGTGACGAGCACGCCCTTCGTCTGCTGCTCGTTCTCGCTCGTCTTCGGCAGGTCGACGTCGGCCGGCTTCAGCATGGCGGTCGTCGTGATCATGAAGATGACGAGGAGGACGAGGAAGACGTCCGTGAGAGGCGTGACGTTGATCTCCGCGACGATGTGCCCGCGCGTGTGGGGCTTACCGAACGGCATCGGTCCTCCCCGTCGCGGCGAGGGCCTCGATGAGGCGCGCGCTCCCGATGCGGAGCGCGGCGTCGATGCGCTCCACGCGGCTCTGGAAGTAGTTGTAGAACGCGACTGCGACGATGCCGATCGCGAGCCCGAGCGCGGTCGCGATCAGCGCCTCGGAGATGCCGCCCGCGACGACCGCGAACCCGCCGGTCCCCGCGATCGCCATCGAGTGGAAGGCCCGGATGATCCCCATCACGGTGCCGAAGAGGCCGATGAAGGGCGCGGCCGAGCCGATCGTGCCGAGGAGCCAGAGGTACGTTCCCGCGCCCTGGACCTCCTCGAACTGCCGTTCGTCGGCAACGCGCTCGAGCGTCTCGACGGGCGCGCCCGCGCCGACGCCGAGCAGGTCGCCGAACACGCGGCGCGCGGGGCAGGGCGCGTGGCTGCGCACGGCGTTCGCGGCCGCCGCCAGGTCGCCCCGGCCGACGAGCGGCACGACGGCCTCCGTCAGCGTCGCGACCGACGACACCGTCCCGCGGAGCGCCCAGAGGCGCTCGAAAACGATCCCGAGCACGATCAGCGAGCAGGCGATCAGCGGGTAGGTCGAGATCGCGCCCTCGCGAATCAGGTGGAGGAAGTCGAGGTTCGTGTCGTTCATTCGCTGCGGCTCCTTTCGCACGTGCTCGTCACAGCCCGCGCGCGATGCGCGCGACGTCCTTCTCCCAGCGCGGTCCGAACGTGAGGGCGAGGAGGTGGCGCGCGAGCGCACCCTCCTGGCCCATGGCGATCATGTCGCCGCCGCCCTTTCGTGCGATCTCCCCGAAGCTGTCGCGGAGGGCCTGGTAGAACTCCGGCAGCGGCGATACCTGCTGGAGCTCCTCGCCGTAGAGCCAGCGATGAAGCTTCCGCTCGTGCTCCTCGTGGAGGGGGAGGCTCACGTCGACCGTGCTCACGACCCCGCCCTTCGCGCGCCACCCCGCGAGAAGCTTCTGGAGCGCGGGCCCGTCCCGCTCGTGGGGCGGCGAGCTGCCGATCACGATGATCACCTTCTTCGCGTCGGCACGCCACTTGAGCTGGTGCATCGCGCAGTCGACGCCGTCCTTCACGGCCTCCTCCCAGTCGCCGCCGCCCTCGGCGACGATCCCGTCGAGGAAGCTCTGGACCTTCTTCGAGTTGAACGTGAGATCCGTCCACTTGACGACGAAGCTCTCGCTCTTGCGCGGTGCGGTCGCAACGTTCTGGTCGTCGCGATCGCGGTACGCCACCGCCCCGATGCGCGCGGTCGGCACGAGGCGCTGCATGGTGACGGTCAACAGGTCGAGCCGCTCCTTCAGCTCGTCGATGATGTTCTGCATGCTCCCCGTCGAGTCGACGACGAGCGCCACGTCGAGGCCGACCTTGCGCAGCCCCCCGACGTACTTCGAGAACGGCGAGCCGAGCGACACGCCGGACCCGCCGCCGCCCCCGAGCCCGAGGCCGCCGGCGCCCGCGCCGCTCGACGCGAAGCGGGAGCCCAGGTCGACGCCCGACCCGAGCGGCTTCACGGGGCGCGCGAACCGGACGACCGGCGACGTCGGGCGCGGGGCGGCCGGCTGCGGCACCGTGATGGCGTCGGGCCGGGCCGGCACGAGCAGCTCCTTCAGCGCCTCCTCGTTCCGCAGGTCGTTCGGCGGGACGGGCGCGGGGAGGTCGCGGAGCGCGAAGATCTCGCGCCGCTTCGTCTGCCCGAGCCCGAGGCCGCCGCCGGACCCGATGCCGAATCCGGGGCCCGCGCCGAGGCCGAGCCCGCCCGCGATGCCGAGGACGTCGAAGACGACGAGCAGCGCCACGAGCGCGTGTGTCGCCGCGGAGGCGGCGAGCGCCGCGAGCATGCGCTGGCGCCGGGGGCCGGTCGTGGGGGTCGTCATCACGCGAGCGCGTCCTCAATTCTGACAAGGACGGCCGGACGCTACCATCGCAGCCTCGCCCGGAGGGCCCGGGCCTGGGTGCGGCTGAGCGCCACCTCGCTCCCGTTCGCGTCCCGCATCACGAGCTTGAAGCGCCCGCCGAACCACGGGACGATCTCCTTCACGTGGTGGAGGTTCACGAGACTCGACTTGTGGGCGCGGAAGAAGACCGCCGGGTCGAGCCGCTCCTCGAGCTCGCGCAGCGTGTAGTTCGTCATGTAGGCGCGCTCGCGCGTGTGCGCATAGACCAGCCGGTACTCGACGCCGAACCAGAGCACGTCCGCGACCGGGAGGATGAGGATCCGCTTGCTCGCGGAGACGGGGACCTGGCTCACCCATACCTTCTGCCGCTCCTCGATCCGTCGCAGCACCCCTTCGAGGTCCGGGCCGGGCCGCACGGCGGCGACGCGCGCCCGCACGCGCGCGACCGCTTCCTGGACGCGGGCGCGGGCGAAGGGCTTCAGCAGGTAGTCGACCGCCTGCACCTCGAACGCGCGGATCGCGTACTCGTCGTACGCCGTCGCGAACACCACCTGGGGCGCCGGCACGCGGAGCGCCTTCAGGACCTCGAAGCCGTCCATGCCGGGCATCTGGACGTCGAGGAAGACGAGGTCCGGATGCTGCTCCTCGATCATCTGGAGCGCCTCGACCCCGTTCTTCGCCTGGCCGACGATGACGACGTCGTCGAGCGCGTCGAGGAAGCCCACGAGACGATCGCGGGCGAGCTTCTCGTCGTCGACGACGAGCGTCCGGAGCGCCGGCATCTCAGGCGACCACCTCCGCCGCGTGGACCGGGAGGCGGAGGCGGACGCGCGTGCCGGCGCCGGGGGCACTCGTGATCTCCGGGAGGTGCGCGTCGCCGTAGAGGCGGCGGAGCCGATCCCGCAGGTTTCGGAGCCCGACGCCGCGCTCGTACACCGCCTCGAGCGCGGCGCTCGCCATGCCGAGCCCGTCGTCGCCGACGGTGAGGACGAGGAGGCCGTCGTCGACGGCCGCGTCGATCCGCACGGTGCCGGTCCCCATCTTGAGCGAGAGGCCGTGCTTCACCGCGTTCTCGACGAGCGGCTGGAGGATCAGGTTCGGGATGGAGGCGTGGAGGCTCCGCGGATCGATGCGCGTCTCGACGTGCAGCCGATCGCCGAACCGCGCGCGCTCGATCTCGAGGTACGCCTCCGCCATCTGGAGCTCCTCGGCGAGCGGGACGAATTCCTTCTCCGCGCGGCGCAGGATGTAGCGGAAGATGTCCGCGAGCCGCTCGACGCACGCCTCCGCCTTGTCGGGATCGACGTGGATCAGCTGCGCGATCGAGTTGAGGCTGTTGAACAGGAAGTGCGGGTTGATCTGGGCGCGCAGCGCGGCGAGCTGCGCCGTGGCCGCCAGCTCCGCGAGCTGCCGCTCGCGGCTCTGGAAGGCGAGCATCCGTCCCCAGTACTGGTGGTATCCGATCAGGGTGAGGAGCGCCGTCGGCACGATCGGGAGGAGCACGAACAGCCGGGCGCCCATCTGGCGCGTCGCGGGCGTGACGACGACGTGCTTCTCGACGCCCGTCGGCGGTCCGAAGAGCGAGGGATACTTCGCGAGCCAGATGAAGATCTCGACCGAGGCGAGCGAGAGGAGCCCGAGCGCCAGCACGGACACGACCGTCTGGCGCCCGATCTGCGCCGCGAGCGAGCGGCCGCCGAGCCGCGGAAACACCCAGCGCCAGAGCGCGTAGATGACGGTCGAGAAGACCAGGCTCGAGACGAGGGGCAGCAGCGAGGCCGCCGAGCGCAGGAAGAAGAGCTGGAGGAGCGCGAGATGAAGGCCGATCGCGGCCCCCGTGCCGAAGACGAGCAGCAGCATCCGATTCTTCCGGCCGGGAGGGGGCATGAGATCGAGCGCTGGCGCCATGCGCCGCGGATCATAGCGCACGGCCCTCGCCGCCGACCATCTGTGCCCCGAGTGCTCGGAGGGCGCCATCCGGACGGGGTGAACGGTCGGAATCCGGCGCCGAGCGGGACGCCGGACGGCGAGACCTACGCAGCAGGTGAGAGGGGCCGGAACTTCGGGAGCGCGATCTCGGAGCTCACGTCCTCGAACACGACCTCGACCGGCATGCCGACCCGCAGGCGGTCGATGGGACAGTCGACGACGTTCGAGAGGAGCCGCCCGCCCTCTGCGAGCTCCACGACGACGACGGCATACGGCACCGCGTCGGCGAACCCCGGGTGGTAGACCTGGTGCATCACCGCCCAGCTGAAGACGGCGCCGCGCCCCGAGACGGGCGTCCACTCCGATTCGCGAGACAGGCACCGGCTGCACAGCTCGCGGGCGGGGAAGCGCAGCGCGCCGCAGCCGCGACAGCGCTGGACGACGAGCACGTGCCGACGCGCCGCCTCCCAGAAGGGCGCCATCTCCGGCGTGATCTCGGGCAGCGGCCGCGGGGCGCTCATGACGGAAGCCGCGAGAGGACGAGCGTCGAGTGGGTCGACAGCACGCCGCCGTTGCCCGACACGAGCGCGACGTCGTGCCTCGGCACCTGGCGGCGTCCGCCGTGGCCGCGCAGCTGGATGACGGCTTCGGAGACGGGCGTCATCCCCCACATGTAGAAGCTCGAGAGCTGCCCGCCCCCCGTGTTGAGCGCGAGGCGCCCGCCGGGACCCGTCACGTGCTCCGCGACCCACGGACCGCCCTCGCCCTTCGGGCAGAAGCCGTAGTCCTCGAGGCAGACGAGCACGGTGAACGTGTAGCAGTCGTAGAGCTCGACGACGTCGACGTCCGCGAGCGACACGTCGGCCATGCGGAACGCCGGCTCGCGCGTGAGCACCGCGCCCGAGGCGAGCGTGTCGGAGGGATCGCCGCCCAGGTGGCCCTGCGCCATGCCCCAGACGTAGACCGGGGGCTGGCGGAGGCTCCGCGCGCGCTCGGCGCTCGTCACGACGACCGCGCAGCCGCCGTTCGATACGAGACAGCAGTCGAAGAGATGGAAGGGCTCCACGATCCAGCGCGAGCGGTGGTAGTCGTCGAGCGAGAGCGGCTGGTCGTGGAGCTGCGCGTGTGGATTCAGGTTCGCCCACTTCCGCTGCGCGACGGCGACGAGGCCCAGATGGTCCTGCGTCGTGCCGTACACCGCCATGTGGCGGCGGGCGACGAGCGCGTACATCGCGTTCACGCCGAAGAACCCGTACGCCGCCTCCCAGCCGCGCGGGAACGCGTACGCGGCGCCGCTCGAGGCCCGTCGTCCTTCGGGTGCGGGTGGCTTGAGCGGCGCGTCGGAGAAGACGCACGCGACGGTCGAGCAGAGGCCGGCCGCGATCGCCTGGCTCGCGTGCTGGATCATGGCGATCGCCGTCGCGCCGCCGAGGTTCATCGTCGCGGAGAGACGGAGGTCGCGCAGCCCCATCGCCTGCTGGAGCTGGAAGGACCCCATGCCGCGGTCGTTCCACGCGAGCCCGGGGTTGAGGAGGACCCCGTCGAGGTCCGTGCGCGCGAGGCCTGCGTCCGCGAGCGCCAGCTCCACCGCCTCGACCGCGAACGCCATCGGGCTCCGGCCGTACACCTTGCCCTGCGCGGTGAGGCCGAGACCCGCGATCGCGGTCGCGCCGCGGAGCGGATGACGCGGCACGCTAGCGGAGCAGGATCAGGAAGTGGCGGCGAAGCAGCTCGGCCTGGTCCTGCACCGAGGCGCTGCGCCGCGCGGCCATGAGGACGTCGAACAGCTCCCGATCGCCGGCTTCCTTGTGCGTGCCCGCCTCGTCGTGAACGGCGTCGAGGATCTCGTGGATGACGCGGGGGATCTCGCGCTGCGGAATCACGAGGTCGCCGCGGCCGAGCGTCCCGCTCCAGTTCGACGCGTAGGGACGCAGCACGTTCAGGATGCGCTCCGTCATGCTGCGGTCGCCGCGCGCCACGTCCTCATTAAACCACCCGACGCGTCACAAGCAAGGCGCTTGCGGGTCGCGGGTCGAGCGGCTACGCTCGCGCGCCCGGGGGGCGGGCGATGGCGACGACGTTCCAGCCGACCACGGCGGCGGCGGCCGTCGAGGGACTACCGCAGGTCTTCGACCCCGCAGCGGCGAGCGGCGTCGAAGCCGTCATCCTCTTCGATCTCTCGGGCCGCGAGCCGGGTCAGTGGACGGTCGTCGTCCACGAAGGGTCGTGCCTGGTGCAGCACGGGCGCACCATGGAGCCGACCGTGACGCTCAGCATGGACTCCGATCTGTGGCTCGCGATCGCGCGCGGCGAGAAGAGCGGCCGCGACGCGTTCATGAACGGCGAGTACCAGGTGAGCGGCGACCTCATGTTCATGATGCGCTTCGGGAAGCTCTTCCCGGTGCGCGGCTGATCGCCGCGGATCGTCGTGCCTGGAGCGCGAGGCGCTCGCGCCCTCCCTCGCCGCCTAGGCGGTCTGGGCGAGCGGAAGGTCGAAGGACGTCACGGGGATGCGGACGACCTTCTTCATCGACACTTCGCGCCGCACCGTGTTCGGATCCAGGTCGAGCGCCTCACAGATGCGCTCGTAGGAGAACGGCCACGTGGTGTCGCGCGACGCCATCCACTCGCGCGCCTCGCGCCCCGCGCGGCTCCGCGGACGCTTGCGGAGCACGTTGACGGCGTCCTCGAGCACGGCCGCCATGAGCCGCAGCTCGCCGATCTCCCGCGTCCATCGCCGGCGCGTCGGTAGATCGAGCACCACCTCGCCGAGCGCATCCGTAACTTGATCTCCTACGCTGAAGGCGCTGTTCACGGTGTCCTCCCGTTTGGCGAGTTGCCCCGTTGGCGGGGTTGCTACCTGCCGCATTGCAGGAGTTGTGCCGCCACGTGGTGCCCGGCATTCGGCGGGAGGCCCGCGGCCGGGTGTGGAGAATCCCGACCCCCCGCGGGGAGCTGTCGACGACGCGACAGCCGGCCGCGGGAGCCGGGTGCGATCGAGCGCGTCAGGCGAACAGCTCGCGAAGCGCGCCGCGGACGAGGAAAAGACTCAGCACCGTCATCACGCCGACGGTGAGCCACGCGACGACGTTCGCGGCCGCCGAGTTCCGGTGCTCGCCCATGAGATCGGCACGGTTCACGAGCACCAGCATGAGCACGAGCACGATCGGCAGCAGCACGCCGTTCGCGACCTGCGAGAGGTACATGACGGGGAGGAGCGGGATCCCGGGAACGAGGATGACGGCGGCGCCGGCCGCGATCAGACCCGTGTAGAGCGCGTAGAAGTGCGGCGCTTCGCGTACGCGCTTGTCGACGCCCGTCTCCCACCCGAGCGCCTCGCACACCGAGTACGCCGTCGCGAGCGGCAGGATGGACGCGGAGAAGACGGCCGCGTTGAAGAGCCCGAAGGCGAAGAGCGCCGCGCAGTAGCGGCCGGCGAGCGGCCGCAGCGCCTCGGCGGCCTCGGCGGCCGTCTCGACGCTCACCCCGCGCGCGTGAAGCGTCGCGGCGCAGGCGACGATGATGAAGAAGGCCACGACGTCGGTGAAGATGCAGCCGCTGATGACGTCGAGCCGCGAGTAGCGATACTGCTCCAGCGTCACACCTTTCTCGACCACGGCGGCCTGCTGGTAGAACTGCATCCAGGGGGCGATCGTCGTGCCGACGAGGCCGACGAGCATCAGCACGTACGCGTCGTCGAGTCCGACGTGCGGACGCACGCTTTCGCGGAGCACCGGGCCCCAGTGATCGACCGCGAGCAGCCCCGAGGCGATGTACGACAGGTAGAAGACGCAGGCGGTGAGGAAGATCTTCTCCACCTGCTTGTAGTTGCCGTAAACGACGAGCCACCAGACGAACACCGCCACGGCGGGCACGGTCACCCAGCGCGTGACGCCGAAGATCTCGAGGCTCGCCGCGGCGCCCGCGAACTCGGCGACCGTGTTGCCGAGGTCGGCGAGCAGGAGGAGGAGCATCGCGTAGAAGGTCAGGCGGACGCCGAAGCTCTCGCGCACGAGGTCGGCGAGGCCCTTTCCCGTGATCGCTCCCATGCGCGCGCACATCTCCTGGACGACGACCAGTGCGACCGTGATCGGCGCGAGCGTCCAGACCAGGTCGTAGCCGTAGCGGGCGCCCGCGAGCGAGTAGGTCGTGATTCCGCCCGGGTCGTTGTCGACGTTGGCCGTGATGATGCCCGGCCCCATGACGAGCAGGAAGCGACGGAGATGCTGCCACCAGCTCGTGCGGCGGCCGGCCTCGGCGCTCACCGCTTGCGGCCGAGCTTCCATCGCCACGCGAGCGCCGTCATGTGCGTCAGCACGTCGTCGACGGTGACGATGCCGAGCAGCTTCCCGTCGGGAGTCGTCACCGGGACGGCGAGGAGGTTGTACTTCTCGACCAGCTCGGCGACGCGCTCCCGCGTGTCGTCGGGCTGCACGGCGACCGGATCGCGCTCCATGGTGTCCGCCAGGCGGGCGGTCGGGTCGGCGAGGAGGAGGTGGCGGATCGTGATCACGCCCTGGAGGCGGTCCGCGCGGTCGACGACGTAGAGATAGTAGATGTGCTCGACGTCGCGCGCGAGCGAGCGGAGGCGCACGAGCGCCTCGGCGGCGGTGAGCTCGGTTCCGAGCCGGACGACCTCGGTCGTCATCATGCCGCCCGCGGTGTCGGGCTCGTATCGGAGCAGCTCCTGCACGTCCTCGGCCTCGTCGCGCTCCATCGACTCGAGCAGCCGGAGCGACTCGGACTCCGGGAGCGCCGCGAGCAGGTCGGCGGCCTCGTCCGGCGGCATCTCCTCGAGGATGTCGGCCGCGCGCTCGGGCGGGACGCTGGCGATCAGGCGCTCGCGGATCTTCGGCTCGACCTCCGTGAGCGCCTCGGCGGCGGACTCCGCGTCGAGCGAGCGGAAGACCGACTCGCGCTCGCGGCCGTCGAGCTCGGTCAGGATCTCGGCCATCTCCGCTGGGTGCAGCTCGGCGAGCTCCTTCCGTTCGACGCGGAGCTTGAGCGCGTCGCCCGAGCCGGTGAGCGTGAGCGGCTGCACGTAGCGCCAGGCGATCAGCCGGTCGCTCGTGAGGTAGCGCGCCTGCGGCGCGACGCGACGGACGACCGCGTCGATCGCATCTCCCCACCCGAGACGCCGAACGAGCCCGCGGAAGCCGACGTCGACGTGCACGAGGTGGAGGTCGTTGCCCGCGGTGCGGAGGAAGTGGAGGTCGTTCACCCGCACCACCTTGGCGCCCGAGGTGTCAACGATCTGCCGGTCGAGGAGGACCTGGCGCACCCAGAAGACGTCCTCCGGCGGCGTGAACCGCCCGGGCACGAGGCCCACGACGGGCACGCGGAGGCGGATCGCGCGCCCGTCGACCGACTCGACGTCGCGCCAGCGTGCGGTCAGCGAGAACGACTCAACGCGCCCGCGCCGGACGAGGAGCGCGACGACCGCGGGATACGTCTCCGCGAGCGTGACGGCGAGGTCCTGGAGACGTCCGACGGGCCGGCCGCCGACGTCCACGACGAGCCGGTGATGCAGCTCCGAGTAGAACACGAACGGCGAGCCGTTCGTGCCGGGCCGCACGCCGGCGATCCCCCCACCGTGGTTCGCCATCGTTCATCGGACGGCCCCGCGGACGTCGTCCGTCCCGTGTCGCGCGCCGGAGGACACGAGCGACCCCTATCATCGCGTCGGCGAGGTGACCAGAGGCCGTTTGAAGCGCGCGCGGAGCGGGTGCTATTTTCCACCGCGTCATGGCCACGATGATCACGAGCGAGTGCATCAACTGCGGCGCCTGCGAGCCGGAGTGCCCGAACACGGCGATCTACCAGGGCGGCGTCGAGTGGCAGGCCCCGGACGGCTCGATGCACGCGCCGCTCTCGAACGACATCTTCTACATCGTGCCCGAGAAGTGCACGGAGTGCGTCGGCTTCCACGACCACGAGGCGTGCGCGGCGGTGTGCCCGGTCGACTGCTGCGTGCCG
>DASRHG010000078.1:0-2305 GCA_035650655.1 Binatia bacterium | reverse complement strand
CCACCCCCGCTGCATTGGACGCGCGACGTCACGCAGACGCCGCACGCGCGGCTCCGCGAGGTCCGGGTCCGCGTCTCGGGCGGGCGTGAGGCGTGCGAGCTGGTCGAGGTGATGCGTGTCCCGGCACGCTGAGCGCGGCGTCGCGCTCCTCGCCGCCGTCGTCGCGCTCGGCGTGCTCGGCGTGCTCGCCGTCGGGCTCGCGTACACGAGCGCCGTCGACCAGCACCTCACGCGAAACGGGCTCGCGGCACTCCAGGCCGACGCGCTCGCGCGCTCCGCCGCCGCCGCGGCCGCGACGCTCCTCGCCGAACGCGACGCGGCCGACGTCGACTGGCCCGGCGCGCCGTGGGCGGCCGGATCGGGACGACAGCCGCTCGGCGCCGGCACGGTCGAGGCCGCGGTCGAGGACGAGGCCCGCCGCCTCGCGATCAACCTCCCCGAGCTCGCCGGCGCGCGCGCGCGCCTGTTCGCCACGCTCGGCCTCGGCGCCGACGTCGCCGACGCCGTCGCCGACTGGATCGACCCCGACGACGTGCCCGCGCCGCTCGGTGCGGAGCGCGCCTACTACCTCGGCCTCACGCCCCCGTACGCGCCCCGCAACGCCCCGCTCACGAGCGTCGGCGAGCTCGGCCTCGTCCGAGGCATGACGCTCGAAGCCCTCGCCCGCGTCGCGCCGTTCATCACCGTCGCCAGCGAGCCGCGCGTGAACCCGAACACCGCCCCCCGCGAAGTCCTCCTCGCCATCACCGCCGATCCGACCACCGCCGATCGCCTCCTCGCCGCCCGCCGAACCACCCCGATAGACCCCGACCGCGACCTCGACACGATCCTGGCCGGCACCCCCGACGACAAGCTCGCCACCCTCCACGCCCAGCTCACCGCCCGCGCGATGACCTACACCGTCCACACACGCGCCACGGTCGGCGACCTGACCCGCACGTGGGACGCGACGATCGTCGCCCCGCCAGGGCTCGACGCGGACCTGGTAGCCTGGCGCCAGACGCGGCCCTGACAGGGACACACGAGTCGCAACGCGGCGCCGCGCCCGCGCCGCCACGATCGTGCGCGCGAGCGAAGCGAAGCGCTCCGGCACCGACGCCGCGGATCCGAGTCGCGCGCGCGGGGGCGCCGCCGAAGCGCCTGTCGAAGCCCGCACGCCCCGTTCGCACTCACACGCGGCGCTCGCCGGGCGAGACTCGAAGCGGCGGCGGCGCCCCCGCGCGCGCGGACCGCCTCCGCGACACGACCGCCCGGGCTACGCCGCGGCCCCCGCCCCCAGGAGCCGCGACCTCAGCACCCGCAGCAGAGCCGCGTTGTCCGAGTGCCCGGTCATGCGCGCCGTGATCCGCCCGCGGATCGGCCGCCCGAGGAGGTAGAAGTCCCCGAACACGTCGAGGATCTTGTGCCGCACGAACTCGTCCTCGAACCGGAGCGGCGCGTTCACGATCCCCTCGTCGCCGACCAGGATGCAGTTGTTGAGGCGGCCGCCGCTCGCGAGGCCCATCTGCTCGAGCGTCGCGATGTCCTTCACGAAGCCGAAGGTCCGCGCGGGCGCGATCTCGCGGCGGAACGCCTCGACGCCGGTGAACGCGAAGCAGTGCTGCTGGCGCCCGATCGGCGCCGGATAGTCGAGCAGGTAATCGACCTCGAAGCGGTCCGCGGGCTCGATCGCGATGCCCTTCTGCGACGGGTCGTCCGAGCCGACGCTGTAGCGCCGGTCGATCACGAGCTCGTCGACCGTCGCCGGTTGCTCCACCACGCCGCCTTCCTCGATGAGCGCGCAGAGCTCCTGCGCCGAGCCGTCGAGGATCGGGACCTCGCCCTGCATCTTCACCAGCAGGTTGCTGACGCCGTGCGCGTGGAGCGCCGCCATCAGGTGCTCGACGGTCTTCGCGACCATGCTGCCGCGCGCGAGCGTCGTCGCGTAGCCGGTCGAGTCGACGTAGTCGACGAACGCGGGGACGGTCTCGCCCGAGGAGATGTTCCCGAAGAGGATGCCGCTTCCCGGCGGGAGCGGCTGCAGGATCAACCCCGTCCGGACCCCGGAGTGGAGGCCCTGCCCGTTCACGACGACGCTCCGCGCGATCGTCTTCTGCGGGAGCCGGCGCGCCGGCGCGACGGTCGGAATGCCGGACACGACGCCGTCGCGGACGATCGCCTCCTCGCGGTCGCCGAGCGCGCGGCCGACGACCTGGAGGAGCGCGTCGAGCTGGAACGGCTTCTCGAGGAAGTCGTACGCGCCGAGCCGGATCACGCGGACGGCCGTCTCGATCGTCCCGTGGCCGGAGATGACGATGATCGGGAC
>DASRHG010000077.1:0-2217 GCA_035650655.1 Binatia bacterium | reverse complement strand
CACGCAGCCGTTCATGCGGCCGTTCAACTTCGCGCGCGGCGCGTCGCTCTTCGACGGCGTCTTCCACTGGCGCGACCTCGCGGCGCTGCCGGCCGCGGAGCGCCTCGCGCGCCTCCGCGACCCGGCGCTCCGGGAGCCCCTCCGCTGGGGCATCGACCACCCGAACACCGACCCGGCGCGGGGCTCGACGCTTCCCATGCCCGCCATGGCGGCGATCCGGGTCGATCGCTCCGCGAGCCACCCGGGCGACGTCGGGAAGTCGGTCGCCGAGCTGGCGCGGGCGCGCGGCGTCCATCCCGCCGACGTCCTCGCCGACCTCGGCGCCGCGGACGGCGGCACGACGCAGTTCCTCTGGAACAGCGAGACGCCCGCCTGGATCGAGGCGAACGGCGAGTCGCAGCGGAACCCCCACATGATCGTCGGCACGGGCGACGGCGGCGCCCACGCCGACCGCGACGACGGAGCGGAGTGGTCGACGTACTTCCTGCGGTCGTGGCTCCTCGACCGGCGGCACTTCACGCTCGAGGAGGGCGTGCGCCGGATCACCCACCTGCCGGCGATGATCTGCGGCATCGCGAACCGCGGGCTCCTCGCCCGCGGCTACCACGCGGACCTCCTCGTGTTCGACCCGACGCGCCTCCGGCTCGGCCGGAAGGCGCTCGTCGCCGACCTGCCGGGCGGCGAGGCGCGCTGGCAGGTGCGCCCGGAGGGCGTCGTGCGCGTGCTCGTGAACGGCGAGACGATCGTCGAGCACGGCGAGCTGACCGGCGCGCGGCCGGGCCGCGTGCTGCGGATCGGGAACCCATGAAGGGCGCCGTCTTCCATGGCGGCGGCCGGCCCGTCGCGATCGAGGACGTCCGGGTGAAGGACCCGGGGCCGGGCGAGGTGCGCGTCGCGGTCAAGGCCGCGGGCCTCTGCCACTCGGACCTCTCCGTGATCGACGGCTCGATCCCGTATCCCGTCCCGGTCGTGCTCGGCCACGAGGGCGCGGGCGTGGTCGAGGCGCTCGGGCCGGGCGTCCGGAGCGTCAAGGAGGGCGACGCCGTCGTCCTCTCGACGCTCGCCCACTGCGGCCGCTGCCGCGCGTGCGAGGTCGGGCGCCCGACCGAGTGCCGGAACGCGCCGAACCCGAAGGAGACGCAGCCGTTCGTCGTCGGCGGGCGGCCCGCCCACCAGTTCGCGAACGCGTCGGCGTTCGTGGAGAAGACCGTCGTGCGCGAGCAGAGCGCCATCCCGATCGACCCGCGCGTCCCCTTCGACCGCGCGGCGCTGATCGGCTGCGGCATCATGACGGGCGTCGGCGCCGTCGTGAACCGCGCCCGGGTCGAGACGGGCGCCACGATGGCCGTCTTCGGGCTCGGGGGGATCGGGCTCTCGTGCGTGCAGGGCGGCGTGCTCGCGGGGGCGGCACGGATCGTCGCCGTCGACGTGGTGGCGGAGAAGCTGGCACTCGCGCGCCGGCTCGGGGCGACGGACGCGATCGACGCGACCACGGACGATCCGGTCGCGGCGGTGAAGGCGCTCACCGGCGGCGGCGCCGACTACACGTTCGAGGCGGTCGGGAGCCTCGCCGTCATCCGCCAGGCGCTCGACGCGCTCGGTCCCGGCGGGACGCTCACGATCGTCGGCGTGCCGAAGCTCGGCTCGAGCCTCGACGTCGTCGTCCACCAGCTCTACCAGAACAAGGCGATCCTCGGCTGCCGCTACGGCGCCGCGCGCCCGCGGCGCGACTTCCCGATGCTCGCCGACCTCTACCTCGCCGGACGGCTCGAGATCGACGCGCTCGTGACGCAGCGCTACGCGCTCGACGACTTCGCGCGCGCGCTCGACGACCTGCGCGCCGGCCGCCTCGCCCGCGGCGTCTTCCGGCTGGACAAGGAGTGAAGCGATGGGACGATTCGGCCATCACGTGATCGACGCCGACGGCCACGGCGGCGACCTGCCGACCTGGCAGGCGCGGGTTCCGGAGCGGTTCCAGCCCCAGATGGCCGCGCGGCGCCAGCGGATCAGGCAGCAGTTCGCGAACCTGCCCGGCGTCGGCGTCAAGGAGACGAAGGGCACCGCGAAGACGGGCAGCCTCGAGCGTCCGGGCATGACGGATCCGCGCGCCCGCCTCGAGGACATGGACCGCGATGGGGTCTACGCCCAGGTCATCTACGGCCCGCCGATGGGCCTGCCCGGCCAGACGCCCGAAGTGAAGGAGGCCTGTATCCGGGC
>DASRHG010000076.1:0-21059 GCA_035650655.1 Binatia bacterium | reverse complement strand
GACGTAGAGCACCTGGCCCGGCCGCATGAGCTTCTGGCCCTCCTGCGGGGAGATGAGCTTCGAGTGCGGCGGGAAGATCGAAGAGACGCGGACGAGGTTGTACTGCGCGATGCCCGCCGACCTGAGCGCCATCTCGAAGCTCGAAAGCTTCTCCCGGTGCTTGCCTACGCCCTTCGTGAGGAAGATCTTCTTGGGGACGAACGCGGTGCTCATCGCTCGGCTTGCCTCCTGCCCCTAACACGATCCCGCAGGGGCCACAAGTTCGGCGCGCCGATTCCGCCGGCGCGTTCGTCACTCGACGATCGCGAGCAGCTCACCCGCCTCGACGGCCTGGCCGGCCTTCACGCGCACCTCTCGCACGGTGCCCGTGCGCGGCGATCCGACCTCGTTCTCCATCTTCATCGCCTCGAGCACGAGCAGGCCCTCACCCTGCTCGACGGTCGCGCCGACCTCGACCAGCACCGTGACCACTTTCCCGGGCATCGCCGCCCGCACCTCGCGCTCGCCCGATCCGCCGGCGCTCCGCCGGTGCGCGCGGAGCGCGCGATCGTCGAGGAGCCGAAGGCGGTGCATGCGCCCGCCGAACCAGACGCGGTAGGCGTCGCCCCGCGCGACGACGCTCACCTCGGCCGGCACGGCGTCGATCACGAGCGAAAAGGAGACGCTGCCGGTCGGCCGGGCGTCGACGACACGCGTCCGCCCGTCGATCGTGACCTCGAACCGCCCGTCTCCGAGCGGCACGACCTCGACCGCACGGGTCTCGTCGCCGACGAGCGCCGTGAAGCGGGTGGGGCGGCCCGCCGGAGCCCCGGGGCTACCCACGGAGCGCCTCGAGCCGGCCGAGCTCGCGCCAGCGGGAGCCCGGCTCGGTGGCCGCCGGCGCACCGGCGGCGGCGGTCGCGCTGCGCGTGGCCGCCGCGATCGCGGCGCCGATGAGCGGCAGGTCGCCGTCCGCCTGGCCGGCGAGGACGCCCTTCCCGAAGTGGCGCGCGATGAAGCCCGTGTCGATCTCGCCCGCCCGGAACGCCGGATGCGAGAGCGCCCAGCGGTGGAAGGCGACGTTCGCCGTCGGGCCGACGACGACGTACTCGTGGAGCGCGCGCAGCATGCGCGCAATCGCCTCCTCGCGCGTGGCGCCCCAGGCGACGAGCTTCGAGATGATCGGATCGTAGTACGTCGACACCTCGAACCCCTCGTAGACGCCCGAGTCGTCGCGGATGCCGATGCCGTTCGGGACGCGGAGGACCTCGATGCGCCCGGGGGCGGGGAGGAAGTTGTTCTCCGGGTCCTCCGCGTAGATCCGGCACTCGATCGCCCAGCCGCGCTGCACGACGTCCTGCTGGCGGATCGCGAGCGGACGGCCCGCCGCGATCTCGATCTGCGCCTTCACGAGGTCGACGCCGGTCACCGCCTCGGTGATCGGATGCTCGACCTGGATGCGCGTGTTCATCTCGAGGAAGTAGAAGTTCCGCGCCGGGTCGACGAGGAACTCGATCGTCCCGGCGCCGACGTAGTCGACCGCCTTCGCCGCCTGGACGGCGACCCGCCCCATCTCCTCGCGGGTCTTCTGGTCGATCGCGAGCGACGGCGACTCCTCGATGACCTTCTGATGACGGCGCTGGATCGAGCACTCGCGCTCGTAGAGGTGGATCACGTGCCCGTGCGCGTCGCCGAGCACCTGCACCTCGACGTGGCGCGGCCGGACGATGGCCTTCTCGACGTAGACGCGGTCGTCGCCGAACGCCGACTTGGCCTCCGAGCGCGCCGCGCGCAGGGCGCCCCGGAGCTCCTCCGCCTTGCCGACGAGCCGCATGCCCTTCCCGCCGCCCCCGCCCGCGGCCTTCAGCATGACGGGAAAGCCGAGGTCCGTCGCGAGCTTCTCGACCTCGGCGTCGGACTCGATCGGGTGCGCGGAGCCGGGGACGACGGGGACGCCCGCGGCCATCATGCGCCGCCGCGCCTCGACCTTGTCGCCCATCGCGTCGATCGCCTCCGCGGACGGCCCGATGAACACGAGGCCGGCCTCGGCGCAGGCCCGGGCGAAGACGGCGCGCTCCGACAGGAAGCCATAGCCGGGGTGGATCGCCTCCGCGCCGGTCGCCTTCGCGGCCTCCAGGATCTTCTCGACGACGAGGTAGCTCTGCGCCGCGGGCGCCGGGCCGATCGGGTACGCGTGGTCCGCCTGCCGGACGTGCAGCGCCGTCCGGTCGGGATCCGAGTAGACGGCGACGGACTCGATGCCAAGCTCGCGGCAGGCGCGAATCACGCGGACGGCGATCTCCCCGCGGTTCGCGACCAGCACGCGGCGGAAGAGGCGGGGGGCGGTGCCGGGTCGCTCAGAGCGGGATGTTGCCATGCTTCTTGGGCGGGTTCTTGTCGCGCTTGTTCTTCAGCATCTCGAGCGCGGCGATGAGGCGCGGGCGGGTGTCCTCGGGCTGGATGATCTCGTCGATGTAGCCGAGCTCCGCCGCCTGGAACGGGTTCGCGAACCGTTGACGGTACTCCGCGACCAGCCGGGTTCGCTCGGCCTCGACGTCCTTCGCCTTCTCGATCTCGTTCCGGAAGACGATGTTGACGGCGCCGTCGGGTCCCATGACGGCGATCTCGCCCGTCGGGTAGCAGAGGTTCACGTCGCCGCGGATGTGCTTGGACGACATGACGACGTAGGCGCCGCCGTAGCCCTTGCGGGTGATGACCGTCACCTTCGGCACCGTCGCCTCGCAGTACGCGAAGAGGAGCTTCGCACCGTGGCGGATGATGCCGCCGAACTCCTGGGAGGTCCCGGGCAGGAAGCCGGGCACGTCGACGAAGGTCACGATCGGGATGTTGAAGCAGTCGCAGAAGCGCACGAAGCGCGCGGCCTTCACCGACGCGTCGATGTCGAGGACGCCGGCGAGGTGCGCCGGCTGGTTGGCGACGATCCCGACCGAGCGGCCGCTGAGCCGCGCGAACCCGACGATGATGTTCCGCGCGTAGCCGCGGTGCACCTCGAAGAAGTAGCCGCCGTCCACGACCGCGGCGATCAGCTCGTGCATGTCGTACGGCTTGTTCGGGTTCTCCGGCACCATCGTCGCGAGCTTCGGATCGCGGCGGTTCGGGTCGTCGGCCGAGGCGACGAAGGGGGGGTCCTCGAGGTTGTTCGACGGGAGGAAGGAGAGGAGCTCCTTCACCATCGCGAGCGTGTCGCCGTCGTCCTCGCCCTCGAAGTGCGCCACGCCGCTCCGCTGGTTGTGCGTGTCGGCGCCGCCGAGCTCCTCCTTCGTCACCTCCTCGTGCGTCACCGTCTTGATGACGTCGGGGCCGGTGATGAACATGTAGCTCGCGGTCTTCGTCATGAAGATGAAGTCCGTCATCGCGGGCGAGTAGACGGCGCCGCCGGCGCACGGGCCCATGATGACGGAGATCTGCGGGATGACCCCCGAGCCGAGGACGTTGCGGAGGAAGACGTCGCCGTAGCCGGCGAGGCCGACGACCCCCTCCTGGATCCGCGCGCCGCTGCCGTCGTTGAGGCCGATCACGGGCGCGCCGTTCTTCATGGCGAGATCCATGATCTTGCAGATCTTCTCCGCGTACGCGCCGCCGAGGCTCCCGCCGAAGACGGTGAAGTCCTGGGAGAAGACGAAGACGAGCCGGCCGTCGATCCTCCCGTAGCCGGTGACGACGCCGTCGCCGAGGATCTTCTTCTCGTCCATGCCGAAGTCGGTGCAGCGGTGCGTCTTGAAGCGGTCGGTCTCGACGAAGCTGCCCGGGTCGAGCAGCACGTCGAGGCGCTCGCGCGCCGTGAGCTTGCCCTCGGCGTGCTGGCGCTTGATGCGCTCCTCGCCGCCGCCGAGCAGGGCCTCCTGCGTGCGCCGCTCGAGCTCGGCGCGATTTTCCTTGATTCCCATGGGTTTGGTTTCTCTCGGGAGAGGGGCGTTAGTATGCGCTCCGGGGCGGAAATTCAAGGTGTCCGGACGCCCACCAGCTCGACGCGATCGCCGCTCGCGATGCGCCGTCGCGCGGCGTAGCCGCCCGGGACCTCGAGCACGTACCGCGACGCCTTGCCGACGGAGATGGGGGCGGTCGAGAGCGGCGTCGCCTCCGCGTGGATGCCGACGATCGTCCCGTCGCGGGCGATGAAGAGCATGTCGAGGGGGACGAGGGTGTTCTTCATCCAGAACTCGTGGTCGGCCTCCCGCGGGAAGACGAAGAGCATGCCGTGATCGTCGGAGAGGGCCGTCCGGTACATGAGGCCGCGCTGCTGTGCTTCGGGCGTCGCGGCGACTTCGAGCGACACGACGACCGTCCCGGCCGCCGTGTGGATCCTCGCCGTCGGCCCCGAGCCCGAGCACGCGGGCGGCGCGGCGACGAGGAGCGCCGCGCAGGCGAGCTTCAGTTGCAAGGCTCCCACCCGTGTTCTAAGGGTTGCGGACTTCGGAGGAAAGATGGCGACGGCGCTCGCGTTCACGCTCTGCCTCGTGGCCGCACTCGGCCTCTTTGTCTACCAGGTGTGGGGCCGGTTCAACCTCCTGCGGGCCGCAGCACCGTCGCCCCGCTTCGACCGCATTCCGGATCGCATCCGCGCCATGCTCGTCTACGCCTTCGGACAGAAGAAGTTCATCCGGCCCGAAGCGGCGATCGTGGGCGAGGGGCCGGCGGGGTGGATGCACTTCTTCATCTTCTGGGGCTTCGTGATCCTTGGGCTCCAGATCCTCACCATGTTCGGGCGCGCGTACAGCGAGCACTTCTACGTTCCGCTCTTCAGCCCGCATCTGCTCGGCGGCCCGTACATGCTGCTGCGCGACCTGATGGAGGCGGTCGTCCTCGTCGTCATCCTCTACGCGTTCGCGCGTTGGCTCGTGACCCGCCCGCAGCGCCTCCTCGGCTACCCGCCGGCGGAGGCGCGCCAGCTCTCGCACTGGCACTGGGAGGCGTACCTCATCCTCGGCTGCATCGGGCTCATCATGATCGGCGGCCTCGTCTATGACGGCTCGCGCCAGGTGGTGCACGCGGCCGAGCCCTGGATCGCCGACGAGGCGCGCTGGGAGCCGCTCTCGACCCTCGTCGGGCGCGGCCTCGGGGGGCTCGGGGTCGGCGGCGCCGCGGTGCTCGGGATGACGGCGTGGTGGATCCACAACCTCGCCGTCCTCGTCATGCTCAACTTCCTCCCGCGCGCGAAGCACTTCCACGTCATCACCTCGCTGCCGAACGTCTTCTTCCGGAAGCTCGAGCCGACCGGGCAGCTCTCGAAGCAGGACCTCGAGAACGCGACCACCTTCGGGACCTCGCACATCGACCAGTTCACCTGGAAGCAGGTCCTCGACATGTTCAGCTGCACCGAGTGCGGCCGGTGCTCGTCGCAGTGTCCCGCGACCGCCACCGGGAAGGCGCTCGCGCCCCGCCAGCTGCTCCTCGACCTCCGCGACTACCTCTATTCGCACCAGGCGGAGGTGATCGAGAAGCGCGTCGCGCGCAAGCCCGACGGCGACGGGGCGGAGCCGCCCGAGGTGGGCAGCAACATCGTCGGCTCCGTGATCAAGGACGAGGTGCTCTGGGCGTGCAACGTCTGCCGCGCGTGCGAGGAGGCCTGCCCGGTGATGATCGAGTACGTCGACAAGATCGTCGACATGCGCCGCCATCTCGTGCAGGAGGAGTCGCGCTTCCCGTCCGAGCTGACCCGCGTCTTCAAGGGCATGGAGACGCAGTCGAACCCGTGGGGCATCGGCGCCGAAAAGCGCTTCGACTGGGCGGAGGGACTCGGCGTGCCGACGCTCGCCGACAACCCCGAGGCCGAGTACCTCTGGTACGTCGGCTGCGCCGGCTCGTTCGACGACCGGAACAAGAAGACGACGCAGGCCTTCGCGAAGGTGCTCAAGGCGGGCGGCGTGAGCTTCGCCTGCCTCGCGACCGAGGAGCTCTGCAACGGCGAGACGGCGCGCCGCCTCGGCAACGAGTATCTGTACCAGTCGATGGCGGCGATGCTCGTCGAGGTGCTGAACGGCTACCAGGTGAAGAAGATCGTCACCAACTGCCCGCACTGCTTCAACACGATCAAGAACGAGTACCCCCAGTTCGGCGGGCAGTACGAGGTGGTCCACGCGGCGGAGCTCGTGCGCCAGCTCATCGCGAGCGGCCGGCTGCGGGTCCCGGACGGGGCGGGCAAGCGCACGGCGTATCACGACTCCTGCTACTACGGCCGCTTCAACGAGATCTACGACGCCCCCCGCGAGGTGCTCGCGAAGGCGGGAGCGACGGTCGAGGAGATCCCGCACCGCCACCACCAGTTCGGCATGTGCTGCGGCGCGGGCGGCGGGCGCATGTGGATCGAGGAGGACCCCGACAAGCGGGTCAACCTCCTCCGCACCGATCAGGCGCTCCGGACGGACCCCGAGGTGATCGCCGTCTCGTGTCCGTTCTGCATGACGATGCTCTCGGACGGCATCAAGGCGAAGGACCTCGAGGACAAGGTGAAGACGCTCGACGTGATGGAGATCGTGGCGCAGGCGGCGAAGGTCTGAGGGCGGGGGCGCCTACGGGGAGACGAGCCGCCGCCCGGAGACGGCGCGGCTGCCGCGCACCGCGAAGCGCCAGGGGCGGGCGGCGTCCACGCCCGCGTAGTCGACGCCGACGCGCGCCGTGCGGACGACGCGCGCCCCGGGCACGGGCGCGCCGTCGAGGATGCGGAGTCGGCTCCGCACGAGGTCCGCGCCGTTCTCCTCGCGCGTGATCCCGAGCGCCTGGCAGAGCGCGCCCGGGCCGCGACAGAGGCGCCACGCCGGCACGTCCGGGCCGAGCTTCCGGCGCGCGCGCATGAGCGCCTCGCCCACGAGCGGCTCGAGCGCTCGGAGGAGGACCGCCTCGGGACGGCCCACGGGCTGGGTCACCACGTTCATGCAGAAGTGCATCCCGTAGATGAAGTAGACGTACGCGTGCCCGGGGGGCCCGTACATGACCTCGTTCCGGGGCGAGCGGCGCCCGCCCCAGCTGTGCGCGGCCCGGTCCGCGGGACCGCGGTAGGCCTCGACCTCGACGATGCGGCCGGCCGCGATGCCGGCGGGCGTCGCGTGGACGAGGACCTTCCCGAGCAAACCGCGCGCGACGCGGAGGGTCGGCGCGAGGTAGAAGCGGCGAGGAAGCGGGCGGGCGCTCACGCGCCTTTCAGCTTCTTCACTTCCTCCGTCAGCTCCGGCACGGCTTTGAAGAGGTCGGCGACGAGGCCGTAGTCGGCGATCTGGAAGATCGGCGCCTCCTCGTCCTTGTTGATCGCAACGATCACCTTCGAGTCCTTCATGCCGGCGAGGTGCTGGATCGCGCCCGAGATGCCGACGGCGATGTAGAGCGTCGGCGCGACGACCTTGCCGGTCTGGCCGACCTGGAGGTCGTTCGGCACGAAGCCCGCATCGACCGCGGCGCGGCTGGCGCCCATCGCGGCGCCGAGCGCGTCGCAGAGGGGCTCGAGGTAGGTCCCGAAGTTCTCGCCGTTCTTGAGCCCGCGGCCGCCCGACACGACGATGCTCGCCTCGGTCAGGACCGGGCGGTCGGACTTCGTCTCCGCGAACTCGACGAACTGCACCTTCGTCTCGCCGCCGCCGAGCGCCGCCGTCTCGACCGTGCCCTTGGCGCCGTCCTTCGCCGCCGCGTCGAACGCCGTCGCACGGACGGAGACGACGCGCGGCGTGGCCTCGACCTTCACGGTGGCGATCACGTTCCCGGCCCACATGAGCCGCTTGAACGTGGACGCGTCGACGATGCCCGTCACGTCGGAGGCCATGCCGGCGCCGAGGCGGGCGGCGAGGCGCGGGAGGAGATCCTTCCCCATCGCCGTCGCCGTGGCGACGACCGCGTCCGCTCCCTTCTGCTTCACGAGCTCCGCGAGCGCGTTCGTGTACGCATCGGCGAGGTAGTGCGCGAGCTTCGCGTCGTCGACCGCGACGACGTCGACGCCGTACTCCGCGAGCTCGTTCGCGAGCGCGTCGACGCCCTGACCGAGGACGACCCCGATGCACTTCCCGCCCACGAGCCCGGCGAGCTGCTTTCCCGCGGCGAGACCCGCGAGCGTGGTCTTCGGGAACTTCCCGTGCTGATGCTCCGCGACGACGAGGACGTTGCCCATGATCAGATCACCTTCGCTTCGTTGTGCAGCACCTGCACGAGCTCCTGGACGGAGGCGACCTTCCGGCCGCCCGTCCGCTTCGGCGGGGTCTCGAGCTTCACGATCTTCACCTTCGGTGCGACGTCGACCCCGAGGTCCGCGACCGAAATCTCCTTCAGCTCCTTCTTCCGCGCCTTCATGATCCCCGGCAGCGACGCGTAGCGCGGCTCGTTCAGGCGGAGGTCCGCGGTGATGACGGCGGGCAGCGGCATCGCGTCCGTCTCGAGCCCGCCGTCGACCTCGCGCGTCACCTTGACCGACTTCTGGTCCCCGCCGAGCTCGACCTTCGACGCGAACGTCGCCTGCGGCCAGCCGAGGAGCTCGGCGAGCATCTGGCCCGCGCAGTTGGAGTCGTCGTCGATCGCCTGCTTGCCCATGAGGATCACGTCGGGCTTCTCGCCGTCGGCGACCTTCTGGAGCACGCGCGCGACGGCGAGCGGCTCGAGCGATGCGTCGGTGAGGACGAGGATCGCACGGTCGGCGCCCATCGCGAGACCGGTGCGCAGCTGCTCCTGGGACGTCTTCTGGCCGATCGAGACGAGGACGACCTCGGTGCCCGAGACCTTCTCCTTGATGCGCAGCGCCTCCTCGATCGCGATCTCGTCGAACGGGTTGATCACCCACTTGACGTTGTCGGTCACGATGCCGGCGCCGTCGGGACCGATCTTGATGACGGTCTCGGGGTCGGGCACGCGCTTCACGGTGACGAGGATCTTCACGGGAGCTCCTTGGGTTCGGATTTCCGGCCGGCGGGCGATGACGCGCCGTGGCTTAACCGGACTTCCTTACCCAGGCGGCCGTTGCCAAGTCAATCGTCGCGGCGGTCCGCTCCGTGCGAAGGCTCACGGGCAGGGAGGCGCCACCGCGGGCGCCTGCGTGCCGTTCACGCTTCCGCTCGAGCAGTTGCCGGTGCCCTCCGGCCGAGATCCGCGGCGAGGTCGGGCAGGAAGGGCGAGGCGTCGGGGCGTGCCGTCGGCGGTCGCGGGGTCGTGGACGATCGGGTTGCCGTTGGAGACCGCTGCCCCCGTCCTCCCACGAGGGGCGCACCGTGATGGCCTTCGCATGCGCGGCCGCAGCGACGGCGAGCGAGCGCACGGTGCAGAGCACGAAGGACACGGCGAGCGCGCTCCTGCGACGCGAACGCGCTCGCGGGACGGCAGATGCCGATTTCGCGGTTGCAAGCTGGGGAACGGACCGCGCGCCGCGATCAGCCCTGGGCCTCGCGCCGGGCGCCCATCTCGAAGCCGAGCCGGCTCGACAGCTCCCGCCCCGCCTTCAGCACGAGCGGCGCGATCTCCTTGTCGATCCGCTCGGCCGTGAAGCGCGACGCCGGGGCCGCAACGGCGAGGACGCCCACGACGCTCGCGTTGTAGTCGCGAACCGGGACGGCGACGGCGCGGATGTCCTCGACGTGCTCGCCCATGTCGACGGCGTAGCCGTTCTGCGCGATCGTCCGCAGCTGCTGGTGGAGGGCCTGGCGGTCGACGATCGTCCGGTCGGTGAACTTCGCGAGGCCGTCCGGCAGGAGGTTGCGGACCTCGTCCTCGGACTCGAATGCGAGGTACGCCTTCCCGGCCGCCGTGCAGTGGAGCGGCAGCGCCTCCCCCAGCTGGGAGACGATGCGGACCGGCCGATCCGCCTCGACGACCTCGACCGGGACGACGGCGGCCCGCCGGAGCACCGCGACGTAGCTCGTCTCGCGCACCTGCCGCACGAGATCGGCCATCGTGACGCGCGCCTGCCGGAGGAGCCCCATGTGCTGGAGGTAGCTCTGCCCGAGCTGGAGGCAGCGGATGCCGAGCCGGTAGTTCTCCGTCGCGCGGTTCTGCTCGATGTAGCCGCGCGACTCGAGCGTGGCGAGGAGACGGAAGACGTTGTTCTTGTGGAGCTTGAGACGCTTGGAGAGCTCGGTCACCCCGAGCTCGTCCGCCTCACCGCAGAACTGCTCGAGCACGTCGAGCGAGTGCGAGACGGACTGGATGATGTAGTTCGACTTCTCGCGCCGCACGCCCTTCTCCCCGAAAAGGCGTTTTAGGGTACGTCTCGTGCACCGGGCAGTCAACGGAGACGAAGAAGTCGATGCAACCCATGGAAATCGCGTGATGTTCGGGCGACGCGCCCGCTCGTTGGGCGGGCGGGACGGCGTATTGAATCCGGCCGCCAGCCTCCGATATGGGGAACCTGCGCAATCGAATTTTGGATTTCCGCGGAGGACGGATCCGATGGAGCTGGAGACGCAGACGATCGACGTACCAGCCGAGGGAGGATCGCTTCCCGGCTGTCTCGCCCGCCCGAAGACCGCCGACCGCTCGCCGGCCGTCCTCGTCATCATGGAGGCGTTCGGCCTGAACGCGCACATCCAGGACGTGACGCGACGGATCGCTGCCGAGGGCTACGTCGCCTTCGCGCCCGATCTCTACTGGCGCGGCGGCAAGGGGCGGACGGTCCGCTACGACGAGCTCCCCGCGGCGATCGCCCTCATGCAGACTCTCCGCGACGACCAGGTCGTCGCCGACCTCCGGAGCGCGATCGCGTACCTCGAGCGGCAGCCATTCGTGCGCGCCGACCGGATCGGGATCACGGGCTTCTGCATGGGCGGGCGCATCAGCTATCTCGCGGCGGCGGAGCTGCCGGACAAGATCAAGGCGACGGCGCCGTTCTACGGGGGCGGCATCGCGGTCGACAGGACGCCGCAGGTTCGTGCGCCCGTGCTCGCGTTCTTCGGCGAGAAGGATCCGTACATCCCGCCGGAGACCGTGGAAGCGCTCCGAAGCGCGCTCGCGCGGCGCGGGAAGGACGGGGAAGTCGTCGTCTACCCGGGCGCCGACCACGGCTTCTTCTGCAACGAGCGGGGCTCGTACCAGGAGGCGGCGGCGAAGGACGCGTGGACGCGACTCCTCGACTTCTTCGCCCGACACCTGAAGCGCTGATCCGCGATGCGGGTCCTCCTCGTCGGCCAGGCGGCCTTCGCCGAGGCCGTGCTCCGCGGTCTCGAGGACGCCGGCGACACCGTCGCCGCCGTCGTCTGCCCGCCCGACGCCGGCGCGAAGCCCGATCCCACGAAGGCCGCCGCCCTCGAGCGGGGGATCCCCGCCCACCAGTTCCGGTCGCTGAAGGGCCCGGACGCCCGCCGCGCGTTCGCAGAGGCGGACGCCGACCTCGGGCTCCTCGCCTACGCGACCCAGATCGTTCCCGAGCCGCTCCTCCGCCTCCCGCGGCGCGGGAGCCTCTGCTTCCACCCGTCGCTCCTGCCGCGCTACCGCGGGGGCAGCGCGATTCCGTGGCAGCTGATCCGCGGCGAGACCCGGACCGGGGTGACGGTCTTCTGGCCCGACGCCGGCATCGACACGGGCCCGATCCTCCTCCAGCGCGAGGCGCCCGTCGACCCCGACGACACCGCGGGCAGCCTCTACTACCGGACGCTCTTCCCGCTCGGCGTGCGGGCGGTGCTCGACGCCGTGGCGCTCGTCCGCGAGGGCCGCGCGCCGCGCGTGCCCCAGGACGAGTCGCAGGCGACGTACGACCCGCTGCTGCGCGACGAGCACGCCGCGGTCGACTGGTCGCGGCCGGTCGGCGAGGTCCACAACCTGATCCGCGGCTGCGATCCGCAGCCCGGCGCGCACACGCGCTGGCGCGGCGAGACGCTCCGCCTGTTCGAGCCGCGTCGGGTCGCGGGGGACGGCGCTCCGGGCACCGTCCTCGCGATCGGCGACGACGGCGTGACGGTCGCGGCGCGTGGCGGCGCCGTCCGGTTCGCCCGCGCGCGAGCGGGCGGGGCCAAGGCGCCGGCCGCGGAGGTCGCGCGCGCGCTCGAGATCGCGCCCGGGGTGCGGCTCGGCGGCTGAGGGTCAGCTCGCGGCCTGCCCGACCGGCGCGCCGAGCGGGTCGCGGATCCCGTGCCGCTCCATGCGCCGCCAGAGCGTCACCCGCGAGATGCCGAGCGCCGCGGCCGCGCGCTGGCGGTTCCAGCGGTGCTCTTCGAGCACCTGCACGATCCGCGTCCGCTCGTCGGCGACGAGGCCGGCGCCGACGCGCTGGCGGTCGAGGAGCGCCGCCAGCGGTACGCCCGACGCACTCGCCAGCGTGAGCAGCGACTCGAGCGAGTTCTCGAGCTCGCGCACGTTGCCGGGCCAGGTGTGCTCGAGGAGCGGGCGGAGCGCCGCGGGCGGAGGCACCGTGAAGCTCGTACCGTGCTGGCGGTTGAAGCGGGCGATGAAGTGGCCGATCAGGAGCGGGAGGTCCTCGCGTCGCTGCCGGAGCGGCGGGAGCTGGATCGTGAGGACGCGGAGGCGGTAGTAGAGGTCGCGGCGGAACGTGCCCGCCTCGACCAACCGCCAGAGGTCGCGATTCGAGGCGGCGACGAGGCGCACGTCGACGCGCCGGAGCGTCGTCCCGCCGAGCGGACGGACCTCCCGGTCCTGCACGACCCGCAGGAGCTTCGCCTGGAGCGCGGGGCTCAGGTCCTCGACCTCGTCCAGGAAGAGCGTGCCGCGGTCGGCGAGCTGCAGCACGCCGGGGCGCTCCTGCACGGCCCCCGTGAACGCCCCGCGCGCGTGGCCGAAGAACTCCGACTCCGCGAGGGTGTCCGGCACGGCGGCGCAGTTGACCGGGACGAACGGGCCGCTCGCGCGCCGGCTGAGCGCGTGGATCGCGCGCGCGACCACCTCCTTGCCCGTGCCCGTTTCCCCCTCGACGAGGACGTGCGCCTCGGTCCGCGCGGCGGTCCGGACGAGCTCCCGCACCTCGACCATCGCGGGCCCGTCGCCGACGAGGCCGGCGAGCGGGGACGCGATCGCCGCCGGCGGCGCCGCGCGGGGCGGCCGCCGCTCGCCGGCGCGCGCGGTCACGAGCGTGCAGGCCTCCACGACGGCGCGCCCCCCGTCGCCCCTGGCGGGGACGTAAAGCGTCGCGCCCGCCTGCATCGCGGCGACCGCGGGCGCCGCCTCGTCGCGCACCCCCACGACGACGATCGGGAGGTCCGCGTGTCGCGCCCGCAGCGCTCGGACGGCGTCGAGCGCCGCCGCGGCGTCGCCGGCGACGAGGACGAGCGCCGGGCGCGCGTCCTCGACCGCGCGCCCGGCGTCCGCGGCGGGCGCCGCGCGCACGTCGGCCCCCGGACACGCGCGCGCGGCGGCGGCGAGGTCGGGGCGGGGCGGCTCGCCGTCGAGGACCAGGATGCGGAGCCGGCCGTCCACGGCGCGAAGGTGATGCAGCGGCGCCGTCGCTGCAACGAATGCGAACGGAATACGCCGTCGCAGCAGAGCGGCCCGCCGCGTCAGCGCGACGCGGGCGCGATCTCGACGAGGAGCGCCCCGCCGTCGACGACGGCCCCCGCGACCGCGATCACCTGCGTCACGCGGCCGGTGACCTCCGCGACGAGCGTCGTCTCCATCTTCATCGCCTCGAGCACGAGGACGGGTGCGCCCGTCTCGACGGCGTCTCCCGGGGCGACCAGGACGCGCACGACCTTGCCCGGCATCGGCGCGGTCACGCGTCCCGAGCGCGTCCCGCCGCGGCGCGTGCCGGGCGCCGCGTCGCCCGTGTCGAAGACGTGCACGCGGCCGGCGAGCGCAACGAGGATCCGGTCGCCCGCCCGCGCGACGAGCGTGCGGTGCGCGCGGCCGTCCACCTCGAGCGTCACCTCGTGCACGACGACGCCGCCCGCCGCGGGCGCGCCCGGAGAGATGGCGACGCGCGCGAGCTCGTGGACCCCGCCGTCGACGCTGGCGCGCGCCGGCTCCGGGCCGACGCGGACCGTGAAGGTGCGCTCGCCGTGCCGAAGTCTGAACTCCACGCTATCTCCCGAGGCGCCACGCGCCGAGCGTGTCCCACGGCGTCGCGGCCGCGGCCGCGCCGCCGCCGTCGGCTGCGGGGCCGCTCGCCCGTGCGAGCGTGAGCGCGGCGACGAGCGCGGCGAGCGGGGCCCCCGCCGGCGCCGGCCGCCAGTCGGGGAGGTGCTCGGCCAGGAACCCGGTGTGGGTGTCACCGCGGCGGAACGCGGGATGCGCGAGCACGTCCTGGAGATAGGCGAGGTTCGTCGTCGGCCCGAGGACGGCGGTCTCCTCGAGCGCGACGGCGAGGCGCGCGAGCGCGGCCGCCCGGTCGGTGCCCCAGGCCGAGAGCTTCGCGAGCAGGGGGTCGTACTCGATCGGGACGGTCAGGCCCGCGGCGATCCCCGAGTCGACGCGGACGCCCGGCCCGGCCGGCTCGCGGAGCGCGAGGATCGGACCGGCGCTCGGCATGAAATGCGCCGCCGGGTCCTCGGCGTAGAGCCGCACCTCGACCGCGTGGCCGCGTGCACACACGTCGCCCTGTGCGAACCCGAGCGGCTCGCCGACGGCGACGCGGAGCTGCGTCGCGACCAGGTCGACGCCGGTGACGAGCTCCGTCACCGGGTGCTCCACCTGGAGCCGCGTGTTCATCTCGAGGAAGTAGAAGCGGCCCTCCGCGTCGAGCAGGAACTCGACGGTGCCGGCGTTCGTGTAGCCGACGCCGCGGGCGACGGCGAGCGCCGCCGCGGTCATGCGGTCGCGGAGCGCGGCGTCGACGGCGGGGCAGGGCGTCTCCTCGACGATCTTCTGATGCCGCCGCTGGATCGAGCACTCGCGCTCCCCCAGGTGGACGAGCGCGCCGTGGGCGTCGCCGAAGACCTGCACCTCGACGTGGCGCGGGCGGTCGAGGAGCTTCTCCAGGTAAACGCGGCCGTCCGCGAACGCGGACGTGGCCTCGCGCGCGGCGGCGGCGAGCGCGTCCGTCAGCTCGGCCTCCTCCGCGACGGTGCGCATCCCCTTGCCTCCGCCGCCGGCCGCGGCCTTCACGAGCACCGGATAGCCGAGGGCGCGCGCGCGCCGCGCCGCCTCCCGCGCGTCGCCGGCGGGCACGGCGGCGCCGGGGACGAGCGGGACGCCGGCCGCCTCCGCGGCCGCGCGCGCCGCGAGCTTGTCGCCCATCGTCGCGATCACGTCGGCCGGCGGCCCGATCCACGTGAGCCCGGCCGCGGCGACGGCGCGGGCGAAGCCCGCGTTCTCGGCGAGGAAGCCGTAGCCGGGATGCACGGCGTCCGCCCCGGACGTCCGGGCGGCCGCGAGCAGCGCGGCGACGTTCAGGTACGACTCGCGCGCGGGGGGCGGGCCGAGCCGGACGGCGCGGTCGGCCGCGGTGACGTGCGGCGCGTCGCGGTCGGCGTCGGAGTAGACCGCGACGGATTCGACGCCGGCGGCCCGGCACGCCCGGACGATGCGGACCGCGATCTCGCCGCGGTTCGCGATGAGGACGCGACGCATGCGCGCCGGCGCCGCTACCCGAACGTCCGCGCGAAGAGCGCCGCGACGGCCGCGCGCCCGTTGTCCTTGAGGAACCGCGTCCCCGTCCCCGTGAAGAGAGGCTGCCCGATCACCGGCTCCCGCACGTCCTCGAACCGGTCGACCGCCCAGCGGAACCAGCCGTTGCGCTCCTGGTCGAACACGAAGAGCGGCTTGTTGAAGAACTTCGCGATCTCGGCGGCGATGCCGGTGCCGCCGACGACCGTGTCGTCGGGCTGGATCTTCCCGACGACCCAGATTTCGCGCCCGTGGTTCACCTGGTGGAAGATGCTCTGGAGCACTTTGCGGAAGAGCGGCGTGTCCGGATACTTCCGGTGCGTGAGCTTGCTCGCGTACGCGAGGCTCACGTCGCCCTGCTTGAGCTCGGCCGAGGTGAGGACCCGGATGCCCCGCTGGCGAACGGGCTGGTGGCCGGCGAAGGTGAAGTTCACCTCCTCGACCCCCCAGCGCTCGGCGGCGGCGCCGAACTCCGCCTCGGCGCCGTTCGCGCCCCCGCTGAACAGCGTGCAGTCCTCCGGTCGCATCCGCATGGCGCGGAGCCTATGGTGCCCGGGCGGTCCGGTTCAAGTCCTCGGTGCGCGCGCCCCCGCGCTTTCGGGCCGCCCCCGTGCGCGGGGAGGGGATTTCGAGTAAGGCGGACGCGTGGCGAGCGAACGGCCGCTGTTCATCCCGGTCATCGTCGGGACGGTGCGGCAGGGACGGATGAGCCTCCCCGTCGCGCGACTCGTGGCGGGCGAGCTCGCGCGGCGTCCCGGCGTCGAGACGGAGATGATCGACATCGCGAGCCTCCCGCTCCCCGTCGACGACGCCGGCGAGGCGATCAAGGACGCCGGGTTCGCGGCACGCATGACGCGCGCGGACGGCCTCGTGATCGTGTCGCCGGAGTACAACCACAGCCACTCCGGCCTCCTGAAGCACGTGCTCGACAGCTGCCTCAAGGAATACGTCCACAAGCCCGCGGGCATCGTCGGCGTGTCGGCGGGGCCGTTCGGCGGCGCGCGCGGCATCCAGGCGCTCCTGCCGGTGCTGCGCGAGCTCGGCCTGGCCGCGATCTTCTGGGACGTCTACTTCGCGAACGTTCAGACGCTCTTCGACGCCGCGGGGACGCTGAAGGACCGCTCGTACCTGCCCCGGATCGAGAAGTTCCTGAAGGAGCTCGTGTGGATGGCGCGGACGCTCCGCTACGGGCGTGAGCACGTCGCCCTCGAGTGACGCGATGGCCGAGCCGCCGCTCATCTGCCCGCACTGCCGCGTGCCGATGAACCACCACGCCGACAAGGCGGTGCCGCCGACGACCGCAGAGGAGGCGGCGCGCGTCGACCCGGCGCTCGGCGGCGTCGTGCACGAGGTGCACACCTGCCCCCAGTGCGGCGCGGGCGGGACGCGGCCCGGGCGCTGAGCGCGGCTCACATCCGGAACACGCCGTAGGTCGTCGCGGGAATCGGGGCGTTCAGCGCCGCGGCGATGCCGAGGCCGAGCGCGTCGCGCGTCTCGAGCGGGTCGAGGATGCCGTCGTCCCAGAGGCGCGCCGTGGCGTAGTAGGGGCTCCCCTCGGTCTCGTACTTCGCGCGCGTCGGGGCGGCGAACGCCTCCTGCTCGGCCGGCGTCATCGTCTCTCCCCTCGCGGCGAGCTGCTGGAGCTTCACCGTGAGGAGCGTCTGCGCCGCCTGCTCGCCGCCCATGACCGAGATGCGGGACGAGGGCCAGGTGAAGAGGAGGCGCGGGCCGTACGCGCGGCCGCACATGGCGTAGTTCCCCGCGCCGTGGGACGCGCCGATCAGGACCGTGAACTTCGGCACGCGGGCGTTCGCCACCGCGTTCACCATCTTCGCGCCGTCCTTGGCGATGCCGCCGTGCTCGGCCTGCTTCCCGACGATGAAGCCGGTGATGTTCTGGAGGAAGAGGAGCGGCACGCCGCGGGCGCACGCGAGCTCGATGAAGTGGGTCGCCTTGAGCGCGGACTCGGAGAAGAGGACGCCCTGGTTCGCGAGGATCGCCACGGGGTAGCCGTGGAGGTGCGCGAAGCCGGTGACGAGCGTCGGGCCGTAGCGCGCCTTGAACTCGTGGAAGCGGCTCCCGTCCACGAGCCGCGCGAGCACCTCGTGCGCGTCGGTCGCGCGCCGCGGGTCGCGCGACACGATCCCGTAGAGCTCGGCGGGGTCGTACGCCGGCGCCTCGACGGGCTCGCGGGGGAGCGGGGTCCTCGCCGGGGCGGGCATGGCGGCGAAGATCTCGCGCGCGATGCGGAGCGCGTCGGCGTCGTCCTCCGCCAGGTGGTCGGCGACGCCCGAGACGCGCGTGTGGACGTCCCCGCCGCCCAGCTCCTCGGCGGTCACCTCCTCGCCGGTCGCCGCCTTCACGAGCGGCGGCCCGCCGAGGAAGATCGTGCCCTGCTCCCGCACGATGACGGCCTCGTCGCACATCGCGGGCACGTAGGCGCCGCCCGCGGTGCACGAGCCGAGCACGACCGCGACCTGCGGGATGCCCGCGGCCGACATGCGCGCCTGGTTGTAGAAGATGCGCCCGAAGTGCTCGCGGTCCGGGAAGACCTCGGACTGGAGCGGCAGGAAGGCACCCCCGGAGTCGACGAGGTACGCGCACGCGAGCCGGTTCTCGAGCGCGATCTCCTGCGCGCGGAGGTGCTTCTTCACCGTGAGCGGGTAGTAGGTGCCGCCCTTCACCGTCGCGTCGTTCGCGACGACGACGACCTCCCGGCCGGCGACCCGCCCGATGCCCGTCACGATGCCGGCGCCGGGGGCCTCGTCGCCGTAGCAGCCGTGGGCGGCGAGCGGCGAGAGCTCGAGGAAGGGCGCGCCCGGGTCGAGGAGCCGCTCGATGCGCTCGCGCGGGAGGAGCTTGCCGCGCGCGGTGTGGCGGGCGCGCGCCCCGGGCGGCCCGCCCAGCGCCGCGCGGGCGCGGGCCGCCCGCAGCTCCCCGACGAGCTGCTCCATGTGCGCGGCGTTCGCGCGGAACTCCGGATCCGAAGGGCGAACGCGGGTCGGAAGCCGCATCGGTCGCGCCCCTTTAGCGCCGGGCGGGAGGAGCGGCAAGCGACGCGGCGCCCGACGTGTTCGCCGGTCGGACCGCGCGCCGTCTACCAGAAGAGCGAGCGGCGCGCCGCGAGCCCGGCGGCGAGCATGTCCGCGATCCGGCTCCGCACCTGCTCGACCTTCTCGGCGATCACCTCGTCCTCGTCGGTCGGGTTGCCGCTGAAGCGCATCGGCTCGCCGAAGTAGATGCGGTACTTGACCGGGAGGGGCACCATCCCGAGGAGGCCGCACCACGGCCACGTGAGCGTGATCGGGAAGGCCGGCATGCCGAGCATCCGGCCGAGACCGCGGAGGTTCGCGATCGACGGCGCCTGCTCCTCGGAGCCGACGACGGCGACGGGAACGATCGGTGTGTCCGTCTCGAGGGCGAGGCGCATGAAGCCGTGACCGAACTCCTGGAGCCGGTAGCGCTCCCAGATGAGCTTGTTCATGCCGCGGATGCCCTCGGGGAACGCGATCACCGCCTCCTCGTTCTCCAGGAGGTCGATGCAGTTCTTTCGCGTGCCGACGACCGAGCCCGTGCGCACCATGAGCTCGTTCACGAACGGCACGGTCGGGAGCCAGAACTCCCCCATCCCGCGCACGATGCGCGGCGGCTCGGCTTCGAGGAACGTCGCCGTGCCGATCATCGCGGCGTCGAGCGCGACCTGACCGGCATGGTTGCCGATCAGGAGGACGCGCCCGGGGACGAGGTTCCCGATCCCGCGCGTCTCCACCCGGAACCAGTGGCGGTAGAGGAGCGCGCACACGAGGAGCGCGCGGCGCGCGACGTCGGGGTGGAAGCCCCACGCGTCGTATCCGTACGCGTTGAGCTTCGTCGGGATGCGGAGCATCCGCTCGTCGATCTCGGCTTCGAGCGAGCGGATGGCGGCCGGCATGACGTCGGTCGCCGCCCGGGTGAGGGCCGCGAGGGAGTCGAGCATCGGGGTCAGTGGCGCACGCTCGCGAACGTGTCTTCGAGCGTGAAGAGCGGGACGAATCCCGTCGCCTCGCAGAACGCGCGCCCGTCGACGGTGCAGGGGTACTTGAGGAAGTCCATCGCGCCCGGGGGCGTGTGGTAGAGGCCGAGCCGGAAGAGCCGTCCGAACACGACGCGCGCGATGGGCTCGGGGATGGGGACGGGCGTCCCGCCCGTCTCGTGGATCGCCACCTTGACCGGGACGGCCCCGGGCCCCGCGACGTTGAAGATTCCGTGCGCGCCCGTCTGGAGCGCGAGCGCGACCGCCTCGGCGACGTCCTCTTCGTGGATGAACTGCATCATCGGGTTGAAGCCCATGATCGTCGGGACGTAGCGCTGGCGGAGGTAGCGTCCGATCGCGCTGTGGACGTAGTAGCCAAGCGTGTTCACCGGCCGCAGGATCGCCGTCGTGATCTCCGGACGCCGCCAGAGGAACGCGCTCGCGAGCGTGTCGACCTCGGCGAGATCGCGCACCTCGGGATACGTGCGGCTCACGTTCAGCGGATAGTCCTCGTTCACGTAGTACGGGTTCTCCGGCAGCGCCCCGTACACGTACGCGCTCGACAGGACGACGATCCGCTTCACGCCGTACGCGGCGGCGTATTCGAGGACGCGCTTCGTGCCGAGGACGTTCACCTCGTGCCGCACCTCGGGCGAGGACTGGAAGTGCCGGACGAAGGCGAGGTGCACGACCGCGTCGGGGCGCTCGGTCCGAAACACGTCCTCGAACTTCCGCTTGCGGAGATCGACGATGTGCATGCTCACACCGGGCGGGGCGCCGTCCCACGGCGCGCGGTCGACGCCCGCGATCTGGAAGAGCTCGGCCACGCGGCGCGCGATGAGCCGTCCCTGCCCGCCCGCGATCCCGGTGATGAGGAGCTTCTCGCCCGGCTCGGCACCGCGGCGGGGCCGCATGGCGCCCGGCTCGGGGTAGGCCTTCGCGAAGTGGAAGAGGTGCTCGGGACCTTCGTCCGGTCTGCGCGCCATGCCGGGGAGGACGGTGGAGAGGCGGCTATAACGCTGCGCCGCTCGCTGCGTCAACGGCCGATTTCGGCGCGGACTCAAGTTCCGGGAGCCGGACGCCGATACCGACGGTTGCGGGATGCCACCTCCTCGGGACACAGCAGAGCCGCAAGCCGGTGCGGCGGCGAACGCGCCGCTCGTGCTCGTCGTGGACGACCATCCCGACACCCGTGTCATTTGCGAGACGAGTCTCCGCGCCGCCGGCTATCGCACGGTGAGCGCGAGCTCGGGAGCCGAGGCGATCGCCCGGCTCGAGGAGGTGACCCCCGCGCTCGTCGTGCTCGACCTGGCGATGCCGGGCGTCGACGGCTTCGCGACGGCCCGGGCGATCCGCGGGCGGGCCGCCACGCGGGACGTCCCGATCCTCGTCTTCACGGGTCTGCCGATGGAAGCGGAGGAGAACGCGCGCAAGGCGGGCGGCACGGCCTTCTGCACGAAGCCGATCGAGCCTCGCCGGTTCCTGGCCGAGGTCGCCCGGCTCTGCCCGACCAACGGAGGGACGCGGTAGATGGACCAGCACGAGATGCAGCACTTCCGCGCGGAGGTGATCTCGCGCAAGAACCTGCCCACGATTC
>DASRHG010000075.1:0-15786 GCA_035650655.1 Binatia bacterium | reverse complement strand
CGGCACGCAGCAGTCGACCGGGCACACCGCCGCGCACGCCTCGTGGTCGTGGAAGCCGACGCACTCCGTGCACTTCTCGGGCACGATGTAGAAGATGTCGTTCGAGAGCGGCGCGTGCATCGAGCCGTCCGGGGCCTGCCATTCGACGCCGCCCTGGTAGATCGCCGTGTTCGGGCACTCCGGCTCGCAGGCGCCGCAGTTGATGCACTCGCTCGTGATCATCGTCGCCATCGTGGGCCCTCGCGAAACTCCAAATCCCTAACGGTTTTCCAGGCTTGGGTCAAACCAGGCGGGCTGGCGCTCGTGGGTCAGTTTGCGCGAGGGCCACCGACCGGGAGCGCGACGTGGTACGAGCCGCAAACGGACCCACTACCGGCGGCCCCCCTGCCGCACGCTCGCCGGCCCTCAGAGCGGGGGCTCGACGGCGCGCCCGCGGCTCCGCACCAGCTCGACGAGCCCCGGCAGGATGGAGAGGAACACGACGGCGACGATCACCAGGTGGATGTTCCGCTCGATGTCCGGCACCGCGTGGCCGAGCGAGTAGCCGAGGAGCGACATGCTCCACACCCACGCGATGCCGCCGATCACGTTGAAGGCGACGAAGCGCCGATACGTCATCGCGCCGACGCCCGCGACCACGGGCGCGAAGGTCCGGATGATCGGCATGAAGCGGGCGAGGATGATCGTCTTGCCCCCGTGCCGCTCGTAGAAGTCGTGGGCGCGCCGGAGGTGCGCGCGCTTGAAGAGGAGCGAGTCCTCGCGCCGAAAGATGCGCGGGCCCGTGCGGTGGCCGATGTAGTAGCCGAGCTGGTCGCCGACGATCGCGGAGAGCGTCACCGTGACGAGGAGGAGCCAGATGTTCGGCCGCCCGGTCGCCGCGAATACGCCCGCCGTGACGAGCAGCGAGTCGCCGGGAAGGAAGAAGCCGACCATGAGGCCCGTCTCCGCGAACACGATCGCGTTCAGCATGACGAGGCCGCCCCACTCGACGAGGCCCTTCACGTCGTAGATCTGGTGGAGCAGCTGCGCGATCCCGTCGAGCATCGGAGCTTGCACTATGCAGGTCTCCGACGACGCGTCAAAGCCCTGCCGCGCTCGCCGGTCGCCGCGCTTCCTGCTACACGAGGTCGCGCGTGCCCGCCGATCGCCACCTCGAGGCCCGCCTCGGGCTCCTGGACGCCACGGCGCTCGTCGCAGGCTCGATGATCGGCTCGGGGATCTTCATCGTCTCCGCCGACATCGCGCGCCGCCTCCCGGCGGCCGGATGGCTCCTCGCCGTGTGGGCCGCGACCGGCCTCCTCACGGTCGCCGCCGCCGCGAGCTACGGGCGGCTCGCGGCGGCGATGCCCCGCGCGGGCGGGCAGTACGCCTACCTGGTCGAGCTCTGGGGGCCCGTGTGGGGCTTCCTCTTCGGGTGGACGCTCGTGCTCGTCATCCAGACCGGGACGATCGCGGCGGTCGCGGTCGCGTTCGCGACCTTCGCGGGCATCCTCTGGCCGGCGCTCTCGCCGGCGGCGTCCCTCGTCGCGCTCGGACCGCTCGTCGTGACGCCGGTGCAGGCGTGCGCGGTCGCCGTCGTCCTCGGCCTCACGGCGCTGAACGCGCGCGGACTCGAGGCGGGCCGGACGGTCCAGAACGTCTTCACGGTGGCGAAGGTGGGCGCGCTCGCCGCCGTCGTCGCGCTCGGGCTCGCCCTGGGCGATCCGGCGGCCCGCGTCGCGAACCTCGCCCGGCCGTTCGCGACCGGGCTCGGGGCGGGCGCGACGCTCATGCAGTTCGGCGCCGCGATGGTCGGCTCGCTCTTCGCCGCGGACGCGTGGGCGAACGTGACGTTCGCGGCGAGCGAGGTGCGCGACCCGCGTCGCACGGTGCCGCGCGCGCTCGTGCTCGGCACGGCGCTCGTCTGCCTTCTCTACCTCGCGACGAACGTCGCGTACCTGAACGTGCTCCCGCTCGCCGGCGTCCCGGACGGCAGCGATGCGTTCGCGCGCGGCATCGCCCACGCCTCCGGCGACCGCGTCGGCGCGGCCGTGATGGACCGCCTCGCGGGGAGCGCGCGGGGCGGCGTCCTGATCGCCGTCGCGGTCATGGTGTCCACCTTCGGCTGCGCGAACGGCCTCGTCCTCGCCGGCGCGCGCGTCGCATGGGCGATGGCCCGCGACGGCCGCTTCTTCGCGGTCGCCGGGCGGCTGAACGCCCGCAACGTCCCGGGCGCCGCGCTCTGGCTCCAGGGCGCCTGGGCGTCCGTGCTCGCGCTCTCGGGCCGGTACGGGGACCTCCTCGACTACGTGATCGTCGCCGAGCTGCTCTTCTACCTCCTCACCGTGGGCGGGCTCTTCCGTCTCGCGGCGCGGACGGGAGAGCGGCCGCGCGACGGCGGGTATCCCTGGCTGCCGGCGGGGTACCTGGCCGCCGTCGGGGCGCTCGTCGTCGACCTCCTCGTGACGAAGCCCGCGTACACCTGGGGAAGCGTCGCCGTCGTGGCGAGCGGCGTGCCGTTCTGGCTTCTCCGGCGTCCCGCGCCGGCGGTCGACGCGCCGGCCGGGCGCCGCGTCGGCTGACGCCTGCGCGAGACGCGCCGGCGGCCGGCGGGCGGCGCGGCGGGTCAGATGAAGAGCGGCGCCATGACGAGCGTGATCGTGCTGAGCAGCTTGATCAGCACGTGCAGGCTCGGCCCGGCCGTGTCCTTGAACGGGTCGCCCACCGTGTCGCCGACGACCGCCGCCTTGTGGGAATCCGATCCCTTGCCGCCGAACGCTCCCGTCTCGATGTACTTCTTCGCGTTGTCCCAGGCGCCGCCGCCGTTGTTGAGCAGCGTCGCCATGAGGATCCCGCCCATCGTGCCGACCATGAGGAGTGCGGCGACCGACTCCGCTCCCGAGTTGAACGACGCCTTGAACACGACGCCGACGACGACCGGCATGGCGACGGCGAGGATGCCGGGGAGCACCATCTCCCGCAGCGCGCCGCGCGTCACGATGTCGACGCAGCGGCCGTAGTCCGGACGCTCGTTCCCGGCGAGGATGCCGGGCTTCTCGCGGAACTGCGCGCGCACGTCCTGGATGACGTACTGCGCCGCCTTGCTGACGGCGCGGATCGCGAGCGCGGAGAACAGGAAGACGAGCATCGCGCCGAGGAGCCCGCCGACGAACACCTCGGGCTTCGCAATGTCGACCGTCTCGATCCGGAAGCCGTAGTTCCGCACCTCGTCGAGGTAGGCCGAGAAGAGGAGGAAGGCAGCGAGCGCCGCCGAGCCGATCGCGTAGCCTTTCGTGAGCGCCTTCGTCGTGTTCCCGACGGCGTCGAGGCGGTCGGTCTTCTGGCGGATCGCCTCCGGCTGGTGGCTCATCTCGACGATGCCGCCCGCGTTGTCGGTGATCGGCCCGAAGGTGTCCATCGCGAGGATGTAGGCCGCGGTCGCGAGCATGCCCATCGTCGCGACGGCGGTCCCGAAGAGGCCGGCACCGGGGATCCCGGTCGCGCTGCCGAGGAAGTACGAGACGAGGATCGCCGCGGAGATGACGAGCACCGGGATCGCCGTGCACTCGAGCGCGACGGCCATGCCGGTGATGATGACGGTCGCGGGGCCGGTCTTCGCCGATTCGGCGATCTCGCGCACGGGGCGGTAGCGGTATTCGGTGTAGTACTGCGTGATGTACACGAACGCCTGGGCCGTCGCGATGCCGACGAGCCCGCAGAGGAAGAAGCGCCACCAGGCGTCGGGGCGCTCCGGCGCGTAGAGGAGCCAGCGCGAGGCGCCCGCGAAGCCGACGAGCGCGAGCACGGCGGCGATGTAGTAGCCGCGGTTGAGCGCGCTCATCGGGTCTTCCTGCTCGTCGGTGCGGACCGCCATGATGCCGACGATCGACGCGACGAGGCCGAAGGCGCGCGCGACGAGCGGGAAGAGCATGACACCGAGCATGCCGGCGGCGAAGTGCACGTTCGCCTGCGCCGCGGCGGTCGCGAGGCCGGCGCCGAGGATCATCGCGCCGATGTTCTCCGCCGCCGTCGACTCGAAGAGGTCGGCGCCGCGGCCGGCGCAGTCCCCGACGTTGTCCCCGACCAGGTCCGCGATCACGGCCGGGTTGCGCGGGTCGTCCTCGGGAATGCCGGCCTCGACCTTCCCCACGAGGTCGGCGCCGACGTCGGCCGCCTTCGTGTAGATGCCGCCGCCGAGCTGCGCGAAGAGCGCGACCAGGCTCGCGCCGAAGCCGTAGCCGACGATGAGGAGCGGGATCTTCTCGTCCGCGACCCCGAAGGTGCGGAGGAGGACGAAGAGCCCGCCGACGCCGAGGAGGCTCATCGCGACGACGAAGAGCCCCGAGACGGCGCCGCCGCGGAGCGCGATCCGGAGCGCGCGGTCGAGGCTCGTGCGGACGGCCGAGGCGGTCCGGAGATTCGCGCGGATGGAGACGAACATGCCGATGTAGCCCGCCACACCCGAGCAGAGGGCGCCGAAGACGAACGACAGCGTCGTCGCGACGGCCATGTTGAACGTCGTCGTCGGGTCGTTCGGGTTGTGCGGCCGGACGGCGGCGTAGAGGAGGAAGATGAGCGCCGCGACGCCGAGCCCGATCAGGAGGATCGTCCGGTTCTGCCGCCGGAGGAACGCCTCCGCCCCCTCCTTGATGGCGGACGCGATCGCCCCCATCTGCGGCGTGCCCTCATCGGCCGCGAGCACCCAGCGGGCGAGGTAGACCGCCCAGCCGAGCGACAGCACGCTGATCACCATCACGAGCAGAATCATCCGTCCCCCCGCTCGCCGGAGTCGGCGAAGTCACAAAATCCGCGCTACCTACCCTGCGCACCGTCGCACTGCAAGCCGCTTCGCGGCCGGGGCAGTGGGTCAGTCTGCGGCTCGGACCGCATCGTGCGGGAGGACGGGGAAGTCCTCGCGGGTCGGTGGTCGTCGCACGAACGGACCCACTGCCCGCGCCCGCCGAGGCGCGGCGACCGCGCCGGGCGCTCAGGGCGTCGGCGATGCCGCCGGCGGCGCCTCCTTCCCGCGCGTGGCGGGGCCCTCCTCCTTCTCCCGGATCACGGGGCCGTTCACCGACTCCTCGTCCGACTCCTTCATCCGCGGCGGGAGATACTTGGGCGCGATCGCCCGGCGGGCCTTGTTGAGACCCTCGATGCGCCCGGCGAAGCTCGTCGTCACCTGATCGCCCTCCTCGATGCTCCGCATGACGTAGGGCGTGATCAGGATCAGGAGCTCCGTGCGGCGGACGGAATCCGTGTCGGATCGGAAGAGACGCCCGAGCACCGGGATGTCCATGACGAACGGAAGCCCGGTCCGCGTGTGGCTCACCTGGTCGTCGATGATGCCGCCGATCAAGAGCGTGTGCCCGTCCTGCACGACCGCCGTCGTCTCCGCCTCGCGCGTCGAGAACGAGGGCCCGAGGTTCTGCGTCCCCGTCGGCGGCTGGTCGAGCACCGCGCTCACCTCCTGGCGGATCTGGAGGTTCACGAGGCCCTTCGAGTTCACCTGCGGGAGGATGGTGAGCACCTTGCCGGTGTCGCGGTACTGGATGGAGCTCACGACGGCGCCGAGCGTGCCGGTGAGCCCCGTCGACTGCGCGGTCCCGGTCTGGATCGGGATCGACTGGCCGACGAGGATGTGCGCCTCGCGGTTGTCGGCGGCGATGATGTGCGGCGCCGAGAGCATTTTCACGTGGCTCAGGTTGTTGAGCGCGTTGATGAAGAGGTTGAAATGCTCGCCGTCCGTGATGACCGCGAACGCGCCGCTCTCGGGCACCCGGACCGCGTTGCCGATGAGCCCGCCGGCGGGCAGGTTCTTCGCGAAACCGCCGAGGCCGTGGAAGATGTCTCCCGTGGGGAGCGACTTGAGCTCCCCCTGCGCGAGCGCGTAGCGGAGGCCGAACTGGAGGTCCTTGGTGAGATCGATCTCCGCGATGGTGATGTCGAGGATCACCTGGCGCGGCACGACGTCGATCTTCCGGAGCACGTCGAGGATGAGCTGGAAGTCCCGCTTGGTGGCGAGGATCACGAGCGAGTTCGTGACGTCGTCGGCGACGATCCGCACCTCCTGCTTGAAGATCGGCGGCGGTCCCGCCGGCTGCCCCGGGGCCGCGGGCGCCCCGGGACCGCCAGGGAGCGAGACGCCGCGCGCGCCGCCCGCGGCGCCGCCCACCGCGCCGGGGGCGCCGGCCGCGCCGCCGAGCGCGCCCCCGCGGCCCCCGCGGCCGCCGAGGCGCCCGCCGCCGCCCGCCATCCCGCCGAGCGCGCCGCCGGCCGCCTGCTGTCCGAACGCGCCGCCCGCCGCGCCGGCGCCGCCGATGCCGGCGCCGCCGATGCCGCCGCCCCCGGCGCCGCCGAAGGTGCCGCCGCGGCCGCGGCCACCGCCCAGGCGGCCTCCGGCGGTGCCGCCGGCCACGCCGCCCGCGCCGAAGAGGCCGACCCCCGCAGGCGGCGCACCCGGCGCCCGCCCGAGCCCGCCCGCGCCTCCGCCGCCGGGGCCGCCGCCGAAGAGCTCGTTCAGCACCTCGGCGAGATCCGCCGCCTTCGCGTTCTCGACGTTGTACACGAACGTCTGCCGCCCGGCGGACTGGTCGGGCGGGATGTCGAGCATGCGGAGCCAGCGCTCGAACTCGCCGAAGATCGTCTGGTCGACGGCGATCACGACGATCGAGTTGAGCCGCTGAAGCGGGATGACGAACGTGCCCCCCTCCCCCTCGCCCGTCGGCGTGACGCCGTACGGGGCGAGGAGCCCGAGCACCTCGTTCGAGAGCTCTTCGGGATCGCCGTACTGCACCTTGAAGACGCGCGCGTGGAGGTTCCTGAAGACGTTCACGTCGAAGGTCGCCGCGAGCTCGCGCAGGCGCGCGACGTTCGACTCGAGATCCGTCACCACGACCACGTTCGCGCGCGGGTACGAGAACACGTCGCCGCCCGGGGTCGCGAACTGCTGGAGGATCGTCACCATCTCGTCCGACGAGAGGTGCTTGAGCGCGATGATCTCGATCACGAAGTTGTCGTTCTCGTGGGCCTGCTTGCGGAGCGGCGCCGCGCGCGGGACGATCGCCCGCGTCCTCGCCTCGCCGACGGGGACGATCTGGTAGACGTCGCCGACCTTCACGGCGGCGATGCCGTTGTTGCGGAGAATCTGGTTGAAGAGCGGGAAGAGGTCGCTGCGCGCGATCTTGCCGGTCGTCCGGATCGTCACCTGGCCCTCGATGCGGGGGTCGATCGAGTAGCTGATGCCGAGGGCCGTCGCGAGGCTGTGGATCACCTCGCGGATGTCGGCGCGCTCGAAGTTGAGGACCATGGCCTCCTCTTCGCCGAGGGGCTGCTCGCCCTCGGGCGCGCCCTCCGACGGCGCCGCCTCGGCCGGCGCGGGGGCCGGCGCGGGCGGCGCCTGCGCGTAGACGACGTCGGCGAGCACGAGCGCGCCGGTCGTCGCGACCGTCAGCATCCATCGGCCCCTCACTGCACACCTCCTCTGTCGCCGTCCGGGATCCCCCCGGACGCCGGCCTGCGCCGTCCTAGTGCTGCTGCCGGCGACCCAGCCGGCCGCTCCCTTCCTTCTGCTTGAGCTGCTCGAGCTTCTGTCGCACGTCGACCGGCAGCTGCGGGTTCGGCGACGCCGGGTGCGGCGGCGTCGCCGCCGGAACCCCCGGCACGGGGATCGGCGCCGGCGGGGTCGGGACGGCGGGCTGCGGCGGCTTCACCGGGATCCCGGCGGCCGTCGACGCTCCCTGGATGCCCGCCGCCGGCGACGCGCTCGGCTGGCCGGTCGCCCCCGGCCGAGCCGGATGCGCGGGGCCGGGCTTCCCCTTGTCGAGCGTGAGCGGCATGACCACGACGTCGCCCGAGGGCGAGCTCAGCGTGAGTCCCGTCGGCTCGACGCTCTTCACGGTGTACCCCGATACCTGATCGCCGACCCGAAGGCGACGCTGCTGGTTGCCCTGCGCGCTGTCGGTGACGAACGCCTCTCGGTCGCGCCCGACGATGCGGACGCCGACGACCGTGAGCCCGGGCGGCGGCTGGGTGACGACGGGGACGTCGGCCTTCTTCGCCTCCTCCGCGGGCGGCGGCTGCCGGCTCGGGTCGAAGAGGTCCTTCTCGGCGATCGCCTTGACGAGCGCCGTCGGCTCCTGCTGCGCGGGGGCACCGCCCTTGCCGGCGCCCCCGCGGCGCCCGTGCTCGCGCGGCCCGGACGCCGAGGGCGGCGGCGGACGCGACGTCACCTCGATCGTCGGAAGCGAGCGCGCCCACGTGAGGACGATCTGCCATACGAGAACGACGACGACGAAGATCAGGATTGCATTCAGGATGAGCCAGCGTCGCATCATGGCACCGTGGCCGGCGCGGGGCGCGGCTGATCGGAGGGTGCGGGCGTGGCGCGAGGCGGCTCAAGAAGGCCCGTCGCCGCCGCGGGCGGCGGCGACGGGCGCGGGGTCGCGGTGTTCGGCGGCGCGGCCGGGGGCGGGGTCGGCGGCGGACCGCCGGCGGGCGGCGTGGGCGGCGGGACCGCCGGCGGCTGGATCTCCCCCTCGGGCGCGGGCTCGCCCTCGCCCGCCGCCGGCGGCGTCTCGCCTTCGGCGGGCGCGCCCTCGCCCTCGGCGGGCGCGGGCGGCTTCGCCGCCGCGAGCAGGTACCCGCTCACCTCGACCGTGCCGGAGAGCGTCCGCGGGCCCTTCCCGCCCGGCACCGCGCCGCGGCGGGTGATCTCGATGAACGGGATCGCGAGCTGCTGGTCGGGGGCGTACTCGAGGTCCTTCAGGAACTCCGCGAAGGGCTTGAGCTCTCCCGAGAGCGTCAGGCGGACGGACACCTTGCGGAACGGCTCGGTGACCTCGTCGCGCATCACCTGCGTGCTCTGCACCGTGATGCCCTTCTCGGTCGCGATCGCGTTCGCGCGTTCCTGAAGGCTCGCCGCGGCGAGCGTCGGGCTGTCGCCCGAGAGGAGCTTCGCCTTCTCGCGCTCGAGGCGCTTCTCGAGGTCGTTCCGCTCCCGCTCGAGCGACTCGAGGCGAGCGATGAAGCGCGCGTCCTGCTCGAGCCTGTCCTGGCCGTCGGCGATCTCCTGCGCGAGCCGCTGGCGAAACGCGACGACGGGCGCGACGACGAAGAAGTAGAGCGCGACGAGCCCCCACGCGACGAGACCCACCCGGACGAGGAGCTGCTCGCGCGGGGCGCGCGCGTTGTACCAGCGCCGGAGCGCCTCCCAGTACGGACGCCAGCTCACTTCTCGAGCTCCGCGACGAGCGAAAAGCGTTCCTTGTCGCCCGTCTTCGTCGTCGGCGAGGTGAAGTTCGCGTTCTTGAACCGCTTCGACTTCGTGAGCGCCGTGATCACGTCGGAGGCCTGCCGCGCATACCCGTCGAGCGTGAGCCGCTCGTTGCGGAGGTTGATCGAGGTCAGGTACGCGTCGGGAGGAACGATCTCCGACAGCTCCTTCAGGATGACGGTGACGCGCCGATCCTGGCCCGCGAGGAGGATCTCGAGCTGCTTGCGAAGATCGTCGATCTCGTTCTGGAGGTCGCGCGCCCGCTGCACCTGGGGCGCGTTCATCGCGAGCTCGGCCTGCACCTGACTTCGGAGGCGGTAGTCGACGACGATCGCGCTCACGCCCCAGACGACGAGGAGCAGGACGGTCGCGACGAAGAGCACGACCGTCGTCACCGACAGGCCCTCGTCGTACGCGCGCCCCTCCTCGGGGAGGAGGTTCACCGGGACGTGGCCCTCCCGGACCGCATCGAGCGCCGCGCCGAGCGCCGGGAGGAGCGCGGGCTCGCGCGAGTCGAAGAACTCGGGCGGCGCCTCGAGCCGGCCCGCCGCGAGCGTGAGCAGGTCGCCGTCCCCGAGCGCCGGGAGGGCGGGCCCGGCGCCGTTCGTGAGCTCCCAGCGGTAGAGCTGCACCTGCTCGGGCGCGAACGCGCCGTCCGCCAGCTGCCGCGCGACCGAGCGCGAGAGGTCGCCCGCGGCGCCGACCCGGCTCGCGGGGACGAGCTGGCTCCCGACGAGGCGCCCGCCGTCGAGGAGCGCCAGCTCGATGCCCTCCCCCGCGCCGAGCAGGAGCCCGAACGGGCCCTCGGCGCCGCCGCGGCAGAACGCGAGGTAGTCGGCGATCGCGGTCGAGGCGAGGACGATGCCGCGGGGGTGGACGAAGGCGTCCTCGAGCGCCTCGAGATACGCCTGGACGGTCGCACGCGGGATCGAGACGAGCAGGACCTCGAGGCGGTCGCCGCCGAGCGGCCGCACCGAGTAGTCGTAGTAGATCTGGTCGCGTGGGAGGGGAACGAGGTGCTCCATCTCGTACTCGAGCACCTGCGTCAGGTTCTCGCGCGCGGCCGCGGGCAGGACGACGCGGCTGAAGGCGACATCGGCGCGCGGGACGCAGAGATACGCGCGGCGGGTGTCGACCTTGTGCTCGCGCGCGAAGGTGAGGACGGCCTGCGCGAGCGCCTGGCGCCGCTCGCCCGAACGCGCGGCGGGCGGCAGCGGGAACGTCCGTGCGTGGCGGAGGGCCACCGTGAAGAGCTTCTTCTCGACGTGTGCGAGCGCCACCTCGTTCGGGGCGACGTAGATGCCGAGGCCGTCGAGGAAGTCGACGCGTCGCAGGCGCTGGGACAGCTCGCCGAGCGTCACGACGCGTCCCCGCCCGGAAGGCCGCCCTCCCACGGCGCCCGGTCGAGCCACCGGATGACCTTCGCGCCCTCCGCCTCCTCGGAGGAGAGGTCGGCCACCACCTGGACGCGCGAGAGGTTCGTGTCGAGCTTCGTGTCCGCGCGCGCGTCGATGGTGACGATCGCCGGCTCCTGGTCGACGAGGAGCGCGGCGAGCCGGGGGTCGATCGTCGTCGCCTGCGCCTGCACGAGGGCGAGGAACCCCTCGCCGGCCGCCTCGCGCTCCGCGAGGAGGTCCGTCACCGTCGCGGCGTCCACGTTCAGGATCACCTGGAGCACCGCCGGCGGCGCCGTGCGGACGTTCACGGTCGAGGCGCGGCTGTAGACCGTGAAGATGTCGCGGAGGCCGGGCACCCCGTCGTGCCCGTAGAAGAGCTCGGGCGTGATGCCCTTCACGAGCAGCAGCTCCTCCGGCGAGTCGAAGAAGCCGTTCTTCGCGGGGTACGGGTTCTTGAGACCGAGGTAGTACTCGTTCTCCGCCCCGTGGAGGTGCGTCACGTCGTCGACGTCGCGCCAGTCCTGGATCGCGTCGACGATCTCGGCGATCGAGTCGCTCGCCCGCTTGTCGAGGCCGGTCGTCGCGTTGAAGCCCTGATAGAGGCTCCGGACGACGTGCGTGAGGAGCGTCTCGTCCGCCTTGTTGAGCGCGATGCGCCCGCCCTCGTCCGTCAGCCGGACGGAGTAGCGCCGCCCGGCGAACTCGCCGTCGTGCCACTGGCCGTCCGCCGGGACGCGTGCGTCCTCGTCGTCGTCCTCGCGGTCGCGGCCGGGCCGCCGCTCGGCGTCGGCGTTCGTGACCGGCGTCGTGAGCAACTGATCGCGCGCCACCTGCGCCTCGTAGATGACGCGGTTCATGCCGGCGAGGGCGACGTAGTACCCGATCGTCTCCTCCTCGAAGTTGATCGCCGCCTGCCCGTCGTCGCGCATGTAGCGGGCGAAGTCGAGCGACAGCACGCCGAGGACCATGAAGATCCACATGACGAGGAGGAGTGCGATGCCGCGCTCGCCCGTCCGCTCGCGCGTCGTGCGGGCGCCCGTCACTTGCCCTCGTCCCCCGCGTCCGTGTCCACCTACTCGTCCTCCGGCCGCTCCGCGAGGCTCTCCTCGTCGACCTCGCCCATGTTGTCGCCGTAGTTCGTCGCCATGATCGGAATTTCCTGGTTCCACTGCCCGAGCTCGAGGCCGGGGAGCCCGTCGACGGTGATCCGGACCGCGGACGGCATCATCTCCTCCTCGTAGCCGTCCCAGCCGCTCACCCACGACGACTCCCCGAAGTCCTCGCCTTCGTTCCGGTAGTACAAGAAGTGCAGCGACTGGAAGTTGTCGAGGAGGACGGTGGGACGCTCCCCCGAGGTGTCGACCGCGTCGCGCCCGAGCGTATCCGGGGAGAAGAACGACGTCTCCGTCATGATCAGCCGCGGCGGATTGTCGACCACCTGGTAGACGACGCGCACGAGCCCGCCCCCGCCGTGAAGACCGCCCGCGGTGACGAACGCCATCGAGGTGGCGGTGCCGAGGAAGTACGGATACACGTCCAGGTCCTTGTTCCGGGCGGCATACGGCACGGTCGACTTGATCTGCCGGATGAGGACGTCGCTCGCGACGCGCAGCCGCTGCGCCGTCACGACCGCGACCTCCCCCCGCTCGATCGCGCGGATCGCGAGATGGAAGGCGGCGTAGCAGATCGCCGTCATCATCGCGAGCGCCGTCATGGCGAGGACGAGCTCGAGGAGCGTGAAGCCGGCTCGGTGCGCCCTACTCATTCTCGGGAGCCACCCGCAGGCTCTGGACGGTGTACGTCTTCGCGCCGCTCGCGTCCTGCCAGGTGACGTCGACCTGGAGGTACCGGAGCGCCACGTCGGAGGAGAAGTCGAGGTCGCGCGCGCCGCCCTCTTCGGGCGTCGCATGCCGCACGACGATGTGCGTCCGATAGCCCTCGGCCGACGGCCGGTCCTCGACGTGATCGCGGATGTCGGGCTGGAAGAGGAGCGCGTCCATGGTGCCCCGCGCAAGGAGCACGGCGCGGCTCTCGCGGCTCGCACGGTCCTGGAGCCGGAGGCTGCCGCTCACGATCTCGAGCACCGTGACCACGCCGATCCCGAGGATGGCGAGCGCGACCGCGACCTCGATCAGCGTGAACCCGAACGTCGAGCGCCGTCCGGTGGCACGCACGGCGCCCCTCATCCCGCCACGTCCGCGACCCGGACCGTGCTGATGAGCGGATCGAGATCGATCTCGATCCGGTTCTGCGTCCGGTCCCGCCGGTTCGCGACCACGACCTCGGCCCCGCTCGACGCCCCGTTTGGGAAGAAGAGGATCTGCACGACGCCGTCCTCGACCTGGTTGCCGCCGGTGATGCGCTCGATCAGCGCGCGGTCGGTCAGCACCGCCCACCGGCCCCAGGCCGTCGTGTGCAGGCTGTTCTTCGTCGCGTCGATGACCAGCTCCTGCGGCATGCCGCGCGAGACGGCCTCGCCGCGGCAGTAGTGCATCGTCGAGGCGATCTGCCGGGCCGCGCGTCGCACCTCGCGCGCCTCGATGCCGCTCTCGATCATCGGGATCACGAGGGCGGAGCCGATCGCGATGATGAGGAGCACCATCGTCATCTCGATCAGCGTGAAGCCGCGCGCGGCGCGATGGGGGCCCGACACGATCACCCTGCGTCGTTCTCCCAGCTCGCGATGTCGCGGCCGTCGCCGTCGCCGCCGGGCGCACCGTCCGCCCCGTACGACACGATGTCGTAGGGCCGCCCGCCCTGCCCGGGGCTCCGGTACTCGTAGGGGTGATGCCACGGATCGAGCGGGACCTGCTTCTTGAGATAGGGCCCGTCCCAGCGGTCGACGCCGAAGGGCCGCTGCACGAGCGCCGCGAGGCCCTCCTGCCCGGTCGGGTAGCGGCCGATGTCGAGGCGGAAGGCGTCGAGCGCGGTGCCGAAGAGCTCGATCTGCGCGCGCGCGGCACGCCGCTCCGCCTTCGCCTGCTGGCCCATGAAGCGCGGCACGACGAGCGCCATCAGGAGCGCGATGATGCTCATCACGATCATGAGCTCGATGAGGGTGAAGCCGGCCTGTCGTCGATTCTCTCGCATGATTGGGTGGCTCCTCTGGAACTCGGTCGGCCGGGAAGCGGCCAGGGCGACGAACACCACCATGAGTCCGGCACCGATGCCCGGCCAGGCGTCGAAGACGAACGGCACGATGTCCGCGCCCTCGCGGACGCCGCCCTTGGCACCGTCGCCGCCGAAGGAGACGATGTCCCGGAACCGCCCCTCGCCGCCGGGAGCTCGATACGCATACGGGTGATGCCACGGGTCGAGCGGGATGCTCTCGACGTACGGGCGGTCCCAGCCGTCGACGCCCTGCAGCCGCTGCACGAGCGCCTGGAGGCCCTCGCCCGTCGTCGGGTAGCGGCCGACGTCGGCGTGGAACGCATCGAGCGCGAGCGCGGCGCGCCGCTCCGCCTTGTGCCCGACGCTCATGAACCGCGCCACCGTGAGGAGAATCAGGAACACGGCCGCCTCGGCGATCGCCACCACGATCAGCGTCCGGCGGGCCGTTCGTCCAAGTGGGATGCTCACGTACGGGGTCACCTCGCTCCGACACCCGTCACATCGGGAGGTCGTTCACGCTGAAGATCGCCATCAGCATCGACACGACGATCACGCCGACGCCGAGGCCCATGACCAGGATGAGCGCCGGCTCGAGGAGACGTGTGAACTGCTGGATCTGGACGCGCACGTCGCGGTCGAAGTGGTCGGCGACGCGGAGGAGGAGCTCGTCGAGCTTCCCCGTCTCCTCGCCGACGGAGATCATCTGAATGGCGAGCGTCGGGAAGACGCCGGAGCGCGCGAGCGGGTCGGAGACGCCGGCCCCCTCGCGCACGCCGACCTCCACCTCGCCGAGCGAGCGCGCGATCACCTGGTTGCCGGCGATGTCCTTCACGACGCCGAGCGACTGGAGCATCGGGACGCCGCTCTTGAGGAGCGTGCCGAGCGTGCGGGAGATGCTCGCGACCTCCATCTTGCGCAGCACGGGCCCGACGAGCGGCAGGCGGAGCTTCAGCTGGTCCCACCGGTAGCGCCCCCGCGGGTTGTTCAGCATCGATCGGTACGCGATGAGCACGACCGCGAGCACGGGGATCGCGACCCACCAGTAGCCGCGCACCACGTCCGAGACTCCCATGACGAAGCGCGCCGGGAGCGGCATCGCGGTCTTGAGATCGGCGAAGAGCGCCGAGAACTTCGGCAGCACGAAGACGAGGAGGAAGAGCATGGAGGCGCCGAGCATGCCGGTCAGGACGAGCGGGTAGATCATCGCGCCCGTCACGTCGTCGCGCAGCTGCTGTCCGCGCTCGAGGTACTCGACGAGGCGCTGGAGGACGAGCTCGAGGAAGCCGCCGACCTCGCCCGCCCGGATCATGTTCACGTAGAGCGCCGGAAACGCCTTGTGCTGGCCGAGCGCCTCCGCGAGCGACTTGCCGCCCTGGACGGCGTGCAGCACCTCGGTGTGGATGCGCTTCAGCTCGGGGTTGTCGGCGAGCTCGGCGACCGTCGCGAGGCTCCGGTCGAGCGGGAGCCCGGACGAGACGAGCGCCGAGAGCTGCTGCGTGAGGACGAGGAGCTCGCGCTGCTTGATCCGCCGGCGCCCGAGCGCCGGGAGCGTCGGCAGCGCGAGGCGGGCGGGGCGCGCCCGCGCACCGTCCGCGGACGCCCCGATGTTGATCGGGATGAGCCCGCGATCGTGCAGCCGCGCGACGACCACGGGCACCTCGGCCGCCTCGATCGTCCCCTCCACGACCTTTCCCTGCGGATCAACCGCGCGGTACTGGAATTGCGCCAACCGAGTTCCCTCTGCCGCCCAGCCGCCACACCGCCGCTCGCAGGCTAAAGTGCGGAAAAATTGGTGCATTCATACGCGAGCAGGGATACCTTTTCAACTTCGCGGGCGAGCCGGGATCGACGCGCGCCGAGCCTTGGACGGCGCGGCGGACCGGTCGCTTCAACGCGCCGGCGGGATGCGCACCCGGCCGTCCATGTCGGACGGCACGTCGACGCCGAGCAGAGCGAGGATGGTCGGCGCGAGGTCGACGATGTCGAGGTCGTCGGTCGGCACGCCGGGACGATTCACGAAGAACAAGG
>DASRHG010000074.1:0-6129 GCA_035650655.1 Binatia bacterium | reverse complement strand
CCTCGACGTGGGTCGCGGACGGGACGATCTCCCGCGTCCGCGCGTGCGGCCCGCCGCGCACCGTCGTCTCCACCGAGATCGTCCGGCCCCCCCACGCGAGCGAGACGCGTGACGGCTCCGCCGTCGCGTCGAAGCGCGGCGGCGGCGGAAGCGTCAGGCGCGGTGCGGCGGCGGCCGGTGGACGAGGTGCGGCGGCGGGCGAAGCCGCGGCCGACGATCGGCCGTCCGTCCCGTCTGCGAGGAGCGGCGACGACGCGAGGGCGAGTGCGAGGAACAGAATGCGGATCACCCGTGAGGAGTATGCCGAGGAGGAGCTCGAATGAACATCCCAATGTGTGAACCCGACATCACCGGCGCGGAGCGCGCGGCGGTCGATGAGGTCCTGTGCACGCCGACGCTGAGCATCGGGCCGCGGCTCGCCGGCTTCGAGCGCGACGCCGCCGCCTACGTCGGCACCCGCCACGCCGCCGCGGTGAGCAGCGGCACCGCCGGCCTCCACCTCGCCATGCTCGCCGCCGGGGTCGGCGAGGGCGACCTGGTCGTGACGACGCCCTTCAGCTTCGTCGCGTCCGCGAACTGCATCCTCTACACGGGCGCGCGGCCCGTCTTCGTCGACGTCGACCGCCGCGCGCTCACGATCGACCCCGGCGAGGTCGCGCGCAGGGTGAAGGACCTGGCACGCGGTGGCCGGCGGCGCGGGCGGCTCAAGGCGATCCTCCCGGTGCACGTCTTCGGTCAGGCCGCGGACATGGATCCGATCCGCGAGATCGCCGCCGCCCACGGGCTCGCGGTCGTCGAGGACGCGTGCGAGGCGATCGGCGCGCGGTACAGGGGTCGTGCCGTCGGCACGCTCGGCGACGCGGCCGTCTTCGCCTTCTACCCGAACAAGCAGATGACGACCGGGGAGGGCGGGATGATCGTCACCGATCGCGCCGACTGGGACGCGCTCTTCCGGAGCCTCCGCAACCAGGGACGCGACGTGTTCGACGGCTGGCTCGCGCACAGCCGCCTCGGCTACAACTACCGGCTGGACGAGCTGCGCGCGGCGCTCGGCACGGTCCAGCTCGCGCGGCTCGACGACATGCTCGCGCGGCGCACGCAGGTGGCCGCCTGGTACGCCGCGCGCCTCGACGGCGTGCCGGGCGTGACCCTGCCGTACGTCGCCCCCTGGACGACGCGGATGAGCTGGTTCGTCTACGTCGTGCGCGTCGCCGCGCGCGGCGAGCGCGACCGGCTGATCGACGAGCTCGCCCGGCGCGGCGTGCCCGCCCGCGCCTACTTCCCGCCGATCCACCTCCAGCCGTTCTATCGCGCGCGCTTCGGCTTCGAGCCGGGCGACTTCCCGCACGCGGAGGCGGCCGGCGACACCTGCATGGCGCTCCCGTTCTTCACCACCATGCGCGAGGAGCAGGTAGACCGGGTCTGTGGGGCCCTCCTCGAGGCCCTCGCGCCCGCGGGCGCGCGGAGGGCGATCGCATGACGCCGACCGGCCTGCTCCGCCACCGCACCGTCCTCACCGCCGCCGCGAACCTCGTGCTCGCGACGGCGGCGTACGTGGCGGCGTTCTCGCTGCGCTTCGACCTCTCGATCCCCTGGCACTACGCGCGCGTGATCGCCGTCACGCTGCCGCTCCTCCTCGCCTGCAAGCTGATCGCCTTCTGGGCGTTCGGGCTCTTCTCGGGATGGTGGCGGCACGTGAGCGTCCGCGACGTCGAGGGGATCGTCCGCGCGAACCTCCTCGCCTCGACGCTCTTCCTCTTCGTCATGGTCTTCGTGCGCGGGCTCGGCGGGTATCCGCGCTCGATCTTCTTCCTCGACCTCCTGCTCTGCACCTCGCTGCTGGCCGGCGCCCGGCTCGTGATCCGGCTCCTCCGCGAGCGCGGCGAGCGGCCGGCCGTCCGCCGGATCGAGACGCTCGCGCTCATCGTCGGCGCGGGCTCGGCCGGCATCCGGCTCTGCGAGGAGATCGAGAGCCGGCCGCGGCTCGGCTTCGCGGTGGTCGGCTTCGTGGACGACGACCCGACGAAGCGCGGGACCCGCATCTGCGGCACGCCGGTGCTGGGCGGGATCGACGACCTCCCGGCGCTGGTTGCGGCGCACGACGTCGGCGAGGTGCTGATCGCGCTCCCGTCGGCGTCCGGCGCGCTCATGCGGCGGATCGTCCAGCGCTGCGGCGAGGCGCGCGTGCGCCACCGCGTCCTCCCGACGCTCGGCGAGCTCGTCGCCGGCCGCGTCATCTACACGCAGATGCGCGAGGTCCAGGTCGACGATCTCCTGGCGCGCGAGCCGGTGCGCCTCGATCTCCCGCGCGTCCGCTCGCTCATCGCCGGCAGGAGCGTCCTCGTCACCGGCGCCGCGGGCTCGATCGGCTCGGAGCTCTGCCGCCAGCTCGCGGCCTACGAGCCCGAGCGCCTCGTCCTCTACGACCGCCACGAGAACGGCGTCTTCGCGCTCGACATGGAGCTGCGGGCGCGCTTCCCGGCCCTGCGGATCGAGCCCGTGCTCGGCAGCATCCTCCTGGAGGACCAGCTCGACCGCGTCTTCGGCGCGCATCGGCCCGACCTCGTCTTCCACGCCGCGGCGTACAAGCACGTGCCGATGGCCGAGGCGAACGTGCTGGAGGCGATCCGCAACAACGTGCTCGGCACGTGGAACGCCGCCCGGGCGGCGATCCGGCATGGCACGCGCGAGTTCGTCCTCGTGTCGACGGACAAGGCCGTCCGGCCGACGAGCGTCATGGGCGTCACGAAGCGCGCCGCCGAGATGGTCGTCCAGGGCCTCCAGAACGGGTGCTGCAGCTTCGTCGCGGTGCGCTTCGGAAACGTCCTCGGCTCGAACGGGAGCGTGGTCCCGCTCTTCCGCGAGCAGATCGCGCGGGGCGGGCCGGTCACCGTGACGCATCCCGACGTCCGGCGGTACTTCATGACCATCCCCGAGGCCGTGCAGCTGATCCTCCAGGCCGCCGGCGTCGGGCACGGCGGCGAGATCCTGATCCTCGAGATGGGCGAGCCGGTCCGCATCCTCGACCTCGCCCGGCAGATGATCCGCCTCTCGGGCTTCGAGCCCGACGAGGACATCGAGATCGTCTTCACCGGGCTCCGGCCCGGGGAGAAGCTCAACGAGGAGCTGGTGGACGCCGAGGAGCGCGTCGCCTCGACGCACCACGAGCGCATCAAGATCGTGCGCCGCCGGCACCGCCCGTCGCATCCCGACGCATGGCTCGCGGGGCTCGCCGCCGCCGTGCGCGCGGGCGACGTCCCGACGGCGCTCGGCCTCCTCCAGCGGCTCGTGCCGGCGTACACCCCGAGCCCCTTCCTCGTCCCGCTCGCCGAGCAGGCCGCCGCGCCGGCGCCGGCGCTCCCCGCGCCGGTGGCCGTCTGAGGCGCGCCGTCGCGGCGCTCAGCGCACCGGCGCGACGCGCCTGCGGCTGAGCGCGTCCGCGGCCACGCAGCCGATCGCGCCGCTGAACCGCCCCGATACCACCCGCACCTTCGCGAGCTTTCCGCAGCGTCCCTTCGGCGTCGCCGGCGCGACCCGCGTTCCTCCCGTCAGCACCTTCCCCGCGCTGCACGCCGGGGCGGGGAAGAGGCCCGGGTTCTCCGGCGCGCCCTCCTTGTCCGCCTCGGACGCCTCCTCGATCGCCTCGAGGCATCGCGCGGCCGCCCGCTCGGACTCCCAGAGCGTCGTCCCGCCCCGCCTGACGAACTCCTCGGCCCGCGCGCCCGCCGCGCCGGCGAGGAGGCCCACCACGACCGCTCCCACCACGAACCGCCTCACGCTCCCCACCTCGTAGCCCGCCTCCGCCCCCGGCGTCCAGCGCTCGCGCACGGGGCGCACCCGCGCGCGACCGGCGCTCAGTAGCAGTACGTCTCGTCGCCGAAGCGGTGGCAGAACGCGGCGTCGCGATCGAAGTGCTGGATCTCGATCCGGAAGCCGTCGCGCGGTGCCGGCGCCGAGCGCGGGAGAAAGCTCCCGTGCACGAGCCCGGGCTCGTGCGCGTGCTGGTAGCCGACGACGGCCTGGGTGCCGATCGTCACCGTCGTCGAGCCGAGCTCGCACAGCACCTCGGTCGCCGCCCGCCGGCAGCCGGCGTGCGCGGCCGGGGCGACGAGGAGAGCGGCGGCCACGATCACGAGAAGGGCACGGACCATGCGGCGCCTCCGGCGGCGCGAAGGTGCACGTTCCGCGCCACGCCGGGCCCCACGGCGCGGGCCGTCCCGCCGCGCGCGGGCCCCGCCGCCGCCGTCTCGCGCGCGACGCGGCGTCACGGAATTGCCGCTCCAGGAATTGACTCGGCCGGGCGCGCTCCGCATGGTGAGCGCCCCGCCCCGATCGCTATAATCCGCCGTCGTGAGCGAGGAGCCGACTTCCACCGAGACGCCGCCCGCCGAGGCGGCGCCCGCGCGCGGGCTCGAGGAGAAGCTCGCCGTCGTCCCGCCGCGGCCGGGCGTGTACCTGCTGAAGGACCGGCACGGGAAGGTGATCTACGTCGGGAAGGCGGTGAACCTCCGGAGCCGCGTCCGGAGCTATCTCCGCGGCGGCGACGAGCGGAGCCAGGTGCGCTTCCTCGTCGGTCGACTCGCCGACTTCGAGACCCTCGTCACGGCGAGCGAGAAGGAGGCGCTGATCCTCGAGAACAACCTCATCAAGCAGTACAAGCCGCGCTACAACATCCGGCTGAAGGACGACAAGAGCTACGTGAGCGTCAAGGTCACGGTCGGGGACTCGTGGCCGCGCGTCCTCGTCACGCGCCGGATCGTCAAGGACGGCAGCCGCTACTTCGGCCCCTTCGCGAGCGCGTCGGCCGTGCGCGAGACGCTCGACACGATCCGGAAGGTCTTCCCGCTCCGCACGTGCAGCGACCCGGTGTTCCGGAACCGGAGCCGGCCGTGCATCGAGTACCAGATCAAGCGCTGCCTCGGCCCCTGCACGCTTCCGGTCGACCGCGCGGTGTACGGGGAGCACCTCCGGCAGGCGATGCTCCTCCTCGAGGGCCGGAGCCACGACGTCGTCAGCGCGCTCACGCGGCAGATGAAGGCCGCGGCGGACGAGGAGCGCTTCGAGGCGGCGGCGCGGCTGCGCGACCAGATCCAGGCGATCGAGAAGACGCAGGAGCGCCAGCAGGTGGTCGAGCACTGGGGCGCGAACCAGGACGTCTTCGGGCTCTACCGCGAGGGCGGCTGCATCGAGGTGCAGGTGCTCTTCGTCCGCAGCGGGAAGCTCGTCGGGAACCGGAGCTACAGCTTCGACGACCAGGAGTTCCCGGACGCCGAGGTGCTCGAGGCCGTGCTCACGCAGTTCTACCAGGCGACGACCCACGACGTGCCCGACGAGATCCTCCTTCCCGTCGCGATCTCCGACGCGGACGTCCGCGCCGAGTACCTGAGCGAGCGGCGGGGGAAGAAGGTGTCGATCCTCGTCCCCCAGCGCGGCGACAAGCTCCGCCTGGTCGACATGGCGCGGACGAACGCGCAGCAGGGCTTCGCCGAGCGGCGCGACGCGGGGAAGCAGCGCGAGCGGATGGTGACGGAGCTCCAGGCCCGCCTCCACCTCCGGAACGCGCCCAAGCGGATCGAGTGCGTCGACATCGCGAACATCCAGGGCACGGAGTCGGTGGGCGCGGTCGTCGCGTTCGACGAGGGCGAGCCCGCGAAGGCCGGCTACCGGCTCTACCGCATCCGCTCCGTCGCGGGGGCGGATGACTTTGCGTCGGTCGCCGAGGTGCTGCGCCGCCGCTTCCGCGACGCGCGCGAGAAGGGCGGGGTGCCCGACCTCCTCGTGATCGACGGCGGGCTCGGACAGCTCGGCGCCGCCGTGGCGACGCTCCACGACCTCGGGATCGACGACCTCGAGGTGGTCGGCCTCGCGAAGGAGCGCGTCGAGCGCGACGCGACGGCGGCGGAGCTTCGCCGCCGGCCGGAGCGCGTGTTCCTCCCCGGCCGCAAGAACCCGGTCGTGCTCAAGCCGAACTCGACGGCGCTCTTCCTCCTCCAGCGCGTCCGCGACGAGGCACACCGCTTCGCGAACAGCTACCACCGCAAGCTGCGCGGCCGCGCGCGCCTCGCCTCGCCGCTCGACGGCGTCGCGGGCATCGGCCCCCGGCGGCGCCGCGCGCTGCTCCGCCGGTTC
>DASRHG010000073.1:0-47420 GCA_035650655.1 Binatia bacterium | reverse complement strand
CGGCGCCCGCGACCGCGCTCGCCGCGACCGCCGCCGCGCTCGCCGGCGCGGCCGGCTGGCTCCGCGACGCGAGCCTCGACCGTCTCGACGCGCTCCGCGCGCGGCTCGCGTCGCTCGACCGGCCGGCCGCGGCCGGGCTCGACACGGCGCTCCACGACCTCCTCGGACACGCGACGGGCCGGAGCGTCGCCGAGCTGCTCGGCGGCCCCGTGCGCCGTCGGGTGCCCGCGAGCGCGCTGCTCGACGCGGAGGACCCCCATGCCTGCGGCGCCGCCGCGGCCGCCGCCCGCGCGCGCGGATTCGCGTGCGCGAAGCTCAAGCTCGCGCCCGACCTCGATCGCGCGCTCGCGCGCGCGGCGGCGGCGCACGCGGCGGCGCCCGGGCTCCGCCTGCGGCTCGACGCGAACGGCGCCTTGGACGTCGACGCGGCCGTCCGGGCGGCGCGGGCGCTCGCGCCGCTCGGCGTCGAGTGGCTCGAGCAGCCCGTCGCCGCCGACGACCTCCGCGGCATGGCGCGCGTCCGGCGCGAGGGCGGCGTGCGCATCGCGGCCGACGAGGCGGTGACGGGTGCCGACGCCGTCGCCCGGCTCGCCGCCGCGGCCGCCGCGGACGCCGTCGTGCTGAAGCTCGTGCAGGTGGGCGGGCTCGCGGCCGCCGTCGCGACCGCGCGCGCCGCCGCCGCGCGGGGGCTCGCCGTGACGGTCACGACGAGCCTCGACACCCGGATCGCGACCGCGGCCGCGCTGCACCTCGCCGCCGCGCTCCCGGACCCGCTCCGGCCCTGCGGCCTCGCGACGCGCGCGCTCCTCGCCGGCGACCTCGTGCGCGAGCCGGCGCCGGACGGCCCGTCGCTCGCGCTCCCGCCCGGCCCCGGCCTCGGCGTGACGCTCGACCGCGCGCGCCTCGCGCGCTGGCGGGAGGAGCGCGCGGCGTGATCGTCCCCGACTGGCTCGCCCGCGCCGCGGCCGCGCGTCCCGACCACCCCGCGCTCGTCGCGCCCGAGGAGACGCTCACCTTCCGCGCGCTCGAGACGCGCGTCGCTGCGGCCGCCGCCGCGATCCGCGCCTGGGGACTCCCGCCGGGCGCGCGCGTCGGCGCGCTCCTTCCGAACGGCACGGCGCTGGTGACGCTCGTGCACGCGGTCCCGCGCGCCGGAGCGGTCCTCGTGCTCCTCGACCCGCGCGCGCCGGCGGAGGAGGTCGCGCGATGCGGGCGCGCCGCTGCGCTCGCGGCGCTCGTCGCCGACGGCGATCCGCGCGCGGACGCCGCCGGCGTCCCCGTCGTCCGCGTCCCGCTCGACGGCGTCGCCGGCGCCGCCCCCGCGCCCCCGCTCCTCGACCTCGACGCACCGCACACGGTCGTCTTCACGTCGGGGACGTCGGGGCCCGCGCGGCCCGTCGTGCTGACCGCCGGCAACCACGCCTGGAGCGCGTTCGGGAGCGCGGCGCGCCTCGGCGCGCCCCCCGACGAGCGCTGGCTCGCCTGCCTTCCCCTCTGGCACGTCGGCGGGCTCGCCGGCGTCGTGCGGAGCGCGATCCACGCGACGACGGTCGTCCTGCATCCGCGCTTCGACGCCGAGGCCGTCGCGCGCGCGCTCGACGAGGACGGCGTGACGATGGTGTCGCTCGTGCCGACGGCGCTCGCCCGGCTCGCGCGCGTGCGTCCGCCCCGGCGCCTCCGCTGCGCGCTCGTCGGCGGGGCGGCGGCCGGCGCGGACCTCCTGCGCGCCGCCGCCGCGCACGGCTGGCCCGTCGCGCCGACGTACGGGTGCACGGAGGCCGCCTCGCAGGTCGCGACGGCGGCGCCCGGCGACCCGCGCGCGCTCGACGGCACCGTCGGCCCGCCGCTCCTCGCGACCCGCGTCCGCATCGCACGCCCGGACGGCTCGGACGCGGCGCCGGGCGAGCCGGGCGAGATCCGCGTGCACGGCCCGACCGTCGCCCGCGGCGTGCTCGAGCCGGACGGCGCGATTCGTCCGCTCGCCGCCGACGGCTGGCTCGCGACGAGCGACCTCGGGACGCTCGACGCGGACGGCGTGCTCCGGGTGCTCGGCCGGCGCGACGACGTGATCGTCACGGGCGGCGAGAACGTGTCGCCGGCCGAGGTCGAGCACGTCCTCGCGGCGCTCCCGGGCGTCGGCGAGGTCGCGGTCGCGGGGGTGCGGGACGCCGAGTGGGGGGAGGTCGTCGCCGCGTGGGTCGTGCCCGCACGAGACGCCGCGCCGCCGACGCTCGAGGAGCTCCGGGCGGGCGCGCGCTCCCGCCTCGCCGCGCACAAGCTGCCGCGGCGGCTCCACCTCGTGGAGCGCCTGCCGCGGACGGCGTCCGGCAAGGTGCGCCGCCGCGCGCTCGCGACGTGAGCGCGCCGCGGGGGCGTCACTCGACGCTCGGGCGGGTGGCGACGACGTCCGACGTGCGGGGCAGCAGCCGGTCGGCGGCGAGATAGCCGAGGGTGATCGCGACGACGAGCAGCGCGCCGATCATCTTCGGCGGCGCGGGCATCGGGACATCCGACACGCGACAGAGCGCGCCGATCGCGAACGCGAGCAGGAATCCGACCACCGTCTTCATGCCACTGCCTCCTCGCGCGCACCATAGCGGTCCGCGACGTCCGGCGCGACGTCGCCCCCCTTGAGCCGCCGCTCTCACACGGGTAACGCTCGCGCCTCGCGCTCCGGCCGTCGAGCGAGCCATGCAGGCGAGCCGCGCTCCACCCGAATCGGCGAACGGCCTCCGCTCGTTCCGAAAAACTTCGCCGAGGGAGGAGCTCATGTCGATCACCAGACCGCTCGCGCTCGCCGTCGTGGTGGGGATCGTCGGCGCGCTCGCCGTCGCACGCGACGCCGAGCCCCGACGGATGGACTTCACCTTCACGATGGTGCCTTCGTCCGCCGCGATCCGCGCTTGCCTCCCGACCGCCACCGCGACCGTCACCCTGCGGGACACGCGCCTCAACCAGATCATGAAGGTGCGCGCCCGCGGGCTCGCGCCGAACACCGGGTACGACCTGTTCGTCAACCAGGTGCCGCACGGGCCGTTCGGCGTGTCCTGGTACCAAAGCGACCTCCAGACCGACGCCCGCGGCAACGGCGAAGCGACCGTCCGCGGGATCTTCAACAAGGAGACGTTCAGCATCTCGCCGGGCACCGTGACCACGCTCGGCCGCGAAGGCACGCCGCAGACGGGCGCGACCTTCGGCGCGGTCAACCAGTACCATCTCGGGCTCTGGTTCAACGACCCGCAGGTGCCGTTCGACCTCGGCTGCGAGCCGGGGCAAACGGCGCCCGTCGTCACCCCGTTCAACGGCGAGCAGCACGCCGGGATCCAGGTGCTCAACACGAGCAACTTCGAGGACGACGACGGCCCGCTCAAGCACTTCTCCCCCAGCGGCGCGTTCCTCGACGACCCGACGCCGTGACGAGGCGCGCGGGACGCGGGGCGAGCGACGGGCTCTCCCGCGTCCCGCCCGTCCGGCGCGCGCGGGCGCTACTTCCCGACGGCCGCTCGCAGCACCTCGCGCAACCGCCCCGGCTCGACCCGCGCCGCGTCCGTCGTCCGGATGAAGTCCACGAGGGCGGCGACGAACCGCTCCGGCGCCTCGCAGTGCGGGAAGTGCCCGACGCCCTCGAAGACGACGAGGCGGCTCCCCGGGAGGGCCTCGTGCGCGGCGACGCCGTGGTCGACCGGGATGAAGGGGTCGCGGTCGCCCCAGACGATCAGCACCGGCAGCTCGGACGCGAGGTAGAGCCGGTCCTGCGCGCTCACCGACTGGCCGCCGAAGTCGACGACCGCGCGGAGCGTCCGGAAGAACGCGCGACGGCTCTCGGCGCTCCCGAGCGCGGCGAAGCCGCGCCACATCTCGGTCGTCGACGCGGAGGGCTCGAACCCGAGCCGGCGCACCCAGGCGGCGAACCGCTCGCCCGCGCCGAGGACGCCGGGGCGGCAGGCGATCGGGACGATCCACTCCGCACCGGGCAGCGAGAGCAGGCGGAGGAGCGGCGTCACCTCGCGCCCGAGCCCGCCGCTCGACACGAGCACGAGCCGCTCGCACCGCTCCGGGAACTGATACGCGAGCTGCATCACGATGCCGCCGCCGAGCGACTGGCCGACGAACGTCGCGCGCTCGTGCCCGAGCACGTCGAGCAGGTCGCGGAGGAAATTCGCGTGCGCCCCGAGCGAATACTCCGTCGCGGGCTTCGCCGACGCGCCGTGTCCCATGAGATCGGGGGCGATGACGGTGAAGCGCTCGGCGAGCCGGGGCATCGCCCGCTTCCAGGTGGACGAGCTCCCCGCGATGCCGTGGACGAGGACCACGACGGGGCCCGAGCCGGCGCGGCGAAAGGCGACCTCCCGGCCGTGGATCGTCACGTGCTCGACGGGCATGGCCTCGAGCGGCACCATGAGCGGCCCGGCGGCCGCCGTCAACCGCGTCCGATGCGCGCCCGCCGGTTGGGGATGGACGCGGCGCGTGCGCGTGACCTCCCTCCCGCGCTGCGCTAGGAGGCGAGGCATGGAATGCTCCGCCTGTACGCGCATCGCGCGCATCGACGCGCACCAGAATCCGGACTTCGTCGCGACGCTCTCGGAGTCGCACGTGACGCTCGCCGACGAGCAGGCGTACCGCGGCTACTGCATCCTCCTGCTGAAGGACCACCACGAGCATCTGGACGCCCTGCCGCTCGACCGCCAGGGGCGCCTCTGGGACGACGTCGCGCGGGTCGCGGCCGCGATCCGGCGCGTCACGGCGCCCGTCCGGCTCAACTACGCCTGCCTCGGGAACTTCGTGACGCACGTCCACTGGCACGTGATCCCGCGCTACGCGGACGACCCCGAGGCGCAGCATCCGATCTGGGTCCGGCCGCTCGCCGAGCGCCGCGTGCCGCTCCCGGCCGGGGAGCGGGAGCCGCTCGTCGCGGCGCTCCGCCAGGCGCTCGTCGGCTAGGCAGCCGGCCCGCCGGGGTGTGCCGCGGGCGGCCGCGTGTGCCAGCGGCGCCCACCTGGGCGGCGCCGCATGCCGGCCCACGCACCCCGCGCTGCGCGCCGATCGCCCCGCCCGGGCGCGCGGGGCGCGCGAAGCCGCATGGCGTTCTCCGGATTCCCCGCCGGTACGGGGCTTGCTCCCCCCGGGGACGCCAACACGACGGAGCTCTCATGCGTACGCGACTCGGGATCCTCGTCCTCCTCTCCGCGCTCGGTGCAGCGCGGATCTCGGCTGCCGGGTGGTGCGGCTGCGAGAAGGAGCCGCCGGACCTCGCCGCCGTGCGTCCGCCGTTCGCCTGGCCCGCCGGCTGGGCGCGGCGCGATCCGGGCACGCCATCGGCGACCTTCCGCCCGGGCGGGCAGATCATCATCTTCGCCGACGACGCGCATCCGCTCGACCCCACGAAGAAGTACCGGGTCCGGTTCCTGCGCATCGACGAACGCGACCTGCTCGCCGCCAGCCGCCGCGTGTACTTCGAGAACTGGGGCCTGCCGCTCGACATGGACGCCCGCAGCGCGCGGCCGTTCCACCTCCACACCGACCTCGCCTGCGGCTCGCCGTCGCCGCTGCGGGCCCGCGCACCGGTCGTCGCGCCGGTCCTCGCCCGCGACCAGGCGGACTCGCGCGAGAAGTGGCAGCTCCGGGTGCAGCTCCCCATGCTGTCCTACGGGCCGAAGCGCATCGTCGTCGAGGAGGCCGACTCCTGCACGGTGTGGCGGACGATCGACGAGAGCCAGTTCACCGTGATCGGCCAGGAGATCCAGCTGCGCCCGAGCGTCCCCGCCTTCGACCGGGTAACGAAGGCGCCGCTTCTCGATCCCGACGGCCGCCCCCTCCTGAAGGCGGTCTACGAGGGTCCGTACCCCACCGGGGTGAGCGGGGTCGGCGACAGCCCGAGCCTCGAGCGCTGGGCGTATCTCGCGCTCGACGTCTCGGAGATCCGGGGGCTCCGCGACGCGCCGGGCACGACGACGCCGGGCTGGAGCCAGGGGTGGGGCTACGACCTCGAGGGCTACGCCGTCTCGGCCCCGGGGCTGATCGACGTCCTCGCGCTCACGGGGTGGAACGCGCAGGGCTGGCGGTTCTCGGCGCTCGACCAGGTCATCGATCTCTCGCAGGCGGATCCCACGACGTTCTTCGCGAAGACGATGGAGGTGCACGTCTGCGCGCAGAACCCGACCGTCGAGTGCACGACCGACGCCGACTGCGCCGTCGGCGTGTGCCGGACGCGCGACCGTCGGGTCTCCGACGGGATCGTCTACTGGAAGCACGAGTTCAACACGTGGGCCGATGCCCACGCACCCGGCGGGAAGTACGAATTCGACTCGCGCGACCCCGCGTACTGGCACCGCCACGCGAACCCGACCGCGGCGCATCCCCGCTACGCCGAGCAGCACGCGGACTTCGACCACCTGGTCGTCGCGCTCAAGCTCCGGCGCGAGAATGGCCGCCGGATGAAATCGACCCTCAAGCCCTTCAGCATCCACATCGAGGCCGTGCCGCGGGCGCGGCACGACACCTTCTCGATCGACCCGGGCGCGGGGTCCGGCGCCAGGTCGAAGCCGGACCGGTAGACCCCGCGCGCGCCTCCCGGCCATGCCCCGCAAGCGCCTGCGGCCATCGGCGTCCGCATACACCGTCCTGGTCGTGGACGACCAGGAGGAGACGCTCGAGTCGGTCCGGCTGCTGCTCGAGCGCGAGGGGCACCGCGTGCTCACGGCGTCGAGCGGCGCCGAGGCCCTGCCCCTCCTCGCGACCGAGAAGGTCCACCTCGCGCTCGTCGACTACCTGATGCCGCGCATGACGGGCGAGGAGCTCGTCGCCCGCATCCGCGAGATCGATCCGACGATCCAGGTGATCCTCCAGACGGGCTACGCCGGCGAGAAGCCGGCGCGCGAGATGCTCCGGCGCCTCGACATCAACGGCTACCACGACAAGGCCGAGGGCCCCGAGAAGCTCCTCCTCTGGGTGGACGTCGCGCTCAAGGCGTACGCGCAGCTCGAGCGCGTCACGGAGGCGGAGCGGCTCAAGTCCGACATGCTGACGAGCGTGTCGCACGAGTTCCGGACGCCGGTCCACATCATCATCGGCTACAGCGACATGATGCTCGAGGGCGCGTGCGGTCCGCAGACGCCCGCGGCCGCCGAAACGCTCGCCCGCATGCGGCGGAGCGCGGCCGGCCTTCTCGACCTCATCAACAACTTCCTCGACATGGCGCGCCTCGAAGCGGGCGACGTGGGCGTCCAGCTTCGCGCCGTCCGCCTCGAGACGCTCCGCGACGAGGTCGAGAGCGCCGCCGTGCGCCTGATCGGCGACCGTCCGGTCGCGTTCCGCTGGGAGGCCGCCCAGGTGCCGCCCGTCGCCGCCGACCGGACGAAGCTGCGCGTCGTGATGGCGAACCTGGTCGAGAACGCGATCAAGTTCACGCCCGCCGGCGAGGTGACCGTCTCCGCCGGCGCGGACGACGCGGGCGTGTGGATCGCCGTCCGCGACACGGGGATCGGGATCGCCCCCGCCGAGCAGGCCGCCATCTTCGAGCCGTTCCGCCAGGCGAACGTGTCCGCGACGACCGGGACCGGGCTCGGGCTCGCGATCTCCCGCCGGCTCGCCGCGGTGATGGGCGGGGAGCTGACGGTGCAGAGCATCGTCGGCGAGGGGTCCTGCTTCACGCTCCGCCTCCGCGCGGCGCCCGCGCGCGACTCCGGGGGCGCCGCCGCGGCGAGGTCCGCGGCGTGACGCGCGTCGCCGGCCTCGCGCTCGCGGCGCTCCTCTACGCGGCCGCGGCCCCGCCCTGGTCCGTCGACGCGCTCGCGCCCGTCGCGCTCGTCCCCGTCCTGCTCGCGCTCCGCGGGCTCGGTACGGCCGCCGGGTTCGTCATCGGCGCGGCGTACGGCGTCGCGCTCGCGGCGGCGGTCACCTGGTGGTCGCCCGGCATGTTCGCCCGCTTCTTCGGCATCCCGGCTCCGCTCGCCGCGCTCGCGTCGCTCGGGATGTATCTCCTCTGCGTCGGCGTCCCGGTCGGGCTCTTCGGCGCCGGGACGGCCCGGCTCCTCGACGCGCCGCGCGTCGTCGCCTACGCGGGGATCCCGGCGCTCTGGGTCGGCGGCGAGCTCGTCCGGACCTCGCTCTTCACCGGGCTCCCCTGGGAGTTCCTCGGCCACGCGCTCTACCGGCGCACGACGCTCATCCAGATCGCCGACGCGACCGGTGCGTACGGGCTCTCGTGGCTCTGCGCCCTCTCCGCGCTCGCCGTCGCGGACCTGCTCCGTCCCGTCGGCCGGGGGCAACCCGACCGGCGGCGGGCAGCCGCGATGATCGCCGTCGCGGCCGCCTGCTGGGGCGCGACCGCGGCGTACGGCCGGTGGCGCCTCGCGGCGTGGCGCGAGGCCGGGGACGTGCTCTCCGTCGCGGTCGTGCAGACGAACACGCCGCCCTCGCGCGACGTCTCGTACATGTCCGCGCTCGTCACGCTCGCGCGCAACGCGCGGCTCACGCGCGCGGGCGTGGGCGAGGCGGCGCCCGGCCTCGTCGTGTGGCCGGAGAACAGCGCGGGGTTCGCCGTCGGGCAGGATCCGGACGCGCTCGCCGCGCTCCGCACGCTCGCGGACGAGACGCGCGCCGTCCTCCTCGTCGGGGGCCCGCGGCGCGAGCCCGACGGGCTCCGCAACGCCGCCTACGCGATCGACGGCGACGGGATCCTCGGCAGCTACGACAAGGTCCGCCTGGTCCCCTTCGCGGAATACGCGCCCCTCGGGCTACGCTTCCTGAGCGCGCCGGCCGCGGTCCTCCGGCCCGGCGCCGGCGTCCGGCCGGTGCCGTCCCCCGGCGGCCCCCTCGGCGTCATGATCTGCTACGAGGTGCTCTACCCGCGGCTCGCCCGCGCGCTCGTCGCCCGGGGCGCGCGGCTGCTCGTCAACATCTCCAACGACGAGTGGTCGGACCCGCGCGGCGTCGCCGCGGCCGCGCAGCACTTCTCCATGGCCGTCTTCCGCGCGGTCGAGGCGCGTCGCTACCTCGTGCGCGCGGCGACGACGGGCATCTCGGGCGTCATTGCGCCGACGGGTCGATCCGAGGGCGTCGTGCCGGTCGGGGTGGCGGACGTGCTGCGGACGACGGTTCGCCTGCTCGACGGCCGGAGCCCGTACGTGCGCTTCGGGGACGCCTTCGCCTGGGGCTGCGTCGCGCTCGCGGCCGTCGCGCTCGCCGCGCGCCGGATCGGGGAGGCGGCGGCGTGAGCGCGGCGGGGGGCACCGTCCGGCGGCGCGCCGCGCACTCGGTGGTGGCGGCCGCGCTCGCGCTCGTCGTGCTCGGGCTTGCGGGGCTCGGGGCCGTCGAGGGCCTCGAGTGGTGGGGCCGGCCGTTCCCGGGGTTCTTCGTGCTCGCGAACCGGCTCGTGCCGGTCGCCGCGCTGCCGGACTGGTCGGCGGGCGTCGGCGACGTCTTCCTCGCCGAGGTGACCGCCGTCGCCGGCGTCCGCGTCCGTGACAACGGCGACGTCTACCGGCAGGTCGCGCTCCGCCCGCCGGGCACACCGATCGCGTACACCTTCCGCCGTGACGGCCGGACGTGGGAGGCGACGTTCGTCTCGCGCCGCTTCGGCGGCTCCGAGGCCCTCCTCCTCTTCGGCGCCTACGCGTTGAACGGGCTCGTCTTCGGGCTGGTCGCGATCACGGTCTGGGTGCTGCGGCCCGATCTCCTCGCCGCGCGCGGGAACCTGGTCCTCGGGTTGACGACGGCCGTGTACGCCCTCACGGGCGCGCTCCTCTACGGCGCCCATCCGCTCGCGCTCCGGCTGAACGTGCTCGCGGAGTCGCTCTGGCCGGCGGCGGTCGTCCACTTCGCCTTCGCGTTCCCGCGCCCGCACCTGGCCGCGCGCCGCCGGCTCGCCGTGGCACTTGCGTGGGGCGCGTCGCTCGCGATCGCAGCGGTCTTCCAGGCCGTCGTCTTCGACATCCCCCGCGCGGTGCCCGTCGGGAACCTCTGCTTCGTGAACGTCGGGGGCGTCCTCTTCGTCTTCGCCTGGCGCATGTGGCGCGAGTACCGGCGCGGCACGCCGCTCGAGCGGACGAAGATCCGCGTCGTCGTGCTCGCGGCCGTTCCCGGCGTCGTCTTCCCGGCGATCCTGTTCACCCTCTCGGGCGTGACGGGCGGGCAGCTCTCGGTCACGTCGGCCGCGTTCACCGCGTTCCTCTTCCCGCTCGGGCTCGCGTACGCAATCGTCCGGCACGATCTCTTCGAGATCGACACGATGGTCCGCCGGCTCGTCCACTGGGTCGTCCTGACCGGCGTGACGATGCTGCTCTACTCCGCGCTCCTCGCGGCCGTGAGCTGGCTCCTGCACCAGCCGGGCTCGTCCGACCCGCTGCCGCTCCACCTCTCGCTCGCCGGCGTCGTCGTCCTCCTGCTGCCCCTCCGCGACCGCGTGCAGCGCATCGTCGACCGGGTGTGCTTCCGCCCGACGTACGATGCGCGCGGCATCCTCGAGGCGACGAGCGTCACGTTCGCCTCGACCCTCGACGTCGCGCGCATCGCGGCCATCGCGGTCGAGCGCGCGGACGAGGCGCTCTGCCTCGAGGCGGGAGCGCTCTACCTCCGCGAGCCGGGCGGTGCCTTCCGCGCCGCGGGAGTGCACCGCGTCGCGCTCGGCGGCGTCTCCGCCGTCGCGGCCGACCACCCGGCGATCGCGCGGCTCGCCGAGGGCCGGGCGGTCGCCTGGTACGACGACGACGCCGCGCTCGGCGCGCCGCCGCCGCTCGGGTCCGTCACGAGCGAGCTCCTCGTCCCCATGACCTTCCGCGACGGGCTCCTCGGCTTCCTCGCGCTCGGGCCGCGGCGCTCGCGCCGCTACTACGCGGGGGAGGACGTGCAGTTCCTCCGCACGCTCGCGAGCCAGACGGCCATCTCGATCCTCCACGCGCGCTCGTACGAGGAGCTGCACTCGCTCACGGTGACGCTCGAGCAGAAGGTCGTCGAGCGGACCGCCGAGCTGAACCATGCGAACGCCGAGCTGCGGGAGGCCGTCGCCCGGCAGTCGGGCGCGTACCGCGAGCTCCAGCAGAGCCAGGAGAAGCTCATCCGCGCCGAGAAGCTCGCGACCCTCGGCCGCCTCGCGGCCGGGGTCGCGCACGAGGTGAGCACGCCGCTCGGCGCCGCACTCGCGAGCCTCCGCGTGGCGCGCGAGCTGATCCAGGAGTACGCGGCGTCGATCGGCGACCCGAGCGTCGGCCTCGAGGACCACCGCGAGCTCGCGCGCGAGCTCGACACGGTCGCGCGCCGCGCCGAGCAGTGGACGGAGAAGGCCGCGCACTTCATCCTCGCCGTCAAGGCGCACACCCGCGGCTGCGCGCGCACGCCGGCGTCGACGTTCGACGTGAACCGCGTCGTGCGCGAGACGGAGGTCCTGCTTCAGCACCAGCTCCGCGCCGCGAGCTGCGCGCTCCGCGTCGCGGTGGACCCGGCGACCCCGCAGGTGCGCGGCGACCCGACGAAGCTCGGGCAGATTCTGACCAACCTCGTGACGAACGGGATCGACGCGTACGAGGAGGCGGGCCGGACGGGCCAGATCGACGTCCGCGCCGCCCGCGAGGGCGACGGCGTGACGATCACGGTGTCGGACTGGGGCTGCGGGATCGCGACGGAGCACCTCGCGCACGTGTGGGAGGAGCTCTTCACGACGAAGCCGCCCGGGCGCGGCACGGGGCTCGGGCTCGCGATCGTCCGCGACCTCGTGACGAACCACTTCGGCGGGACGATCACCGTCGACTCGACGCGCGGCGTGGGGACGACCTTCACGATCACGCTGCCGGCGGCGGCGGAGCCGAGCGCGCGGACCGCGGCGTAGCGCGTGCGCCGCTGTCCGCGGGCGGCAGTTTCTCGACGTCGCCGGCGCCTCCTGCCCCGGCGGGAGGGTGCGCCGGACACCGCATCCGGAGGGACGACGCCACGGCGGGTGAGGCGGCGTCGCGGGGAACGGCGCTTGCACCGGGTCGCCGGGGATCCGGGATGTCGCCGCGTCGGAGCCTCAGGCGGTCGGTGCCGATCGAGTACAAGATCGGGTCGATCATCCTCGTCTTCGTCGTCATCGTGTCGTGCCTGCTCTACGTCGCGAACGCCCGGCTCGAGGTCCTCGCCGCGATCCGCGCGTACGTGAGCGCCGAAGGGCAGTGGTCGAAGGGCCAGAAGGACGCCGTCCACTACCTCGTCCGCTACGCGGAGTCGCACGAGGAGCGCGACTACCTCCGCTACCTCGCGGCCATCGCGGTCCCGCTCGGCGACCGCGCGGCGCGGCTCGAGCTCGCGAAGGAGCAGCCGAACCCCGGCCGGGTGCACGACGGGTTCGTGCAGGGCAAGAACCACCCCGAGGACGTCCCCGGCATGGCGCTCCTCTTCCACCGCTTCCGCGGCGTGAGCTACCTCGCCGACGCGCTCGCGATCTGGACGCGCGCCGACCGCTACGTGCTGAAGCTCCGCCGCCTCGGCGAGGAGCTGCACGAGCGCGTGCGCGGCGGCGCGCTGGATCCGGCCCGCATCGCGGCGATCACGAAGCGGCTCGGCGTCCTGAACGAGCGCCTCACGCCGCTCGAGAACGGCTTCTCGCAGACGCTCGGCGACGGGGCGCGCTGGTTCAAGAGCGTCATGCTGACCGGGACGTACGTCGCGACGGGCTCGATGCTCGCGATCGGGCTGCTCGCGTCGCTGTTCGTGCTCCGGCACATCAAGCGGTGGGAGGCCCGCTACCAGCACCTGCTCGACGCCGCGAACGACGCGATCGTCGTCACCGACGCCGAGACGGGCCTCGTCGTCGAGGCGAACCGCCGCGCCGCCGAGCTCACCGGGATCGCGCGCGACGCGCTCGTCGGGACGTGCGTCACGGCGCTCGCGCCGCCCGAGGCCCGGGGCCGGCTCGCGGAGATCATCGGGGCCTGCCTCCATCGCGGGCACGTCACGGCGGGCGACGTCCACCTCCGTCACGCCGGCGGCCGGCTCGTTCCGGTCGAGATCAGCGGGAGCGTGGTCGCGCTCGGCGGCCGGCGCGTCGTGCAGAGCATCTTCCGCGACGTCACCGAGCGGAAGCAGACCGAGGCCGCGCTCCGGCGGACGGAGGCGCGCTGGCGCGCGATCAGCGCCCTCACCTCCGACTGGGCCTACGGCTATCGCCTCCTCCCGGCGGGCGAAGCGATGCTCGAGTGGGTGACGGAGGCATTCACCCGCATGACGGGCTTCACGCTCGAAGAGGCCCGCGCGCGCGGCGGAATCCGCGGCCTCGTCCACCCCGACGACGTCCCGATCCTCCGCGCCCGCGAGCGCGCGGGCCTCTCCGGCGAGCCGCACACGAGCGCGATCCGCATGATCACGAAGAGCGGCGAGGTCCGCTGGACGCTCGACCACGGGGTCTGCGTGTGGGACGACCCGGAGACGGACACCGTCCACTTCTACGGCGCCGTGCAGGACATCACGGAGCGCAAGCGGGCGGAGGACGCGCTGGAAGCCAGCCGGAACGCGGCGCTGGAGGCGGCACGCGCGAAGTCGGAGTTCCTGGCGAACATGAGCCACGAGCTCCGGACGCCGATGACCGCGATCCTCGGCTACGCGGACCTGCTCTCCGACCCGGAGGCCGACGCCGACGAGCGCGCGAGCTATCTCGAAACGATCCGCCGCAACGGCGAGCACCTCGAGCGCATCCTGAACGACATCCTGGACCTCTCGAAGATCGAGGCGGGGAAGCTCGTCCTCGAGCGTGTCGGGTGCTCGCCGGCGGAGCTGGTCGCCCAGGTGGCGTCGCTCCTGCGGCCGCGCGCGCTCGGCAAGGGTCTCACCCTCGACGTCGAGTACCGGACACCCATCCCCGCCCGCATCCAGGGCGATCCGACGCGCGTCCGCCAGATCCTCCTGAACCTCGCCGGCAACGCGATCAAGTTCACCGAGACGGGCGGCGTCCGCCTCGTCCTCGGCATGTCGGACGCGACGGACGCCGCGCCGGCGCGGCTCCGCATCGAGGTGACGGACACGGGCATCGGCATCGCGCCGGAGGCCCTGCCGACGCTCTTCGCCCCGTTCAGCCAGGCCGACGCCTCGACGACCCGGCGCTTCGGGGGCACGGGCCTCGGGCTCGCGATCTCGAAGCGCCTCGCCGAGATGCTGGGCGGCGACATCACGGTCACGAGCACGCCGGGGGCCGGCAGCACGTTCGTCCTCGCGCTCGACACCGGACCGCTCGACGGCGTCCCGATGGTGACGGCGGCGGAGCCCGCGGCGCCGCCGCCCGCGCGCCGCCGCGCGCGCCGCCGGCTCGAGGGGCGCATCCTCCTCGTCGAAGACGCGCCCGACACGCAGCGGCTCGTCTCCTTCTGGCTCCGCCGCGCGGGCGCCCAGGTCGAGACGGCGGACGACGGCGAGGCGGGGTGCGCGGCGGCGCTCGCGGCCGCGGGGGCCGGGCGGCCGTTCGACGTCGTCCTGATGGACATGCAGATGCCCCGCCTCGACGGCTACGCGGCGACGGCGCGGCTCCGCGCGGCGGAGCACCGCGCGCCGGTGATCGCGCTCACCGCGCACGCGATGGACGGCGACCGCGAGCGATGCCTCGCGGCGGGCTGCGACGACTTCCTCCCGAAGCCGATCGACCCCGACGCGCTCCTCGCGACGATCGCGCGCCACCTGCGGCCGGGGGTGCGGCGGCCCGCGCCGGCGCGCGGCGACGCGACGCGCGGGCGCCATCCGTCGCTCGCGGAGATCACCGCGACGTTCCTCGCCGGCCTCCCCGAGCGCGCCGCGGCGCTCGAGCGGCACTGGGCCGACGCCGACCGCACGACGCTCACGCTCCTCGCGCACCGTTTGAAGGGCACGGCCGGCGGCTACGGCTTCCCGGGGCTCGGCGAGGCCGCCGCCGCGCTCGAGGCGAGCCTCCGCGCCGACGAGCCCGCGGAGCGCGTCGCCCCGCACGTCGCGCGCGTCGCGGCGCTCTGCCGCGAGACCGCCGCGAGCGCTCCGCGCGCCGGCCGTCCGGCCGGCGCGCCGGCGGGAGCGACGGCGTGAGCGGCCGCGTGCTCGTCGTCGACGACGACGCCGACATGTGCCGCCTCGTCGAGGCGACGCTCGCCGCGCGCGGCTTCGACGTCGTGTGGCGGACGACGGCGGCCGACGCGTTCGCCGTCGTCGAGTCGGCGGACCTCGACGCCGTCGTCACCGACCTCGAGCTGCCCGAGACGAGCGGCCTCGCGCTCTGCGAGCGGATCGTCGCGCACCGTCCCGACGTGCCGGTCACGGTGCTCACGGCGTTCGGCAGCTTCGACACCGCCGTCGCCGCGCTCCGCGCCGGCGCGTGGGACTTCATCACGAAGCCGCCGCAGCCCGACGTGCTCGCGCACACCGTCGCACGCGCCGTCGAGCACCGCGCGCTCCGGGGGCAGATCCGACGGCTCCGCGAGGCGGTCGCGGACGCGCGGCGCGTGGGCGGTCTCCTCACGGCGAGCGCGAGCATGGCGCCCGTGCTCGACCTCGTCGCGCGCGTCGCCGACGCGGACGCCTCCGTCCTCGTCGTCGGCGAGAGCGGCACCGGCAAGGAGCTCGTCGCGCGCGCGCTGCACGACCGCGGGCGCCGCGCCGCCGGCCCCTTCGTCGCGGTCAACTGCGCCGCCGTGCCCGAGGCACTCCTCGAGAGCGAGCTCTTCGGTCACGTGCGCGGCGCGTTCACGGGCGCTGCGGCCGCGCGGCCCGGCCTCTTCACCGAGGCGAACGGCGGAACGCTCTTCCTCGACGAGATCGGCGAGCTGCCCCTCCCGCTCCAGCCGAAGCTGCTGCGGGCGCTCCAGGAGCGGCGGGTCCGCCCCGTCGGCGCCGACACGGAGGTGCCCTTCGACGCCCGCATCGTCGCGGCGACGCATCACGACCTCGACGCCGCGGTGGCGGCGGGCCGCTTCCGCCAGGACCTGCACTTCCGGCTGGACGTGATCCGCGTCGAGCTCCCGCCGCTCCGCGCCCGGGGGAACGACGTGCTCCTCCTCGCGCAGCACTTCGTCGAGCGCTGCGCGGCCGCGACGGGAACGCGCGTGCTCGGGCTCTCGCCGTCCGCGGCGCGCCAGCTCCTCCGCTACCCGTGGCCGGGGAACGTCCGCGAGCTCCAGAACTGCATCGAGCGCGCGGTGGCGCTCGCCCGCTTCGATCGGATCGGCGTCGAGGACCTGCCGGAGAAGGTGCGGCGGGCGCGGCCGGCGCCGCCCGCGGCCGCCGAGGGCGCCGAGCTCGTTCCGCTCGCGGAGGTCGAGCGCCGCCACATCCTCCGCGTCCTCGCCTCCGTCGGACGGAACCGGACCCGCGCGGCGGCGATCCTCGGCGTCGACCGCAAGACGCTCTACCGCAAGCTCCGCTCGTACGCGCGGTCGCGAAGCCCGGACGCCGCGTGTGCGCGCGGGGCGAAACGCCCCACCGCGGCCAAGCCCGCGTGAGCGCGCGGACTGCGGGCCGCCGGCGCGCGGCGCGGGGCAGGACGCCCCGGGCGTCGGGCGCCGCGGCCGCGGCGGCGCGCGGCCCGCCGCGCTGGCACGGGAGCTGCTCCCGGCGGTGGAGGTCGCCATGTACGCAACCCTCGTCGAACGAGCCCCGCAGGAGGCCCCGCCGGGACCCGCGCGGGCGGTGAGGCGGGCCCGCATCCTCCTCGTCGAGGACGACACCGACATGCGCGCGCTCGTCGGTGCCGTGCTGCGCGAGGACGGGCACGAGGTCGTCTCGGTGGACAGCGGGATCGCGATGCTGCGGCACCTCGAGTGCGCGCTCTGGACGGACGATCCGCGCGAGCGCTTCGACGCCGTCGTCTCGGACGTGCAGATGCCCGACCTCACGGCGCTCGAGGTGATGGAGGCACTCCGCTACCGCGGGATCGACACCCCGATCATCCTGATGACCGCGTACGGGATGCCGCGCTCGCAGGCCGAGTCGCGCGCGCTCGGCGCCTTCGCGCTCCTCGCAAAGCCGCTCGACTGGGCGGAGCTGCGCGCGACCATCCGCGACGCGGTGGGGCCGGCATGACGGCGCCCGGCCGCCGCCGCGGGCTGCCGTTCCACGCCCGCTTGACGACGCCGGGCGCGGACGAGCGCGGCGCGTTCCGCGTCGTCGGCCGCCTCACGCCGTACGAGGTCGAGACGCTCGTGCTGAACGCGCAGACGTTTCCCCGCGGGAGCCGCCTCGAGCTCGTGATCCGCGGCCGCGCGGCCGACGACGTGCTGGCGGACGTCCGTGCGCAGTTCGCGGGCCTCGCGGCGTACGGCATCGAGGTCGTCGTCCACCGCGCCGACCGGCGGGGCGGCCGGCGGCGGATGGCCCCGCCGCCGGCCGCCGCCGCGGCCGCGACGGGGGGCCGCGAGCGCCGCGTGCTCGTCGCCGAGGACGACGCCGACATGCGATCCCTGGTCGCGACGCTGCTCCGGACGGCCGGGCACGAGGTCGTCGAGGCGGCGGACGGCCTCGACGTCCTCGAGTGGCTCGAGCCGACGCTCTCCGCCGACCGCGCGGCGCCGATCGACGTCGTCGTCTCCGACGTCGAGATGCCGGGCCTCTCGGGGCTCGACGTCCTCGCCGCGCTCCGCGCCTCGAACCGGTCGACGCCGGTCGTCCTCATCACCGCGTACGGCAACGACGACGTCCGGGCCGAGGCCCGCGAGCTCGGCGCCGCCGCGGTGCTCGACAAGCCGCTCGACCCGCACGTCCTGCGGGACGCCGTCGCGCACGCCGCGGCCGCCGCCTCCTAGCCCCGCTACTCGAGCGTGCCGGCGAGGCGTTCGAGCTGGACGACGGCCACGGCCCACGCATAGCGGACCGAGGTGAGCGTCGCCCGCGCCGTGTCGAGGTTCGTGAGCGCCGTGAGCACGTCGAGGTCCGTCGCGTAGCCGTCCTCGTAGCGGGCGGAGAGCATGCGGTAGGTCTCGCTGTCGAGCGCCACTTCCTTCTCCGCGGCCGCGCGGCGCGCCTCGAGGGTGCGGACCGTCGTCCAGGCGCGGCGCACGTCGACCTCGAGGTCGCGCCGGAACGCCGCGAGCGATTCACCGAGCTCGCGGACGAGCGCGCGCTGCTCCGCGACGTCGAGCAAGCGCGTGCCGCCGCCCTCGAAGAGCGGCACCTCGGCGCGCAGCGCGAGCGACCAGAAGTCGTTGAGGTCGACGAACGTCTCGTGGTTCAGGTTCTGGTACGTGAACCCGACGCCGACCGTCGGATAGAGGAGCGCGCGGCGCCGGCGCTCCTCGCCCTCGGCGGCGGCGACGGCCGCCTCGCGCGCGCGGAGGTCCGGGTTCCGCGCGAGCGCGGACGCGACGAACGGCTCGACCGCGCCGAGGTCGAGCGTCGGCGGCGGCGGCTCCTCGACGCGGAACGGCCCCTCGAGCCCTGCGAGACGGCGGAGGAGGTCCGTCGCGTTCGCGACCAGCGCCGACGCGTCGGCCATCCGCGCGTCCGCCCGCGCGCGCTCGGCCTGGGCGCGGAGCGTGTCGGCCTCGACCGCCACGCCGGCCCGCACGCGATCCCGCGCGTGGCCGATTTCCGTGTCGGCGAGGCGCTGCGTCTGGGCGGCGACCTCCTCGAGCGACCGGGCGCGGAGGAGGTCGTAGTAGGCCGCCGCGACGGCGAGGCGGACGTCGGCACGCGCGGCCCGGTAGGCCTCGTCGCTCCGCCGCACCTCCGCGCGGCCGATGTCCCGCAGGCCCCAGAACTGGTGCGTGTAGAGCGGCTGCGACACCGCGAGCACGTTCCGCAGCACGTCCTGCGCGAGGACGACGGGGTTGAACGCGACGGCGGGGCCGAGCGGGGGGACCGGGAAGGCGAGCTCCTCCCTCACGTGCGTGAAGCTCGGAAGGTCGCTCACGTTCGGCCCGAGCGCGCTCCACGCGCGCCACGGCGCGACGCGCGCCCGGGCCTGCTCCGCCGCGGCGGCGCGGATCGCCTCGTGCGTCGCGAGCGCCTGGGTCTCGGCGTCCTCGAGCGTGACGATCGGCTCCCCGGCGGCGGCGCCGCGCGCGAGCGCGGCGGCGAGCGCGAGCGCGGCGGCGAGCGTGCGCCGGATCCGTCCCATCCGTCGCGCTTGTCACCTCGGGCGCGCGGAATCAACCGCGCCGCCCCGCGGCGATCGGCGGAGCAGCTCGTCGAGCGGGGCGAGGAGCTTCCGCCCGCGCTTGGTCCCGCCGAGCAGCGCCTCGGCGCCCCGCTCGAGCTCGTCGAGCGGGCGTACGACCGCGCCCGCGTCCGGAACCACCGTCACGCGCGGCAGCGTGCCGCTCGCGCGGAAGGGGATGCGGAGCAGCCGGAGCGGGTCGCCCACCGTGCGGAGGATCGCGGCGCCCGGCAGCACGGCGCGCGCGAAGGGCTCCGAGAGCGCGAGCGTCCCGGTGAAGTCGAGGGCGCGGTCGAAGGCGAGGACGCCCCGGCCGGTGATGCGGTAGTCGCGCGCGTCGAAGGCGAAGTCCTCGGTCGTGAGGCGGCGCTCGGCGATGCGAACGTGCGCGCCGAGCGCGTCGAACCGCGTGTCCTTCGCGGCGAGCAGCTCGCCGGACCGGGCCGGCACCCCGAGGACGGCCCCGAGCCCCGGCACCCGGCGGACGGCGTCCAGCACCTCGCGCACGAGGTTCGCGTCGCGCATGGCGCCGTCCCGCACGTCGACGGTCGCGGTGCCGCGGAGCGTGGGGGCGACGGCGTCCCAGGCGAGGCCGGAGCCGGCGAGGTCCGCGTCGAGGGCGAGATGGCCGTCCAGCCGCCCGGCGGCGCTCGTGCCGGCGAGCGCCGCGCGGAGGTCGGCGCCCCGCGCGGCGACCCGGAGCGCGAAGGGCGGACGCCGGGCGTCGCGGAGGTCGAGGCGGCCGCTCGCGGTGACGACGCCGTCGCACGCGCGGAGCGCGGCGCGCTCGACGGTGAGGGCGCCGTCCACGAGCGCCACGGTCCCTTCGAGCCCGCTCCACGCGACGGCGCCGAGCGCGCGCGAGCGCGACCGCGATCCACCGGCGACGCGCGCGCGCGGACGACGCCACCGCGGCTCGTCCCTAGCCGCGGAAGAGCCCGCGCCCGGTCACGAGCGGGAGGTCGAGCGCGGAGAGGAGCCCCGGGCGCGCCGCGCACACCGCGGGGATGGCGTTCACGAGGCGCGTCGCGGTGAGCCACACGCCGCCGACGGCGTGGTCGCCGCGCTCGTCCTCGAACTCGAGCTCGCAGCGGATCGAGGGCGCTCCCTTCACCACGACCCGGTAGCTCCCGTGGCCGCGCGGCCACTCCGGAGCGAGGTCGTCGTCGAGCCGCGTCACGTGCTCGACGACGATCGCCGGCCGCCCGCCGACGATGCCCTGCACCTCGAAGCGGAGCGCGCCCATGGTGCCCGGCTGGACGGTGTGCGCCCCGATGCGGATCGGGCGGACGGCGGGGCGGCGCTCGTGCGTCTCGCGGAGGTCGTCGAGCGCGACGCCGAGCCCCTCGGCGAGGAGCCGGATCGTCCCGCCCCAGGCGAACGCGAGCGTGCCGGGCGTCAGGAGGAGCGGGACGTGGTCGAGCGGCTTCCCGAAGCCCATCGTCTCGAAGAGAACGGTCGGCTGATCGTACGTCGCGTAGTTGATGATCTCGAGGACGCGGATCTCCTCCCACCGGCCGCAGAGCCCCGAGATGGTGAGCGGCAGGACGTCGTTCGCGAAGCCGGGATCGATCCCGGACGTGAAGAAGGAGGCGTTCCCCGCCCGGCACGCCGCCGCGAGCCGGTCGCGGACCTCGGGGAGGAACGAGGCCGGGTGCACGAGCGGCACGATCGAGCTCGACACGACGTTCTTGCCGGCGGCGAGGATCGCGCAGATGTCCTCGATCGCCTCGAACGGCCGCAGGTCGGCCGTCGCCGTGTAGCAGACGCAGTCGGCGTCGAGCGCGAGGAGCGCGGCCCGGTCGCGCGTCGCGCGGACGCCCGTCGGCGGCGCGCCGCAGAGCTCGCCCGCGTCCCTCCCGGCCTTCGCGTCGCTCGACACCCACACGCCGGCGAGCGTGAGCTCCGGGTGGTCGAGGATCGCGCGCAGCGCGAAGCGCCCCACGTTCCCGGTGCTCCACTGGATCACGCGATGGGGCACGGCGCCTCCGTCAGTCGAACGGCCAGTTCGTCGACTCCGTGCCGCCGTCGACCTCGACGACCTTGCCCGTCACCCAGCCGCCGGCGGACGAGCAGAGCCAGAGCGCGGCGAGGGCGACGTCCTCCACCGTCCCGAGCCGCCGCATCGGGGTCATCGCCTCCATCTGCGCCCGCAGCTCGGCGGTGAGGAACGGCAGGAGCGCGGACGTCTCGACGGCGCCGACGGCGAGCGCGTTCACGCGGACGCGGGGGGCGAGCTCGGCGGCGAGCTGCCGCGTCATGAAGGAGAGCGCGGCCTTCGCCGTGCCGTAGGCGACGAAGCCGCCGCGCACGATGCGGCCCGCCGCCGAGGAGATGTTGAGGACGACGCCGCCCTCGCGCGCGAGCATGTGCGGGACGCAGGCGCGCGTCAGGACGAAGGCCGAGGTCAGGTTGAAGCGGAGGCACCACTCCCACGACGGGAGGTCCGTGTCGAGGAGCTTCATGGGCGGGAAGCCGCCCGCGTTGTTCACGAGGACGTCCACGCGCCCGAGCTCGGCGACCGTCCGCGCCGCGAGCGCGTCGAGCTGCGCGGCGTCGGTCACGTCGCACCGGACGGCGAGCGCGCGGCGGCCGCCCGCGCGGGCGCGCGCCGCCGTGTCCTCGATCTCGCTCTCGGTCCGCGCGGCGCAGACGACGTCGGCGCCCTGCTCCGCGAAGGCGAGCGCGATCGCCCGCCCGATGCCGCGCCCGGCGCCGGTCACGAGCGCGACTTTGCCGCCGAGGCCGAAGCGGTCGAGGAGGCTCACGCCCTGCGGGATCGTCCGAAAGCGCGCGCGAGTCAAGGACCGCCGCGGCGCGCGGCGCGGACGTCCTTCATCGTCTCCCCGCCCCGCATCACGAGGAGGACGTTCGCCGGGTCCTCGAAGAGGCGGACGTCGGCGAGCGGGTCTCCCGCGAGCAGGATCAGGTCGGCGAGCTTCCCCGCCTCGACCGTCCCGATGCGGTCCGCCATGCTGAAGAGCGCGGCGTTCACGGCGGTCGCGGAGCGGATCGCCTCGTGCACGCCGAGGACCTCCGCCTTGAGGGCGAGCTCTCGCCCGCGGAGCGCCTGCATCGGCCCGAGCAGGTCGGGGCCGGAGGCGATCGGGAGGCCGGCGGCCCGCGCTCGATGCTCCGCACGCCGGCCGCGGGCCGGGCCGCTACACGAACTCGCGCCGCGCGAAGAGGGCGACCGTGAGGACGAGGAGGACGCCCGCGTAGGCGATGGCGTACGCGGCCGCCGTCGCGAGCCAGGCCGCCCCGACGGGGTCGCCGTACACCACCCGGTCCGCGACGTTCAGGCGGTCCAGGTGCGGGAGGAGCCAGTAGAGCGCGCCCGCGGCCGCGCGCACGAGCGGCGGGCGGTCGGGGCCGGTGAAGAACCGGACGTAGGCGGACGAGCGGCCGGCGACGAACACGCCAACCGTGAAGAGGCCGGCGAGCGTCGGCGTCACGACGATCGCGGAGAAGAAGAGCGCCGCGGCGACGACGATCAGGAGCTCGAGGACGATCGTGGCCGAGGCGACGACGAGCGCCGGGTCGAGCCGCCCCTCGAGCACGCCCGCGACGGCGACGAGGGCCGCGCTCATCGCCGCCACCACGAGCGTCAGGGTGGCCGCGAGGCCGAGGAACTTCCCGAGGATGAACTGCCAGCGCGCGACGGGCTTCGAGAGGATGTTGAGGATCGTGCGCCGGCCGAGCTCCTTCCCGAGCATGCTCACGCCGAGCGCGACGGCGATGACGACGCCGAAGACGGAGACGCCCATCAGGCTGAAGTCCTTCACGAACTTCGCCTGGTCGCCGATCGACGCCGAGCCGAAGAGCGCCGCGACCGCGACGACGACCACCGCGAACGCGAGGATCGAGTAGAGGACCTTGCTCCGGAGGGCCTCGCGGGCGGTGTTGAGCGCGATGGCGGCGACCTTCATCCTAGTCGAGCATCCCCTCGTCCGGCACGTGCGCGAGGAAGCGCTCCTCGAGCGACGCGTGCACCGGCGTCAGGCTCTCGATCGTCGCACGCGCGCGCCGGACGGCGTCGAGGGCCGCGTGCACGGCGTCTCCGCCGGGAACGCGGACGCGCCACGTCTCGCCCTCGGCGACCGGGGCGGCCTTCGCCACGGCTGCGAGCGTCGCGAGCGTCTCGGCCGTCACGTGGCGCACGGCGAGCAGGTACGCGTGCGGGTCGGCGTCCCGGCGGACGTCGACCACGTCGCGCAGCCGCCCGCGCGCGAGGATGCCGACGCGGCTGCAGAGCGCCTCCGCGTCGGGGAGGACGTGGGACGAGAAGACGACCGTCGTCCCGTCGCGCCGGAGGCTCCGGATGAGCTCGCGCATGGCGTGGCGGCCGGCCGGGTCGAGGCCCGACATCGGCTCGTCGAGGATGGCGAGCCGCGGGCGGTTCACGAGCGCCTGCGCGATCCCGACGCGCTGGAGCGCCCCCTTGGAGAGCGTCCGGAGCCGCGCCCGGCGCTTCGGCTCGAGGCGGACGAGGGCCAGGAGCTCCTCGACGCGCGCGCGGCACGCAGCGCCGCGGAGCCCGTGGAGATGCGCGTAGAAGACGAGCGTCTCCTCGACCGTGAGGTAGTCGTAGAAGTAGGGCTGCTCGGGCAGGAACCCGATCGCCGCGCGCGCCGCGGCGTCGAGCGGGCGCCCGCGGAAGCGGACGGTGCCGCGCGTCGGGCGGAGGAAGCCGAGGAGCAGCTTGAACGTCGTCGTCTTCCCGGCGCCGTTGTGGCCGACGAGGCCGAAGAGCTCCCCCTCCTCGAGCGTCAGGTCGAGACCGTCGAGGATGCACGTGCGGCGCATCGTCCACGCATCCCGGACGTGCTTCGTGAGATCGCGGACCTCGAGGATCGCCGCCATCGTCAGTCCGCGCGCCCGTGCGCCTCGATCGCGCGCGCGCGGGGGCTCTCCGCGAGCGCGCGCGGCGTGCGGCCGGTCGACGAGCGCACTCGGCCCGTCGCCGCGTCGACCTCGTACGCGCCGCCGTACGGGTCGGGCGGGACCGCCCGGAGGAGCCCCGCGGCCACGAGCTGATCGAGCGACGCCGGGAGGCGTCCCGTCCGCGCGCGGAACGTCGCGACGAGCGCGTCGAGCCGCGCGAGGTCCCAGGCGACGCGCGCGTCCGCGATGCTCCGCTCGAAGACGGCGCGCGTCTCCGGCGACGTCGCCTCGTCGCGCATGCGCGTCAGGATCTCGATCGCGGTCGCGGGGTCGTCCCGCTTCGTCTCGAGCGCCGCCGCGACGCCGGCGACCATGGGCGGCGCCCCCGGGAGCGCCGCGGCGCGGCGGAGGTCGTCGGCCGCTCGCGCATGGTCGCGCTGGAAGAGGTAGCGGACGATGCCCAAGTCGTAGCGAAGCTCCCAGGAGTCCGGGAAGACGCGGATGCCCTTCTCGAGGAGACGGATGCCCGCGTCGACCTCGCCGGCCTCCCACGGGAGCATGAGCCCGCCGAAGCGGTAGACGTGCTCGGCGCGTGGATCGAGGTCCGTGACGACCTCGCACATGCGTGCCAGCCACGGGTAGGCGTGGTCCCGCTGATAGTGCTCGCCGAAGTAGCTGATGGTGCGGAACCAGACGAGGTCGGCGAGCACGTTCGTGTGGCCGAGGACGAGCGGCCGGAGAAGATGCGCGTCGGGCAGGTAGACGAGGTCCCGGACGCCGTCGCGCGGCGCGGGCTCGCGGTCGAGCCGCACGGCCGTCGTCGCGAGCGCGAGCCCGAGGACACCGACGCCGGCGAGCGCCGCGATCCGCCCTCCAACCCTCCCCGCCTCCATCGCTACCTCTTCCGACTACCGGAGGCGCCCGCGTGTCTCCAGCACGCCCGATCCGCGGCCCGCGACCGATGGGGGGCAGCCGACCCGGCGTCAGACCATAGGGTCCGCGACCCCTCGCGGATCGTGCGGATTCGCGTCGGATGGCTCCGGCGCCAGCATATTCACGTGCGCATTGAATCGGCGCCCGCCGATCTCGGTCAGGATAATTCTTCCATCTCGCCGGCTGCTACGCTTGCAACTAGCCGAATCAGAAAAGCATTCGGCGTTCGACAGAACGACGTCCGGGACCCGGCCCCGAGCCCTGGGGGGCGTGCGCTCCGGCACCTCCGAGGCCCCGATCTTGCTTGACGACCGCGCCCATGACCACCCGCATCGGCGCAAGTCGACAGGTTACGTCCGCCCTGCTCACGGCTCTGGTCGTCGCCATGGGGGCGCTGCCGGCCTGGGCCCTGCACCTCGAATCGCCGCCGGCCATCATGGTGACGGCGGTCGGGGCGCACGCGATCTCCACCGGGCGGTCGTGGGACCGCAACCTCGTCTTCAGCTCGACCGAGGACCTGCTCGGGAACGGGAGCACGGGACGGCAGATCTTCCTCTTCCAGCTCACCGAGTACGACTGCGAGCAGGGGACGACGCTCCAGGGTACGGTCTGTCCGCAGCCGCCGTGGCATCCGCTCATCCAGGTGACGCAGGGCCCGGGCGACCCGGACAACCCGAGCGTGGGGATCAACAACAACCAGGACACCCGCCCCGCGGTGGTCGCCTTCGACGCGTTCGGGAGCTACGGCAACCTCGCGGGGTGCAGCCTCGCCTGTCAGCAGCACCGCCAGATCTTCACCTACAACCTCGTGACGCACGTCCTGAGCCGGATCACGTCGAGCACGGACGGCGACAACACGCATCCGTCGGTGTCCAAGTTCGGGACCGTCATCGTCTTCGAGTCGACGGCGAACCCGTCCAAGAACCCCGTCACGGCGCGCGTCGGCGCCCCGGGCGTGCCGCAGGTATTCCTCTACGACAAGCGATCGGACTTCATCGCCCAGCTGGGCGGCGGCGCGACGGCGGCCACGAGCGCGTCCGTCAACCGAGACGGCGGGTTCTTCGCGTTCTCGTCCACCTCGGACGTCGCGTGCATGCCGGGGATGCCGCAGGGGACGTGCAGCCTCACGGGGGACGGGCACGACACCGGCATCCGGCAGATCTACGCGGGCACCTGGGACCACTTTTCCGGGATCACGTCCTTCTTCAAGGTGACGAACGGGAACGCGGACAGCTCGCATCCGCTCGTCGCCGAGCAGGATCCCGTCGTGCTCTTCGATTCGGCGGCGACCGACCTGGCGGGTGACAACGTCGACCACACCCCGGGCGTCCACGTCTTCTCCGCGCGGCTCGACGAGGGCTCGACGCCGCCCGTCACGCAGTACACGTTCACCCAGGACGGCAACTGCACCTGGCCGACCGCCGACCCGAACCTGAACCACATCTCCTTCATCTGCACGGGCGATCCGTATCAAAACGGCACGATCGGGAACCGGGTCTTCACACTCGAGAAGGCATGCACGGGGGACGACCGGAAGACCTGCAACAGCGACACCGAGTGCGCGCAGGCGAACGCCGGCACCTGTGACGGCCGCATCCTCGGTCAGATGACCGGCCGCGGCGACGTGCAGGGCCCGCTCACCGGCAACATCGGGAACTTCTTCCTCGCCTTCGCGACGACCGAGGACCTCGCGAACGCCGAGACGTGCGGCCGCCAGATCGCGATCATCGACTTCTACTCGACCTTCCCGATCGGCCACGGGTCGGGCCGCTGGGGCGGCGCGACCGCGGTCGGGCAGCTGCCCCCCGACATGTCGTCCTCGGGCGGCGTCGAGACGTCCGCGATCGGGCGGCGGCAGTTCACGTGGAAGCCGGGCGGCGGCAACGCCGGCAGCCGCCTGACCCTCACGACGCGCGACACGTCGTCGACGGGGCCGATCAGGGGCGTGGGCCGCTTCACGCTCAACATCGGCGCGCCGGACCCGATCACGGGTGATGCGTCGGTGCAGATCCCGGCCGCGGGCACGGCCTTCCCCGCGCTCGAGATTCCCGGCGTCGGCGCGCTCTGCCTGAGCCCCGCGGCCGACGGCGCCGGCGTGCTCGACTGCGACGGCGGCGACGCGGGCGGCGACGTCCTCGTCAGGCAGGATCACAACACGGACGCCTCCGATCCGCTCTGCCTCCTCGGCTGCCGCGAGGGCGACGACTGCCAGGGCGGGCTCCCCGGCCCGCACCAGGCCCTCTGCCCGAAGTGCGTCGCCGGCCTCTGCGACAGCGGCTTCAACATCGGCCAGGCGTGCAGCAGCGACCTGCAGTGCCAGCCGCTCACGACGCCGAAGTGCGTGGACGGGTTCTGCGTCGACAGCGCGACCGACGGGAAGGCGTGCACCAGCTCGTCGCAGTGCACCCCGGTCACGCAGTGCAAGGGCAACAAGCTCGGCATCTGCAACGGCCCGGTGACGCTCACGGCGAGCGGCACCTACCAGCCGGGCGGCATGACGGCGAACGTCCCGATCGACATGGAGCTCGCGCTCGATCCGGGGATCGACGGCTTCTACTGCACGAAGGACGACCCGCCGCACGCCATCAAGGACATCCACGCGACGCTCCACCTGACGACCGGCCGCGTGACGGGGACCATCACCGACGGCGACGACATCATCCAGCCGTCGGAGCAGATCGCGGCGGCGCTCTCCGGCGCGCCGTTCGACTGCAACGACCTCCGCAACCACAAGATGGACGGCGCGCTGCTCGCCGGCGAGATCCTCCAGCTCGACCTGCCGAACATCGCCGGCCCGACGGCGAACGGGCTGCGGGACGTGATCATCGGCCTGCGGCTCGCGCCCGAATCGGCCGAGATCGGCACGTGCGCCTGCACCTCGAACAGCGACTGCGACGACGGCAACTGGTGCAGCGGCCCCGGGGAGTGCAGGAACCACACCTGCGTGCGCACACCGCCGAGCTGCGACGACGGCAATCCGTGCACCGAGGACACCTGCGATCCGGTGAACCACTGCCAGCACGCTCCGCTCCTCGACGGGACGTCGTGCGACGACGGCAACCCGTGCAACGGGGTCGAGACGTGCCAGAGCCAGGCCTGCACGCCGGGCACGCCGCTCGGTGACGGGACCTCGTGCAGCGACGGCAACCCCTGCAACGGCGACGAGACGTGCCAGCAGGGCGCGTGCGTGGCGGGTCCCGCGCCTGCCGACGGCGCCGACTGCTTCGACGGCAACCCGTGCAATGGCAAGGAGGCCTGCCAGAACGAGGCCTGTGTCCCAGTTCCTCCGGTGAGCCCCGATTGCAACGGCCACAACCCCTCGAGCGCCTACGACGACTGCAACCCCTGCACCCTCGACACCTGCGACGCCGTCTCGGGCCCCCGGCACGACGCCATCCTGAACGGCACGCCGTGCGGCTCGGGCGACGTCTGCGCCGGCGCGCCCATCTGCATGTTCGGGAACTGCATCCCCGGGACGCCGCTCCCCGAGGGCCAGCCGTGCTCGAACGGCGACGCCTGCTACCCCGACGGAGGCACCTGCCACAACCAGGTCTGCCTGACCGGCCCCCAGAGGGACTGCGACGACCACAACCCCTGCACCCTCGACAGCTGCGACGCCGCCCTCGGCTGCGTCCACGACCCGCTCGAGGACGGCGTCGCGTGCTCGCCCGCGTCGGGTGGCACCAACACCGGGACGTGTCAGCAGGGCATCTGCCGCGCGCCGAACGCCAAGGAGTGCGACGACGCGAACCCCTGCACGACCGACGCCAAGGACCCGGTCGCCGGCTGCGTCCACACGACGCTCGCGGACGGGACCCCGTGCGCGAACTCGACCGTGAAGAACGCGTGCAAGGCGATCAACACCTGCCTGGCCGGCGTCTGCACCGCCGGCTCGCCGCCGAGCTGCAACGACCAGAACCCCTGCACTCAGGACAAGTGCGACCCGGCGCTCGGCTGCCTGCACACCACGCTCGGCGACCTGCCCGGCGTCACCTGCCAGCTGAACGCGATCAAGACGGCGCTCAAGAAGGCGCCGTCGTCGAAGTTCCATCGGCCGCGCCTGCGCGCCCAGCTCGTCAAGATGGTCGACGCGGCGCGCAAGCGTCTCAACACCGCCTCGAACGTCGACGGCAAGCCGCACGCCATCGCGCTCCGCTCGGCGAACAGGCAGCTCAGCAAGCTCCTCAAGCAGCTACTGAAGGCCGGGCTGCACAACAAGCTCGACGCGGGCTTCGCCGACGAGCTGATCGGGATGGCGCGCGGGACCCAGACGATGCTCCAGCCGTTCCTCAACTGACGAGGATGAGCATGCTCGCGACCCTCGACCACGTGTCACCCAGCGAGGCGAGCCCGCGGAGCTTCGCGGAGCTGATGCGGGGGTTCGGACAGCACATCCGGCGCGTCCGGACCCTCTGCGGGCTCTCCCAGGAGGAGGTCGCGGCACGCGCGGGTGTCAGCCAGGGCGTGCTGAGCCGGCTCGAGTCCGGTCGCAACCGCGCGACGCCCTTCCTCGTCGTCCTCCGCGTGCACACGGCTCTCGCGCAGATCTTGCGCGAGGCCGATCCCGAGGTGCTGAGCGACGATCTCCGGCAGATGCTCGAGACCGAGCACCACGTCTGGCTCGGACCCGTCCGCACTGAGGCCGCCGTGCCGAACGACGAGGCGGACCGGGGGCTCCAGGAGCTGCTCGCCCTCTACCAGTCGCTCTCGGACGAGCCGCGACAGCTGATCCTCTCGCTCGCGCGGGCGATCGCCCGGCCGCAGGCGAAGCCGCGCTCCCACTGACGCCCGGGCCGCCGGCGGCGCTCACCGCCCGCCGGCGCCCGGGTCGTGCTTGCGGTCCCGCATCGCCGCGAAGTAGGCGACGAGCGCGTCGAGATCGGCGTCCGTCAGCTCCTCGTGCGCCGGCATGTTGCCGTAGCGGAACGTGCGCGGATCGCGGATGTAGGCCTTGATCTGCGCCGCCGGACGGTACTCGACGATGCTCTGCGGGACGTTCAGGTCGGGCCCCACCGTGCCGCCTTCGCGGTTGATCGCATGGCACGCGATGCACTCGCCGCGGAAGATCTCGAAGCCGTGCCACGCGGGGCTGCCGCGGGGCACGCCCGTCGGCGCCACGTGGGGGTACTTCTTCCCGAAGTCCTCCACCTCGAACTCGGCGATCTGCCACGGCCACGGCCGGCCCTTCGCGGCGCCCGCGCCTGCCTCCCAGACGAGGTAGAGCGGGCCCGGGTCGACGCGCCTCGGGCCGAGCGGCGCGAAGCGGAACCCGTCGCCGCCCGCGGCCTCCGCGTCGCCGAACGCGACCCAGGCGCCCGGCTCCGCGAGCGTGGCCGCGCTCGTCGGCTTGTCGTAGCCATCCCAGGCGCGGATGAAGACGTCCGCCGCCCCGAGGGCTTCGGGAGGCGTCCCGAGCCCGATCCGGAAGACGGCGGCGAGCGGGCAGGCGCGGTAGCGCTTGCGGGCGCCGTAGTTCGGGTCGTCGACTTCGACCGTCCGAAGACCGCACTCGCGGGCCAGGGTGCCGACGTCGACCGTCTTCACGACCGCGCCCTCGCGGAGGAACCGCACGTCGGCGGCAGACGCGGTGGCGGCGAGCACCGCCGGGACGAGCGCGAGGGCGAGCCGGCGCACGCGGCAGACGCTATAACGCGTCGCGCCGCCGGCCAAGAGGACGTCGCACGCGGTCGAAGCGTCGGAGCGACGGCCGAAAGACCCGTCGAGCGCTTGACCGCCCGCCGAGCGGGGAGAGATACCTGCGTCGAACGTCTTCCCAGGAGGTCCTTCGAGATGATGCGTCGCGCGCGCCGCCTGCTCGCCCTCGGACCGATCCTCGCCCTGACGGTCGCCCCGGCCGTCCACGCGCGCGCCTATCCGACGAACGCGTGCGTCGGCACGAAGCAGAAGCGCGTCGCGGACTACTGCCGGCGCGCGCTCGAGGTCTGGGGCCGGTGGGACGTCGACCAGGACGTCGCGGCGCGCAACACCGCGCTCGCCCGTGCCGCGGCCCGCCTCGAAGGCCGCTGGCTCCGCGCGGAACGGGCGTCGCTCGCCGCGGGCGCGGACTGCACGCAGACGACGACCACGCCGGAGGAGGCGCGGACGATCGTCGACGACGCGGTGCACGGCATCGTGAGCGCCGTCAACGCGGGCCTCGACCTCGGCAAGCACGCCGACGCCGCGTGCGGCCGCAGGCTGCTCGACGCGGCGGCGCTCGAGTGCAAGAAGGTCTTCCTCGCCGAGGGGGCGTTCGTTCGCGATCTCGCGGCCGATCCGCACCACGCGCGCCACGATGCCGCGCTCGCCGCCGCGAACGCCGGCTTCGCGAAGGCGTTCGCGCGCATCACGCGCTCCGAGTGTCCGACGACCGCCACCGAGGCAGACCTCCAGCAGCGGATCGACGGCCTCCGCACGGAGATCGTCCGGCAAACGACCATCTCGCCCTTCGTCCCGGATGCCCAGTTCGCCACAATCGACGCGCCCGGCTCGGTCACGTACGAGGGGCGGACGTTCCACCCCGTCTGCGCGCGCGGCGGACCCTACGCGTTCTTTGCGAAGCGGGGCACGGTGAACAAGCTCGTCGTCTACTATCAGGGCGGCGGCGCGTGCTGGGAGAACCTCACGTGCTCCATTCCGGTGTGCGACGTCAACGTCAACCCGGCCGGCGGCGACAACCCGAACAACCAGCACTCCGGCTTCGCGGACCTGACGAACCCGCAGAACCCGTTCCGCGACTGGAACATCGTCTTCGTCTCGTACTGCAGCTGCGACATCCACTTCGGCGACGCCGCGCAGGACTACGCGGGCCTCTTCCCGACCGTCCACGTCGAGCACCGTGGCTTCCAGAACGCGAAGGTCGTAGAGAAGTGGGCGCGCGAGCACTTCGTCAACCCGGAGGAGGTCTTCGTCACGGGGTCGAGCGCGGGCGCGTACGGCGCCTGGTTCCACGCGCCGCTCCTCGAGTCCGTCTGGCCGGCCTCCCGCTTCAACGTCCTCGCCGACGCCGGCAACGGCGTCGTCACGCAGCAGTTCCTCGACGACGAGTTCCCGCACTGGAACTTCGAGGCGAACCTGCCGCCGGACATCCCGGGGCTCGTCGACGTGCTCCACGACGGGAGCGGCATCCCCGGCTACACGAAGCTCGTCACCTCGTTCTTCCCGGAGACGCGCTGGGCGCACTACTCGTCGGCCTTCGACGGCGGCACCGGCGGGCAGACCGGCTTCTACAACGTGATGCTCAACCCGAACGACGTGAGCAAGTGGACGTCGTGGTGGAACGCCAGCTGCGCGTTCAACGAGAAGATGCGGATGCAGGCGATCGAGACCGCCGCCGCCGTTCCCTCGAACTACCGCTACTACATCGGCACGGGCTCGCGGCACACGATGTACGGCAGCAACAAGGTCTACACCGACACGACGGGCGGCGTCCCGACGATCGTCAGCTGGATCAACGCCATGCTCGGCGGCACGCCGGCGTGGACGAATGTCGAGTGCGCGAACTGCGGCCTCCTCCTCCCCGGCGACCCGGCGCCGAGCCCGCTCGTGCCGCCCTTCTTCCAGCGGGGGCCGAACATCGTGATCGACTGCAACCCGTCGTCCCCGAGCGGCGCGTTCCTCGACGCCATCGACTGAAGCCGGGCGCGGGGCGGCGGCGAGCGGCATGCTCGCCCTGCCCCGCGCTTCAGCGCGCCCGGAGGAAGCGGACCGCCTCCGTCCAGCTCCCGAGCTCGCGCCGCCGGAACCGGAGCTGTCGCCAGGCGTCGCGAACGCGGTACGCGAGGAGCGCCGCGGGCGAGAGGCGGCGGAGCGGGACGTCGGGGTGCTCGCGCTCGTAGCGGAGGGCATCCAGCTGGTCGCCCGTCAGCGCTTCGATGCGACGGCGGAGCGCCGGCGACATGCGCTCCTTCCACTTCTGCGTGTTCGTGGCGACGACCTCGGTCGCGCCGCGGGCGGCGCCGAGGTTCTCGGGCACGCGGAAGAGGCGGCCGGCATCGGCAGGCGTCGGCACGCCGAGGAAGTCGAACACCCGCGCCACCTGGCGGCGGACGTCGGCGACGAGGTCCTCGTACCGGAGCTCGCAGTAGCGTGCGGGCCCGAGCGCCGCGCCGGCGGCGCGGCACGCGCGCGTCCGGTCGGCCCACTCCTGCGCGGTGCGGAGCGGGAAGTTGCCCCACGCCGTCTCGGCGGAGAGGCAGCAGTCACGCGGGTCGCGCACGATGTGAATGAAGCGTGCCTGCGGGAAAAGCCTCGCGAGGAGCGGGAGCTCGCGCATGTAGACGGGCGTCTTGTCGCCCCAGACGATCTCCTCCCATGGCTTGGGCGGGTCCGGGATCTCGCGGCGATGCACGCAGTGGAAGAGCGCCTCGACGACGCCGGGCCAGTCCCGCGTCCGGCACGCCGCCCACCATTCGTCCCCGTCGATCCGGACGCCGCGCCGCTCCCACTGCCAGAACGCGCGCGTCCGCCGGAGCGCCGCCGTGAGGCGGTCGAAGCTCGGGCGCTCGGCGAGATCCCCGAACTCCCCGATCCGCCGCGTGAACTTCGGGATGAAGTGGGACTCGACGTCGGAGAGCCAGATGTCCGGGCTCGCGTTGAGGAGCTCCCGGAGCATCTTCGTCCCGGAGCGCGGATTCCCGACCAGGAAGAACGGCGGGGTGGCGCGGTTCACGCGCGCGCCGCGGACGCCGGCCGCCCCGCCGCCGCGGGCACGGCTCCGGGCAGGGGGCCGCGGTAGACGGTCCCCAGCACGCGGTCCGCGAGCGGGATCGTCACGTTGAAGTTCCACCGCTGCATCAGCTCGGGCGTGTGGTGGATCGCGTGGTGACGGCGAAGCCGCGCGACGAGGCGGTTGCGGCCGATCACGCTCGTCGCCGGCAGGTGGTAGGCGAGATGGAGCCACTCGTACGCGACCACGTATCCCATCGTCGTCGCCACCCAGAGCGCGGCGAGGTTGTGCGAGGCGAGGAACCAGAGCCCGAGCGTGATCGGCAGCTCGCTCACGAAGATCGCGACGATGCCGTAGAAGGGGATCAGCACGAGCCGGAACTCGCGCGTCGAGCGCATCGCCATGTCGTCGCGCACGAAGATCACGTGGTGCTCCGGCGTGTGGCGCCAGAAGAGGACCTCGAGCGGCCAGCTGCGCCGGTGCAGCACGTTGCGGTGGATGTGCCACTCGTTGAAGTTGACGGCGACGAGGACGAGCGGAACGAACAGGAGCTCGAGCGGCGTCGGGTGGTCGAGGGTCCGGACCGCAAGCGCGATGAGGCCGAGGCCCACGCAGGACGGGAACGCGAGGTGCCCCCAGGGGCTGTACCACGCCGGGATCCGCGCGACCGCCTCCGCCCGCACCCGGTCCCGCTTCGCGAGCGGCTGGGTCACCTCGTAGGCGGCCGTGTCGGTGCGGCGCGGCATGGCGGGATTGTAGGCGGGACGCCCGCCGACCGCCAGCGTCCGCCGCGTGGGCTGACTCTCGCCGATCCCGCCGCCCATCATGCTCGAAACCTCGCAGACGCCGTGGGTGAATGGCGGGGGTGACGGAGGCCGGTATGGCGAGGCCGTCAGCTGGATCCTGGTCGGCGGGAAGAGCCCGAGCCTCCAGGGCAAGTCGAAGTCCGATCCGCACCGGCACGGCGACGCGGGCAAGCTCGCGTCTGGCACTACCACGGCGAGCTCTTCGGCCACGAGGACACGGGCGACGACTGCGGCTGGGGCGAGGCGATCCCCCGTTCGACGAGGCGACCGACGCGCTCGGCTTCCTCTCCGAGGCGACGATGCTCGAAGTCCGCGCCTCCGAGAGGCTCGTTGACGACTTCCCTGCGGACGTCGACGGGGCGTTGCAGGACCTCATGCAGGCGCGTGAGGCGCTCGCGAACCTGGCCGCGAGCGTCAAGGCGGCGGGCGGATCGCCCTTGATCGGCATCCAGGCGGCGAAGGCGAGCGCGCAGGACACCGAGGCCCTCCAGGAGATCGACGAGATCTCGCGCCGGAAGGGCCGATTGCAGGAGCTCGAGAAGCGCCTGAAACAGACGGGACGCAACAAGAAGAAGATCGCGGCGCTCCTCGCGCGCGGCGGCCTGCTGCGGAAGCCGTAGCAGACCGCGCGGGGTTCCGCGCCTTGTCGCCGCCGGCGAAAGTGCAGTAGCGTCGGCGCGTGGCCTCCGCCCTCGACCTCGCGATCCGCGGCGGCACCCTGGTGGACGGCACCGGGGCGCCGCCGCGTCGCGGCGACGTCGGCATCCGGGGCGGCGTCATCGTCGCGCTCGGCGACGTCGCGGGCCGTGCCCGGCGGACCCTCGACGCCGCCGGCGCCGTCGTCGCCCCGGGCTTCGTCGACGTCCACACGCACTACGACGCGCAGCTCCTCTGGGACCGCTGGTGCACGATCTCGCCGTGGCACGGCGTCACCTCGGTCGTGATCGGGAACTGCGGCTTCGGCATCGCGCCCACGCGCCCGGAGCATCGCGCGCTCGTCCTCCGGACGCTCGAGAACGTCGAGGGCATGTCGTTCGCGGCGCTCGAGGCGGGCCTCGGGACGGCCTGGCCGTTCGAGACGTTCCCCGAGTTCCTCGACGCGATCGCCCGCCGCGGCACCGCGGTCAACGTCGGCGCGCTCGTCGGCCACACGCCGGTCCGGCTCTGGGTGATGGGAGAGGAGGCGACGGAGCGCGAGGCGACGCCGGCGGAGGTGGCCGCCATGCGCGCCATCGTGCGCGAGGCGCTCGACGCGGGCGCCGTCGGCTTCGCGACCTCGAAGGCGCCGACGCACGTGGGATGGGCGGGCCGGCCGGTGCCGAGCCGCGCGGCGGCGATCACCGAGATCGAGGCGCTCGCCGGGACGCTCGGCGACGTCGGACGCGGCGTTCTGCAGGCGACGCTCGGCCCGGGCCTCTTCCTCGACGAGTTCGCGCGGATCGCGCGAGCGACCGGACGGCCCGTCAGCTGGACGGCGCTGCTCGGCGGGATGCTCGGGCCGGACGGTCACCGTGCGGTGCTCGCGGAGTCGGCCGCGCTCCAGGCGGCCGGGCTCCGCGTCGTGCCGCAGGTGTCGTGCCGGCCGCTCGTGCTCGAGTTCCAGTGGAAGGCGCCCTTCCCCCTCGAGAGCATGTCGATCTTCCGCCCCGTGTCCGCCGCAGACGTCCCCGGCCGGCGCGCGATCTACGCCGACCCGGAGTTCCGCGCGAAGCTCCGCCACCGGATCGACGCGGGGCCGCTCGCGCGGCCGTTCCGGGACATGGTGGTCGGCGACCACGCGCCCGACCCGTCGCTGAACGGCCGGCGCGTGCGCGACGTCGCGGCCGCGCGCGGCGTGCATCCGGTGGACGCCGCGCTCGACCTCGCGCTCGCTGGCGGCCTCGAGACCCGCTTCCGCCTCGCCGTGCTCAACACCGACGAGACGACGGTCGCCGAGCTCCTCGCGCATCCGGCCACGATGATCGGCCTCTCCGACGCGGGCGCCCACGCGAGCCAGCTCTGCGACGCGTGTGCGCCCACCGACCTGCTCGGCCGCTGGGTCCGCGAGAAGGGCGTCCTCTCGCTCGAAGAGGGCGTCCGCCGGCTCACGTCGCAGCCGGCCGACGTGTTCGGGATCCACGGACGCGGCCGGCTCGCCGTCGGCCACGCGGCCGACGTAACCGTGTTCGACCCCGCGACCGTCGGCTGCGGGCCGCTCCGCCGCGTCCACGACCTGCCCGCGGGCGCCGACCGGCTCGTGTCCGACGCCTACGGCATTCGCGCCGTCGTCGTGAACGGCGTCCTCGTCCGCGAGAACGGCTGCGACGCGCTCGACCGGGACGGCCCGCTCCCGGGGCGCTTGCTGCGCGGCGCTCGCCCGCGCCCGTAGCCTGCGCTGCGGGCGCCGTGCCTCAGTGGAGCCCCGTGCCGGGGACGCCGGAGGTCGCACGCGAGAGGCTCGACTTGATGTCGCGCGCCTCCTGGAGGTGCGACTGGAGCGTCGGGAGGGCCTGCGACGCGAGCGACTTGACCGCGGGGTCGGCCGCGTTCTCGGCCTTGTCGTGGAACTTGCCCACGTCCTCCTCGTGGTCGTGGACCATCATGCTGATGTACTCGCGGTCGAAGTCCGCGCCTCGGAGCTTGCTCAGCCGGTCGACCTGCTTCCGTTGATCCTCGGAGAGGCGCGTGGGGAGCGACACACCTTCCTTCTGCGCGACGCCCTTCAGCTGGCTCTCGAGCTTCGTGTGGTCGTCGAGCATGCGCCGGCCGAACGCCTTGACGCGCTTGTTCTCGGACCGCCTCGTCGCGAGCCGCCCGAGCTCCTGCTCGAGCGCGTTCCCGCGCGCGGCCTCGGCGAGGAAGGCGCGCTCGGTCTGCCGGCCGGGCTTCTCGGCTGCGAGCAGGGGAGCCGCAGTGAGCGCGGCGGCGAGGACGACGAGGGCGGCGGTCGGTCGCATGCGCCACGAATGCCGCCCGACCGCTGCCGCCGACATCCCCTCCGTACGGGAGCCTTGACGTCGCGACGTCGCGCACACTAACAGGGGCCGCGGTGCTTCCTTTCCCCGTCATCTCGGCCGACTCCCACGTCACCGAGCCGCCGACGATGTACGCCGATCACATCGACCCCGCCTACCGCGACCGCGCCCCGCGCCTCGAGCGCGTGGACGGCGTGGGTGACATGTTCGTCATCGACGGCATGCGGACGCCGATCCCGATGGGCATCGTCGCCGCGGCGGGGAAGCCGGCCGAGGAGATCCGGCTGATGGGCGTCCGCTTCGAGGAGCTGCACCGCGGCGGGTGGGATCCCGACGCACGGCTCGCGGACCAAAAACGCGACGGCGTCGCGGCCGAGGTGATCTACCCGACGGTCGGCATGGCGATCTGCAACCACAAGGACCTCGACTACAAGAAGGCCTGCTGCGACGCGTACAATCGCTGGCTCGCGGAGTTCTGCGCCGCGCACCCGACCCGCCTTCTCGGGTGCGGGCAGACGGCGATGCGGACGCCCGCCGAGGGCATTCGCGACCTCGAGACGATCCGGGCGACGGGTCTTCGCGGCGTCATGATGCCGGGGCACCCGGGCGTCGAGGACTACGACTCGCCGGCCTACGACGAGTTCTGGGAGGCCGCGGTCGCGATCGGGCTCCCGCTCTCCTTCCACATCCTGACGACGCGCGAGACGTCGCCCGTCCGCGGGCCGCGCATGAATGCGTTCCTGTCCGTCATCCGCGGGTGTCAGGACATCATGGGCACGCTCGTCCTGGGCGGCGTGTTCGAGCGGCATCCGAAGCTCCGCGTCGTGTGCGTCGAGGCCGATGCCGGGTGGGTGCCGCACTACATGTACCGCATGGACCACGCGTGGAAGCGGCACCGGAACTGGCTGCCGCCCGGGCAGGCGCTCTCGAAGCTTCCGTCGGAGTACTTCGCCGAGCACGTCTACACGACGTTCCAGGACGACTGGGTCGCCTTCAAGACCGCGCACCTGATGAACTGGCGGCGCCTCATGTGGGCGAACGACTTCCCCCACAGCGACTCCACCTGGCCGTGGTCGCAGGGCCTGCTCGCCGAGCACGCCGCCGACCTGACCGAGGAGCAGCGGCGCGCCATCCTCTGCGACAACGTCGCGGCGCTCTACGGCATCGACGTCGCGGCGCTCTCGTAGCGCGACGCCGCGGCCGGACGCCGCCGTGCGCCGACGTCAGGCCGGCCGGCCGCCAGCGCGCAGCGCGGCGACGTCGCGATGAAGCGCGTCGAGCCGCGCCAGCAGCTCCGCGTGGCGCTCGACCTCGGGGGTCGGCTTCCTGGCGAAGAACGAGATCGTGCCGCTCGGTTCGAGGACGGCGCGCTCGACCTCGTCCAGCGACGCGATGCCCTGCTTGTGCGCGGCGGACTCGAGCTCGGGGACCGTGATGAGCTCCTTCCGGAGGCGGTCCATCCGGATGCGGCCGCCCTCGATGAGGACGTCGGAGTCGCCTTCGACGAGGCGCTCGAGCCCTTCGTGGCGGTAGACGAAGCGGACGACGATGGAGTTGATGCCGAGGAGCGCCGTCGCGCCGATGACGCCGCCCACGACCGTGTTGTCGTCGCCGATGATCGCGTTCTGGACCGTGTTCGAGAGGGTGAGGAGAACGACCAGGTCGAACGGGTTCAGCTGCGCGAGCTCTCGCTTTCCGGCCAGACGCAGGCCGACGACGAGGAAGACGTAGACGAAGAGGGGTCGCAAGATCTTCTCGGCGAGCGGCACGCCGAGCTCGAACATGTCCTTCCACATCGTCGCGTCCATCGGCGTCTCCCTCCCATTCCGTCCCACCGCGGGACAGGCCCTATCCTCGATCGCCCGGCCCGGTCCAGAGGTCGCACGGCCTCAGCGGAGGCGGAACGAGCGGAGCGCGTGCGCGGGCACGCGGCACTCGAGCGCGCCGTTCCGCACGGCGCGCCGCCGGCCATCGCCATGCTCGTCGAGCGCGACGGGGACGGCTTCGCGGACGGGGAAGCCGAAGCGCACCCGCGCCACGCGATCCTCGTCCGTGGGGTTCGAGAGCCGGAGGATCGTGCCGTCGCCGTCGACGGCCGGCTTGAGGGCGCTCACGAGGACCGCCCGCGGCTCGACGGCGAGGAGGGGCCGGCCGGGGGCGAGGAGCGGGTCGTCGCCCGCGGCGACGGCACGCAGCCCGAGCTCCGCGTCGCGCGCGCGCCGCGGATCGAGGCCGGGGAAGAGCGCGAGCCGCGCCGCGACGGTGCCGAGGCACTGCGCGCCCGGCGTCGGGATCGCGGGGCCGGCCGGCCGCGGGCGCGTGCGGAGGTCCATCCGTGCGAGCCACCCGACGGCGCGCACGAGCGTCAGCGCGACGACGCCGTCCGGCGTCACCTCCGCCTCGGGCAGCCCCGGCGCCGCGACGGTGAGGCCGTTCACGGTGACGAATCCCTGGTGGGGGAACGTCGCCGGCGCGGGATGCACCCAGCGGGGCGCGACCCGAGGCGCCGTCGGCCGGCGGGCGACGTCGAACGTCGTCGCCGCCTCGCACGACGCCGCCGGCGCGCCCGTCGGGAACAGCAGCCGCAGGCGATGGTCGCATGCCGTGTTCGCGACGCGCACGTCGACGTCGACGCGCCCCGTCCCCGGCACGAGACGCACCTCCGTCTCGACCTCGACCGGCACGCGGTCGCCCGCCCGGTGGAGGCGATCCGGGGCGAGCGCGCGCGGCACGAGGAGCGTCCGGCGGATCGTGAGCGACGCGACGCCGTGTGCCGCGTGCCGGCGCCGGATTCGGACCGCGTCGAGGACGGCGTCACCGCCGTCCAGCGGGTCGCAGTCGTACGCGTCGCCGCGGTCCCCGACGTCCTCGAGGCCGAGGAGTCCCGCGTACCGATGCGTCCCGAAGTCGACGGCGATCGTGCCGTCCGCCGCCGCCCTGACGGCGATGCCGTCCACGGCGATCTCCCGCCCGTCGTCCTCGGCGTCCGGATGCGCGGCCGCCGGCGCGAGCCGAACGCGCACCCAGCCGAAGGCCGGCACGTCCGCGGCCACGAGCTCGACCGTGAGCGGCGGCGCGTCGGGCCGGAGCCGGAGCCGGTCGCCGTCGTCTTCGACGACGAGGCGCGCGGGTCGGCCGTCCGCCGTGAAGCCCGCGACGTCGACGCTCGCGCGCAGCCAGGGATGGAGCTCCATCGCGCCGAGGCCGATGCGCAGCCAGCGATCGGGCGCGAGCGCGAAGCGGACGAGGTCCGTCCGGCGATGAGCCGAGGGGTTGAAGACCGCGACGTCGAACGCCTCGTCCGTCCACGGCGTCGCGCGCTCGAGCCCGAGGCCGGCCACGCGCTCGAGCGCGCGCGCCGTCGTCTCCTCGGCGAGCTCCGTCGCCGCGTCGTAGCGCGCCTCCATCTGCGCGTGGACGCGGTCGGTCGCGCAGCCGCCGATCGAGTCGTGCGCCTGGTTCTCGAGGAGCGCCCGCCACGCGGCCCGGAGCGCCGGGCGCTCGTCGGGGGCGCCGTGGACCGCCGCGAGCGCCGCCCACGGCTCCGCCCAGCCTTCGAGCGTCGCTTCCGCGCGGCGGTTGCGCAGCTTGAGCGGCAGGCGCGCGGACCACACGCCGGGCAGGAGGTTCGTGACGCGGGCGCCGAGGAGGTCGCCGCGGAAGCGCGGACCGCCCGCGGGCCGCGCTGCCGCGAAGTCGTCGAGGAGCCCGTGCACGACGGTCGCGCCGGTCCGCCGCGCGAGGGCGGCGGCCACGGCGCCGGCATGCGCGTCGGGGAGGGCGTGGTCGAAGCCGTTCATGAGAAGCACGACGCCGCTCGACGTCCGCGCCGCGAGCCGCTCGACGAGCACGGCGAGGGCGGCGGCGGCGGCTTCGGGATCCGCCGGCAGGCCGCCCGCCGCGAAGTAGCCGCCGAAGAGGAGGTGCGCGGGAACCACGCTGCCGTCGGGCGCCTCCCACGTCCAGTCGGCGGAAAGCGCGTCCACCTCGTCGCCGTTGCCTCGCCAGTACACGAAGGGCGCGAGGCCGAAGCCGCGGAAGAGCTGCGGGAACTGCGCCGGATGGCCGAAGGAGTCGGGACAGTACGCGACCCGCGAGAGCCCGCCGATCGCGGCGCCGGTCGCCCGGCCTTCGAGCAGGTTGCGAACGTGCGCTTCGCCGGAGGGGAGGAGGGAGTCGGGCTGCACGTACCACGGACCGATCGCGATGCGGCCGCTCCGGCACGCCGCCTCGAGGTCCGCCCGCCGCCCGGGCCGGATCGCGAGATAGTCCTCGACGACGATCGTCTGCCCGTCGAGCACGAAGCGGAAGCGCGGGTCGCTCGCGCAGAGGTCGAGCACCCGGTCGAGCAGGTCGACGAGGCGCGCGCGGAACGCCTGGAACGTCCGGTACCACTCGCGGTCCCAGTGCGAGTGCGAGACGAGGACGCACAGGTCGACGCTCACTTGCCGTAGTGCACGAGGCTGTTCGCGTCGAAGATGTTCGGGTTGATCGGCACGCGAGCGTAGAACGGGGCGTCGGGGAACGGTCGCATGCCACCGAGCGTCGCGCGGTTCAGCCTGAAGTTCTCGGCGCACGCCCAGACGAGCGTGTTGAGCGGGAGCCACTCGCGCGCGTCCTCGGGCCCCGCGGGGTGGTTCACGCGCGCCATCGTCTGGTACTCCGCGACGAGCTGGTCCCGCCAGTCGAACTTCCGGTTCCAGGACCCGTCCCACGTGATCGCGTCGATCCACAGCTCGAGCTTCCCGTACAGGTAGTACCGGTCCCTCGGCGTCGCGCGGACGACCCACACGGGCCGCTTGGCGAGCGCCGAGGTGATCGGCGCCCACGAGATCCCGCGCCACGCCGGGTCCTCGAAGCCGGCCATCTTCTGGCTGCTCCTCGTGACCGTCACCCATCCCCCGCCCTTCACCGCCTCGCGGGTGAGCTCGCCGGACACGGACTTCGGGTCGACCACCCGGAGCGCGTCGCGCTTCCCGACCAGCTCCCACGTGAAGTCCTCCGGCTTCCCGTCGAAGAAGAAGCCGTCGTCGCCGCTGATGTCGGAGCCGAGGTAGCCGTCGGAGCGGTCCGTCGGGCTCACGGCGCGGACGCGGCGCAGCGCCGGAACGTACGCCCAGACGGAATCGCGCTTGTGGGAATCGCGATAGCGCCACGTGAGCGACGCGGTCCCCTGGAGGTCGGCGGGGAACGTGGAGACGCCGAGGAACTGGCTCTGGAGGTTGAGCGGGTTCTTCTCCCGGTACTTCTCCGCCTGCCCGTCGAAGAACTTGAAGTAGCCGTCCGCGACGATGTCGCGGTCGACGCCCTTCGGCTGGAGCATGATCACGCGGGTCTTGTTGAACGTGTTGCCGTGGTTCCAGTACGCGTAGAATTGGTTCCACACGATCTTGATCGCCGCCTTCGGGTCCTTGGGGTCGATGTCGGGGAACGGCAGCCCGTAGACGTATTCCGGTTGCCGTCCCGTCGCCCGGTCGATGATCGTCCCGGCCTCGTTCGTGTCGAGCGTGGTCGCGTTCTTCTTCGTCGCCGCGAGGAACGCCGCCTCCCAGTGCTCGCCGTCGGGTGCGTACGTGACGATCGGGTTCCGGTACTCGCCCGCGGCGTAGTGCTTGACGATCTCGGGTGGGAGGAGCTCCTGCGCCCGGTCGGCGTTGTCGGGGCCGAGCACGTCGCCCACGCCGAGCCCGGGCGCGACTTCTTCGCCGGCGCCGGCGACGGCGGCGCCGAGCAGGCAGGCGACGACGGCGAGCCAGGTCGGCGAAGGAATCCGCATGTCCCCTCCTTCGGGCGGACCTTCTACACCGGACCACCCCCGGAGCGCACAACCCCCCGGTCGGGGGAGGCATCGCGCGGGGCTGCCGTCAGCCCGGAGGCGTCCGCCCGAAGCGCCGCCGTAGGTGCCGGACGAGCGGCGGGAGGCCGAGCACGACGGCCACCATGACGAGCGCGGTCGTCCGCTCGTCGTCGATCGCGCGGTTCATCGCGAGCGTCGAGATCATGATGACGGCGAAGAAGAGCATGTCGCCCGTGATCGCGATCGCCCAGCCGGACACGAAGCCGTGTCCGACCGCCGCCGCCGCGGAGCGGCCGGTCATCGGCTCGACGAAGCTCACCATCACGAGGCCGAGCGGGCTCGTTCCCCAGGTATCCGCCCCGCCCGAGCGCCGCATCGCCTCGCGGACGCGTCGGGCGACGCGGCCGAGCACCGGCACGGAGCGGCCGACCAGCACGACGAAGCGGAGGAACGGCTCGAAGACGAACGCGAGAATGACGTCGGACACGAGGTAGAGCCACGCCGTGGCGAGGGGCCCGAGGCCGCGGTCGCGCGCCATGAGGACGCCGGCGGGGATGCCGCCGCCGACCGGGACGAGGAAGAGGAGGAGGACGCCCCACGCGCCCGCGGGCCAGCCGGCGGGGATCGGTGCGCTCGGATCGAGGAGCGCGCGCCAGAAGTCGTCGGACGTCATCGGCACCGGGGTTAGCAGATGGACGGTGACCGAGCGAGCGCGCGCGCGCCCAGGCACTGCTTCGCACTCGCGTCGGCGTAACGGGCGCGGAATGTGCGAGTTGGAGCGCCGATGTTCCGGCCGACGATCCTTTCCGCACTCCTCCTCGCCGCAATCGCCCAAGCAGTCGCCGCGCCGCCGCCTCCGCCGCCGCGGACGTCGGCCGAAGGTCCCGTGCCGCCTCGCCTCGCCTTCGTCGACGGCGAGGTGTCGTTCTGGCGGACCGGTGCCGAGGACTGGGCGCCGGCGCAGGTGAACACGCCGCTCGCCGCCGGCGATTCCCTCTATGCGAGCTCGGGCGGCAACCTCGAGCTGGAGCTCGGGCCGCGCACGTTCGTGCGCGCGGGAAGCGACACCGAGCTCGACCTCGAGTCGCTCGAGACGGGCTTCATGCAGTTCCGCGTGACGGGCGGACACGTGGCGCTCGACGCGCCCGAGATGCCGCCCGGGCAGACGATCGAGATCGACACGCCGAGCGCCGCGTTCACGCTCGAGAAGCCCGGCTACTATCGCGTCGACGTCGACGACCAGGGCACGACGTTCACCACGCGACGAGGCGGCGAAGCGAGCGCCGACCCTGCCGGGGGCGACACGACGGAGATCGGCCCCGATCGTCGCATGGAGCTCGAAGGCACGGACACGGCGACCGTCGCGACGAGCGACGCGCCCGAGCCCGACACGTGGGACCGCTGGAATTTCGACCGGAGCGCCGAGCGCGGCGAGAAGCCGCAGAGCGCGGCGTACGTCCCGCCGACCCTCGCCGGAACGGACGACCTCGACCGCTACGGCGACTGGCACGAGGAGCCCCAGTACGGGCACGTGTGGGTACCGCGCGCCGTGCCCGCCGGCTGGGCGCCGTACGGCCAGGGGCGGTGGATCTGGGATCCGTACTACGGCTGGACGTGGATCGACGAGGCGCCGTGGGGCTGGGCCCCGTTCCACTACGGTCGCTGGGTGACGATCGGCGGCGCGTGGGCGTGGGCGCCCGGGCCGGTCGTCGTCGCGCCCGTCTACGCTCCCGCGCTGGTCGCGTTCTTCGGCCCGACGGTGTCCGTCTCGGTCGCGACGCCGTTCGTCGGCTGGGTGGCGCTCGGCTGGGGCGAGCCCTGCATCCCGTGGTGGGGTCGGCCCGGCTTCGTCGGACACGCGTGGTGGGGCGGCTGGGGCGGCCCGCGCATCGTGAACAACGTCGTCATCCAGCGGAACACGTACGTCAACGTGAAGAACGTTCGCATCTACCGAAACGCCCGCGTGCAGAACGCCGTCGTCGCCGTGCGTCGCGCTCACTTCGGGCGGGGAGGCGTGCAGCGGGTCCGCGTCGAGGCGGCGAAGCTCCGCCCCGTCCACGGCCGTCTCGGAATCCGTCCGACGCGAGCGAGCCTCGTGCCGCGCGAGGGCCGCGCGACGCGTCCCCCGGACGCTCTCCGCGCCCGCCGCGCCGTCGCGACGCGCCCGCCCGCCGACGTCTCCCACCGGCTCCGGGCGGTCGGAGTGAACGATGTCCGCCCCGCGGCGCCCGCGCCGCGCCTCGCCCCGTCGTCCCGCGTACCCTCGACCCGCCCGGGCCGGAACGCCGGTCCCGACGCGAAGCGCACGCGGCCCGTCGCCGCGGTGCCGCAGCCGTGGCACGGCGACCGCGGGCCGGGCGGCCGCTCCGCCGCGAGGTGGGCGGAAACGCGGCCCACGAGCCCGCGCGTGCGCCCGCCCGCGCCCCGCGTCACGCATCCGGGTGAGACGCACGCGGCTCCCGACGCCGGACGGCGCCGCCGGGGCGAGGCGCCCGTCGGGATGCGGGCCCCGACGCACGGCACCTCCACCGCCGTGCCGCGGCCGGCGCCCCCGCGGGCGTCGCGACCGATGCCGGACGGCCGCGGGCGCCCCGCGCCGCGCGACGTCCGCGCGCGCGAGGCCCGTCTTCAGCCGCCCCGCTACGCCTCCCCGCCCGTCGTGGCCGCGCGTCCGCACGCCCCGGCCGCGTCGGCCCGCGGTCCACGCGTCGGGTCCCGGTCGCGCGGCGCGCCGCATGCGGGATACCACGGCGGCGAGGACCGCGCCTCGCGGTAGGGTGGACCGCGGGCCGGCCGCGCCCGGCGTCGCGCCTCAGGCGAGCCGCGTAACGCGACCCGGCTCGTCGCGGCGCCACTCCTCGTGGAAGACGGCCCGGTAGCCCGTGTGCCGGAGGCGCCACACGCCCGCCTGCTTCGCGTACTCGTCGTCGTAGAAGGCCGCGATCCGGACGCCGCGGTTCTGCCTCTCGTTGAAGAAGTAGTTGTGGAGCGCCCACGTCCCGCGCGCGGTGGCGAGCCCGGTGAGCTCGATCTCGGGCTGCAGACCGTGGTGGAAGCCGACCGACCCCGAGGCCGGGCCGAGCGCGTCGCGGAGGAAGGCGACGATCGCCTCGCGCCCGGCGAACCGGTACCGTCCGTCGGAGTAGCTCGCCGTCGCGTCCTCCGTGAAGCAGTCGGCCAGCGCGTCGAACTGCTTCAAGTCGAGACAGCGCCAGTAGCGGTACTTGAGCCGCTTGATCGCCTCGAGATCCTCGAGCGCGCGGAGGCGCGCTTCGATGTCGCCGAGCTCCACCATGGCGGCGCCGTTACACGAGCGCCTTCCACGCCGTCAAGGCGCGAGCGGCGCGCGAACGTGCTATGCGGCGGCGATGGCCGAGGGCGACCGGGCGCGCTGGGACGCCCGCTGGCACGAGCGCCGCGTCGACGACGGCGCGGCGCCGTCCTCCTTCCTCGTGGCGCTCGAGGACGTCCTGCCGCGCGGTGACGCCGTGCCCGCGCCGCGGGCACTCGACGTCGCGGGCGGCGCGGGCCGGAACGCGATCTGGCTCGCTCGGCGCGGCCTCGCCGTGACCCTCGTCGACGTCTCGCCCGTGGCGCTCGAGCGCGCACGCGCGGCCGCCGCACGCGCCGGCGTTTCGCTCGATCTCGTCGCGGCGGACCTCGAGCGCGAGGCGCTGCCCCCGGGTCCTTTCGATGTCGTCGTCTCGGTCGACTTCCTCTGGCGCCCGCTCTTCGCGGCGCTGCCGGCGGTCCTCACACCCGGCGGCATCCTCGTCGTCGTCCACCCGACGCGCCGCAATCTCGAGCGCCACGCGCATCCGACCGCGCGCTTCCTCCTCGCCGAGGGCGAGCTCCGCACGCTCGTTGCTCGCGACTTCGTCCTCCTCCGATACGACGAGGACTGGTTCGGTGATCGGCACGAAGCGCGGCTCGCCGCGCGACGGCGTTGAGCGCGGCCGCTCCCGAAATATTCCGCGAAAACCCCGCCAACGCGGGATGAGCGCGCCGACGAAGCGGCTGCTACGAGGCGGGCGTCGCGGCGATGTCCGCGTCGGTGTCGGACATGATCCTCGTACCGATCTCCCCCGGGGAGCTCATCGACAGGATCACGATCCTCGACATCAAGCGCACGCGCATCGCCGACGTGGCACGGAGCGCGAACGTCGCGTTCGAGCTCGCGCTCCTGCGCGCCGTCCGAGATCGCGCCGTCTCGCGCTCGACCGAGATCGCGAGGCTCGCCGCGGAGCTCACCCTGCCCAAGGGCACAATTCACGTCATCAGCGACGTTCACGGCGAAGATCAGAAGCTG
>DASRHG010000072.1:0-2717 GCA_035650655.1 Binatia bacterium | reverse complement strand
GCGTGCGGCCCCGGTGTCGCGTCGTGACGTGCGGCGCCAACGCTGCGCTCGCGCCCGCGGTCGAGGAGGCGCTCGCCGCGGCCGGAATCGTCGTCATCCCGGACTTCCTCGCGAGCGCCGGGGGGATCCTGGTGAGCCACTTCTGGCCCCTCGATCCGCCGCCGCAGGCGGCGGTGCGCCTCATCGAGCGGAGGTTCCGCGGCATCGTCGCCGCCCTCTTTACCGCCGCGGCGCGCGCCGGCGATCCGCCCGCCGCCCGCGCGCGCATGCTCGCGACGGCGAATCTCGAGCGCCTCGAGCGCGCGGGCGCCGGCGGGCTCCGGCACGAGCGCGTCCTCTCCCGTCTCGGCGCCGCGCGCGTGCGGCGGCTCCTGCCGGCGCGCGTGCGGACCGGGCTCGTGACCTGGCTCGCGCGCGCGCTGCATCCCGCCGTCGCGCGCGCCTGACGTCAGCCGCCGAGCAGGACCTCGACGTCCTCGCGCGCGAGCCCGGGAACGGCCTCGACCGCGACGCTCCGCCCGACCTGCTGCGCGAGCGCGTCGAGCGTCGCGGGCTGATGCTCGGTGAGATACGCCGCGACGTCGGGGTGGACGCGGAGCGCGAGGCGCGTCGAGTTCGCGTGGAGGGTCGCTTCCTTCCGCGCGCGCCGGAGCGCCTCGTAGGCGAGCGTCTCGACCGAGCGGATGCGGCCGCTCCCGCTGCAGTGGGGGCACGGGCTCGTGAGCAGCTGCTCCAGGCTCTCGCGCGTCCGCTTGCGCGTCATCTGGACGAGGCCGAGCTCCGAAATGCGGAGGACGTTCGACCGCGCCTTGTCCTTCCGGACGGCCTCCTGGAGCGCGTCGAACACCTTCTTGCGGTTCGCCGCGACCTCCATGTCGATGAAGTCGATCACGATGATCCCGCCGATGTTCCGGAGCCGGAGCTGCTGCACGACCTGCTTCGCGGCTTCGAGATTCACGCGGAGGATCGTCTCCTCCTGGCTCTTCTTCCCGACGTAGCGGCCGGTGTTGACGTCGACCGTGGTGAGCGACTCGGTCTGGTCGAAGATCAGATATCCGCCGGACTTGAGCCAGACGCGGCGATCGAGCGCGCGGGCGATCTTCGTCTCGATGCCGTGCTGCTCGAAGATCGGCGTCGTGCCCTCGTAGAGGTGGACGCGGCCCGCGAGCCGCGGCATGAGCGTCTTCACGAACTCGAGGACTCGCGCGTGGTCCTCCGGGTCGTCGATCGTCAGGCGGTCGACGTCGGACGTGAACAGGTCGCGCACGATGCGCAGCACGAGGTCGAGGTCGCGGTGGACGAGTGCGGGCGCCGTCGCGGCTTCCGCTTGCTTCTGGGTGCGCGCCCAGAGGCGGGTGAGGAAGCGGACGTCGTCGTGGATCTCGCGCTTCGTCACGCCCTCGCATGCGGTGCGGACGATGAGCCCGCCCTCGGCGGGTCGCTCGGCCTCGACGGCCTCGCGGAGCCGGTCGCGCTCCGCCGGATCCTCGATGCGGCGCGAGATGCCGATGTGGCGGGTGCCCGGCATGTAGACCAGGTAGCGGCCGGGGAGGGAGATGTTCGCCGTGACGCGCGCGCCCTTGGTCCCCATCGGCTCTTTGGAGACCTGCACGACGATCTCCTGGCCCTTCTGCAGCCGCTCCTCGATCGGCCGGACCTCCGGCGCGGGCGCCGCGGGCGCCTCGCCGCCCGCCTCGCCGGCGTGCTCGGCGTCGCCGTCGGCGTCGGCGTCGGCGACGATCGGCGGCGCGGCTTCGCCGTCGCTCCCGATGTCCGACGCGTGGAGGAACGCCGCCTTCTCGAGCCCGATGTCGACGAACGCGGCCTGCATGCCGGGAAGCACGCGTGCGACCTTCCCCTTGTAGATGTTGCCGGCGAGCCCGCGCTCGCGGCCGCGCTCGATGTGGAGCTCGACGAGCGTCGTGTCCTCGAGGAGCGCCGCCCGGGTTTCCCAGAGCGCGACGTTGATGAGCAGCTGCTTCGCCACGTGTGCGGCTACGCGGGCACCGCCACGGCGGACTCGCCGCCGGCGTCGACGAAGCGGGTGGCGACCTTGTGGACCCGCAGGAGCGGCCAGACGTCGGGCGGGAGCCCGAGCAGCGTGCCGACCAGCACGTGTGGACGGACGCTGGCGCCGCGGCCAGCGGGCACCGCGCACGTGACCCGCCCCGAGGCGTCGGCGTCGAGCGCCTCGACGAGCGCGCGCGCGTCGAGGGTCCGCTCGCCGGACTTGGTGCGCGTGAGGAGCGGGAACGTGGCGGCGCCGACGAAGCGGGCGACGGCCGCGGCGATCGTCCCGGGCGCCGGCGGCGCGTCGAGCGTGCCGGCGTCGACGGTGTAGACGTACCCCGCGATCGTCGCGTCGATGCTCGGCGCGCTCCGCGCGACGTCGAAGGCGACGACCGGCTCCAGCCCCTCGGGCAACTCGCGCGCGAGGCGCGCGGCGAGGTCGGCCGGCTCGAGCGGCGCCGCGAGCTCGACGTCGACCCACTCGTCCTCGCTCGAGAACCCGAGGGGAAGCGCGGGGCCGAACGACAGACGCGGGAGCGGGTGGTGGCCCTGCGAGAACGCGAGCGCGATGCCGGCGCGCCGGGCGGCCCGGAAGAACGTCGTGCCGAGCTCCCGCATGCCGATGAACCGGGCGGGCCCGATTTTCCGGTAGCGGAGCCGGACGCGCTGGACCGGCTTCGGCGGTGTCTCGGGAACGGGCGCGAGCG
>DASRHG010000071.1:0-44050 GCA_035650655.1 Binatia bacterium | reverse complement strand
CACGAAGAACAAGGCGTCTGCGTACGTGTGCATGCCGGTGAGCGCGCTCCGGCCGAAGACCTCGGTCCGCGCGAGCGCGCCCTTCGGGTCGTAGCCGTCGTTGAAGCCGAGGACGAGGTCGGGCGCGTTTTCGAGCTGCGGGCCGCGGTAGATCTCGTCGCGCGCGTAGACGCGCGGGACGGGACGGCCGCCCGCCGGCGCGTCCGGCGCGTCGTCGCGGAGCGCGAGGAGGCCTTCCCGCACGCGGGCGAGCAGCTCGTCCGCCTCCGCGGGCCCGACGCTGCCGAGCGGGAAGCGCCCGGCGCGATGCAGGTACACGCGGCCCGGGTCGAGGACGAAGACCTTGGTCGCCGGCGACACGTCGGCGAGCCCCTTCGGCTTCTCGGCGCCGAAGGCGAGGAGGCCCTCGGCGCGGAGCCACGCGTTCGGGTAGAACTCCCGGTGGATCAGGGTGTGGCCGTGGTCCGCGACGACGAAGAGCGGCGTCCCGGCGGGCACGGCGTCGACCAGCGCCCCGAGGACGTCGTCGAGCCGGCGATAGAAGTCGAGGAAGCGGGCGTGGTGCGGCGCGCCGGGGTCGACGTACTCCCTCCAGAAGTAGTGATGGAGCCGGTCGCATTCCGTGATGACGCCGATGAAGAGGTCCCAGGGCTCCTCGCGCAGGAGCTTCAGGTAGACGCGGCGGCGCGCCGCGAGCGTCGCCTCGAGATCCGCGAAGAAGGCGTCGGGACGCTGGTCCGCGTTCAGGTAGTCGACGTCGATCTTGTAGCGGTCGGCCTGGAGGCGCGGCAGCAGCTCCTTCGGATGGACCGCGCGCTCGAGGTTCACGGCGACGAAGCCCGAGACGAGGAGCCCCTCGAGCGGTCGCGCGGGATACGTGTTCGGCACGTTCATCACGATCGACCGCTTGCCCGCGCGTCCCGCGACGTCCCAGAGCGTGTCCGCGCGGACGTTCCCGAAGTTCGGGAAGAAGAGCGTCATGGTGCCCGGCTTCACGTCGGTGAAGCCGTAGACGCCGTGCTTGCCCGGGTTCCGCCCCGTCATGAAGGTCGTCCAGGAGACGCTCGAGATGACCGGGATCGACGAGCGCATCGGCGCGAGCGTCCCCGTCGTGAGGAGCCGGCCGAGGTGCGGCATGATGCCGCGCGCGACGAGGTCGCGGACGAGCGGGACGCCGACGCCGTCGAGCCCGATCACGGCCACTCGAGACGTCGCGGTTCGCTCGCCGCCGCCGCGGCGGAGCCGGTCGAGGAGGCCCAGGCTAGACCTCTTCCTGGGTCACGCGGACGACCTCGGCGACGGTCGTGATGCCCTCGCGCACCGCACGCCACCCGTCCTCGCGCAGCGTCCGCATGCCCTGCCGCACGGCCGCCTCGCGGATGATGTCGGCCGAGGAGCGCTTCAAGATCAGCTGCCGGATCTGGTCGGTCACCGGGAGGTACTCGAAGATCCCCGAGCGCCCGCGGTAGCCGGTGTTCCCGCAGTCCTCGCAGCCCCGGCCCTCGATCGGGGCGAGGCCGCCGTCGTTCCCGCCCGATATCTGGCGCACCGCCTCGAGCCCGATGTCGGCCGGCTCGCCGCACTTCTTGCAGATCTTCCGCACGAGCCGCTGCGCGAGCACGCCGAGGAGCGACGACGCGAGGAGGTAGTCCTCGACGCCCATCTCCAGGAGACGGGACACGGCGCCGGCGGCGTCGTTCGTGTGGAGCGTCGAGAAGACGAGGTGGCCCGTGAGCGCCGCCTGGATCGCGATCTCCGCCGTCTCGAAGTCGCGGATCTCGCCGACCATGATCACGTCGGGGTCCTGGCGGACGATCGAGCGGAGCCCGTTCGCGAAGGTGAGACCGATCTGCGGCTTCACGTGGATCTGATTCACCCCGAAGAGCTGGTATTCGACCGGATCCTCGATCGTGATGATCTTCTTCTCGGGCGAGTTGATCTTGTCGAGCGCGCCGTAGAGCGTCGTCGTCTTCCCGCTGCCGGTCGGGCCCGTGACGAGGATCATGCCGTAGGGCTTCTGGATGACCTTGTCGAACTGCTCGAGCGTGTCGGCGGGGAAGCCGAGGCTGTTCAGCGTGACGACGATGCTCGAACGGTCGAGGATGCGGAGCACGACGCTCTCGCCGTAGAGCGTCGGGAGCGTCGAGACGCGGAGGTCGATCTCCTTTCCCATGAGCCGGAGCTTGATGCGGCCGTCCTGCGGCAAGCGGCGCTCGGCGATGTTGAGCTTCGCCATGATCTTGATGCGCGACACGATCGCGGCCTGGAGCCGCCGTGCCGGCGCCTCGACGTCGTGCAGCACGCCGTCGATCCGGTAGCGGACCTTGAGCTCCTTCTCGTACGGCTCGATGTGGATGTCGGACGCGCGCTGCTCGACGGCGCGACCGATGAGCAGGTTCACGAACCGGATGACCGGCGCCTCCGACGCGAGGTCGCGGAGGTGGTTCACGTCCTCCTCGTCGTCGGAGAGGAACTCGAGCTCCCCGCCCTCATCCGCGCCGTCGGCCGCGTCGGCGGGCTTGCCGTTGCCGTACGCGGTCTCGAGGCCCTCGAGGATGTCGCGCTCGCGGGCGAGCCGCGGCTCGATCTGGAGCCCGGTGGCGACCTGGAGGCTCTGGATCGTGTAGAAGTCGGCCGGATCGGCCATCGCCACGGTGAGCGTTCCGTTCGTCTGGGCGAGCGGGATCACCTTCGCGTGCTTCAGGTACTTGAGGTTCAGGCTCCCGAGCGGCACGGGCTCCGCCGGGAAGTCGCGGCGCTGGACGACGCCGACGCCGTGGTACCGCGCGAGCAGCGGCTGGAGGTCCTCCTCGGAGATGAAGCCGAGGTCGAGGAGGAGCCGCTCGATCGGCTCGCCGCGCTCCTGCTGGAGCCGCTTGATCTTGCGCAGATCGTCCGCGCTGACGCGGCCATCCTCGAGCAGGATCTGCTCGAGCGTCTGGTGCTGGAGCTCCATCCGCAGCGATCGAGCATACCCGCGCCCTCCGAGGCCATCAAGCACGGGTCCCCCGCACGATCGGCCTTCATGGCTGCTTCAATGCACGGCGGCCCGCGAGGGCGAGCCCGAAAAAGTCGGCGGGACGGGCGAAGAGCCCTCGCGGCGCTACGCGCCCGCACCGCGCGCCCGCCAGTCGTCGAGGAGCGCGCCGAGCGTGTCCTCGAGCGGCGTCGTCGCGCGCCAGCCGGTGTCGCGCGCGATCTTCGCCGGGTCGCCGACGAAACGGGGGACGTCCTGCGGGCGGCGGAGCGCCGGGTCGCTCCGGATCGGAACCGGGATGCGTGCGTGCGTGCGGAGGACCGCGATCACCTCGCTCACGCTCGTCCCCTCGCCGCGGCAGACGTTGTACGCCTCGCCGGTCCGCCCGTGCGCGAGGAGCGCGACGTACGCCGCCGCGACGTCGCGGACGTCCAGGAAGTCGCGGACGGCGTCGACGTTCCCGACCCGGACGGCGCGCGCGCCGCCCGCCTCCGCAAAGGCGATCTGGCGCGCGATCGCGCTGCACACGAAGGCGGCCTCCTGGCCGGGCCCGGTGTGGTTGAACGGGCGCGCACGCACGACGTCGAGCCCGTACGCCCGGCCCCACTGCGCGGCCGCGAGGTCCGCGGCGGCCTTGGTCGCATCGTAGACCGAGAGCGGGCGGAGCGGCGCGTCCTCGCCGACCGGCGCCCCCGGCGGGTCGAGCAGGCCGTAGACGTGCCCCGACGTGACGGCGAGGAGGCGTGCGCGGGGCGCGTGCGCGCGCACGGCGCCGAGCACCGCGAGCATCGTCCCGAGGTTGCCGCGATACGCCTCGGCGACGTCGTTCTCGGCCGCTGCGGGCGACGAGAAGCCCGCGAGGTGCACGACGGCGTCCGGCGCGACGGCGGCGACCACGCGCGCGGTCGCGGCGCCGTCGATCAGGTCGACCGTATGGAGGACGACCTCGGGCCCGAGCGCCGCGCGCCGGATCGGGGCCGGCGGCCGGCGGACCGTCCCGTGCACCTCGTGGCCGGCCGCGAGGAGCGCCGCGACGGTGGGCGGACCGACGAACCCGCCGACGCCGGTCACGAGGACGCGCACGAGGAGCCTAGCTCCCCATGCGTTCGAGGTCCGCGCGCACCATCATCTCCACGAGCTCGGCGAAGCCGACGCGGGGCGCCCAGCCGAGGACCCGCCGCGCCTTCGACGCGTCACCGATCAGGCGGTCGACCTCGGCGGGCCGGAGAAGCGCGGGGTCCTCGCGCACGTATGCCCGCCAGTCGAGGCCGACGACGCCGAACGCGATCTCGACGAGCTCCTGCACGCTGTGCGACTCGCCCGTCGCGATCACGAAGTCGTCGGCCGTCGGCTGCTGGAGCATGCGCCACATGGCCTCGACGTAGTCGCCCGCGAACCCCCAGTCCCGGCGGGCGGAGAGGTTGCCGAGGTGGAGCTCCGTCGCCCGCCCCTTCGCGATCCGTGCGACGCCGTCGCTCACTTTGCGCGTGACGAACTCGCGGCCGCGCCGCGGGCTCTCGTGGTTGAAGCAGATGCCGGAGCACGCGAAGAGCCCGTAGCTCTCCCGGTAGTTGACGGTGATGAAGTGGCCGTACACCTTCGCGACGCCGTAGGGGCTCCGGGGGTGGAACGGCGTCGTCTCCCGCTGCGGCGTCTCGCGCACCTTGCCGAACATCTCGCTCGAGCTCGCCTGGTAGAAGCGCGCCTCGGGCGCGACGAGCCGGATCGCCTCGAGGAGCCGCGCGACGCCGACGGCGTCGAACTCCGCGGTGAGCATCGGCTGCGCCCACGAGGTGGGCACGAAGGACTGCGCGGCGAGGTTGTAGATCTCGTCCGGCCGGACCTCGCGGAGGAGCCCGATCAGCGAGAGCTGGTCGAGGAGGTCGGCCTGCCTGAGCTCGAGGCGGTCGCGGATGGCGGCGATCCGCTCGAAGTTCTCGGTGCTCGCGCGCCGGACCATGCCGACGACGCGGTAGCCGAGCCCGAGGAGCAGCTCCGCGAGGTACGAGCCGTCCTGCCCGGTGATGCCCGTGATGAGAGCCGTCTTTCGCGCTCCACCCATCTATTTCACTTCACCCGCCCATAGCGGTCCTCGAGCCGGACGACGTCGTCCAGCTCGGGGGTCGAGACCTCGAGCACGTCCGTGTTCTCGACGGCCGTCATCCGATGCCGCGTCCCGGGCGGGAGGTGCCAGCCGTCCCCCGGACCGAGCCGCACCGTGCGCCGCTCGTCGTCCGTCCCGCCCACCTCGAGCTCGAGCACGCCGGCGAGCACGCGGATCGTCTCGTCCTTCACGCGATGGTACTGGAGGCTCAACGACTCGCCCGCGCGCACGTGGAGGATCTTCCCGACGTAGCGCGCCGTGTGCGCCCAGACGACCTCGTGGCCCCACGGCTTCGGCACGTGCTCGGGCCGCGTCGGCCCGCTCGCGTCGTCCCTCATCCGCCGCGCCCCGGACGCGCGGGCGCCGCGGTGCTCGCCGCGAGCCGCGCCCCGTACATGCGGTCGTAGTAGTCGCGATACGCGCCCGACTTGACCGCCTCCCACCACGCCCGGTGCTCGCGATACCACGCGATCGTCGCCGCGAGGCCCGCGTCGAAATCGTGCCGGGGCCGCCAGCCCGTCGCGCGCAGCTTCGTCGAGTCGAGGGCGTAGCGGCGGTCGTGGCCCGGCCGGTCGGCGACGTAGCGGACGAGGCTCGCCGGCTGCCCGAGCTGCGCGAGGATCAGGTCGGTGACCGTCCGGTTGGGGACCTCGTTCTCCGCGCTCACGTTGAACACCTCACCACCCCCGACCTCCAGCCCGAGCACGTGCCACAGGGCCGCGCAGTGGTCGTGGACGTATATCCAATCCCGCACGTTCATGCCATCCCCGTAGAGCGGCAGCGGGACGCCGTCGAGGGCGTTGGTGACGAAGAGCGGGATCAACTTCTCCGGGAACTGCCACGGGCCGTAGTTGTTCGAGCAGCGCGTGATGACCGCCGGCACGCCGTACGTCGTCGCGTGGGCCTGCACGAACCCGTCCGCCGCCGCCTTGCTGGCGGCGTACGGGCTCGACGGGCGCGTCGGCGACGCCTCGGTCGCGCGGCCGCGGTCGACGCTGCCGTACACCTCGTCCGTCGACACGTGGAGGAAGCGGCGGAAGCCGGGGCGGTCGCGGACGGCGTCGAGGAGGGCGAGCGTGCCGAGGACGTTCGTGCGCACGAACGGCGCGTGGTCGACGATGCTGCGGTCGACGTGGGACTCGGCCGCGAAGTTGACGACGGTGTCCACGGACTCCTCGGCGACGAGCCGCGCCATCGCCTCGCGGTCGGCGATGTCGGCGCGGCAGAAGCGGAAGCGCGGATCGCTCTCGAGGTCGCGCAGGTTCGCGTAGTTGCCGGCGTACGTGAGGAGGTCGACGGCGACGAGCCGCTCGAGGCTCCTGCGGTCGGCCGTGCCGGCGAGCGCCTGTCGGACGAAGTTCGTGCCGATGAACCCGGCCGCGCCGGTGACGAGGAGGCGCATCGCTAGCGGTTCTTCGTTCGCCAGTCGAAGCCGATCTTCGGGTCGTCGAACGGCATGCGGTACTCGTCCGGATCGGCCGGGTCGTAGTGCTCGGTCGTGTGGTAGAGCAGCGACGCGGGCGCCGTGCCGAGAACCCGGTACCCGTGCGCGACCCCGGGCGGGACCGCGACGACGACCGGGTGGCGCTCGCCCATGTAGAGGACCTGCGTCTCCCCGCGCGTCGGCGACGTCTCGCGGAGGTCGTAGAGAACGGCCTGCGCCATCCCGGCGACGAAGCACCAGACGTCCCACTGCCGCTTGTGCCAGTGGAACGCCTTGATGACCCCGGGGTACGCGACCGTGAGCGTCGTCTGCTTCACCTCCTTGAAGACGGGCTCGTCGTCGCGGACGATCTCCATGAGCCATCCCCGGTCGTCCGCGTGGACGACGAGCCGTTTCACCACGACGCCGTCGATCATGACCTTCCTCGTGCGGCCCCCGGCCGTCCCGCCGTCCTCGTCCCCGCGGCCGGCTCGCCCGCCTCGAGGACGCGGGTGGCCGGACCGTCGCTGCGGTTCGCGCCCCGCTCTACCACGAGGTTCCCCGCCCGGTGAAGGGACTCGAACGTGCCCGCATCCGTCCACCAGCCGTCGAGGACCTCGCACTCGAGCTCGCCGCGGCGCAGGTACCAGTTGTTCACGTCGGTGATCTCGAGCTCGTGCCGCGCCGAGGGCTCGAGCGTCCGGATCACGTCGAAGACCCGCGCGTCGTACATGTAGATGCCGGTCACCGCGTACCGGCTCTTCGGCTTCTTCGGCTTCTCCTCGATGCCGACGATCCGGCCGCCGCGGATCTCCGCGACGCCGAAGCGCTCGGCGTCCGGGACCTCCTTCAGGATGATGCGCGCCCCCGCCGGCTGGGCACGGAAGCGTCCGATCGCCGGCGCGAGCGAGGCCTCGATCAGGTTGTCGCCGAGGATCACGCAGAGCTTCTCCCCCTCCGCGAAATGCTCGGCGAGCGCGAGCGCGGCGGCGATCCCGCCCTCGCCCTCCTGATACGTGTAGTTGAGCTGCCGGAGCCCGAACTCGCGTCCGTCGCCGAGGAGCCGCAGGAAGTCCCCCGCGTGCGGGCCGCCCGTCACGAGCAGGACCTCGGAGATGCCCGCCCGCATGAGCGCCGTGAGCGGGTAGTAGATCATCGGCCGGTCGTAGACCGGGAGCAGGTGCTTGTTGGTGATGCGGGTGAGCGGCAGGAGCCGCGTGCCGAGCCCGCCCGCGAGCACGACGCCCTTCATCTAGTAGAACCCTCCCCCCGAGATGCCGCCGACGCGGCCGCGGATGCCGGGCAGGCCCGAGACGCCCGGCAGGAAGCGATCGGGGTACGGCGCTTGGCCGACCGAGCCGAGCCCGACCAGGGTGAGCTGAACCCGGAAGTTCGCCGACTCCTTCGGACTGATCGTGTCGACGACGCCGGCTTCGAGGATCCAGCAGTTGCACGGCGAGATGATGCGCAGCACGTAGTCGCGCTCGTTGAAGTGCGGGCCGAGCGGCGGCTTCGGCGGCTGCGGCGTCTCGTTCAGCGTGTAGCGCGCGACGAACGCGAAGCCCACGTACTGCGAGAGGCGCAGGTAGATCGCGCCGTCGATGTAGTTGAGACCACCCGTGTGGAGGATGCGCGACTCCGGCGAGTTCGGGTGGATCTCCCGGTCGACGTTCTCGGGGATGAAGTGATAGCCGAGGCTCAGGCTCGTCGGCGCCTGGTACGTCCGGAGCGTGCTCGTCGGCGGCCGCCACGGCTCGCTCAGCTGGAGGCCCGCGTTGATCGCCCGCACGCTCTGATCTTCGACGCTGAAGGTCGTGTCGTATCCGAGCCCGATGCCCGGGACGGGCGTCAGCCGGAGGAGGAGATCCGTGTCGCTCAGGTGGCTCGTCCCCGCGAGCTCGCGCGTCACGTCGTAGCCCTGGAGGATGCTCGCCCGGAAGAGCTCGCGCGGCGGCGAGACGAGCGCCGGGGGCCGGCGCTTCGGCGACTCCTTCGGCGACTCCACCTCCTCCCCCGCCGCGCGCCGCCGCGCGACGTCCTCCTCGGGCGTCGCGCCGCGGCCGAAGAGCCGGGTGGTGATGCCGGCGGAGAAGAAGTTCCGCCGGTTGATCGCGTCGCGCTCGTCGAAGAGGAAGCCCTCGCTGAAGAGCGTCGCGTTGCAGTTGACGCCCTGGATCTGCCCGGGGAGGCTCGAGCACACCGGCAGCGCACGCGTGAACGTCGGCCGCCCGACCTGTGGGACGTAGAGGTACTGCACCTCGGGCTCGACCGTGTGCTTCAGCTTCTCGAGGCCGAGGTGGCGGAAGTCGAACACGCGCTCGAACTCCGTGCCGAGCTGGGCGCGCACGAGCCCGATCTCGCGCGTCCGGTCCCTGTCGAGGCGCGGCAGCTCGGGCGCGCGGCGGAAGCCCTGCGCCACCGGCACTCCGGGGTCGGGCGCGACGAGCGCGATCTGCTGGTCGTCCGTCAGGTGGTACACGGTCTCCCGCACCTGCCCCGTGAGCGAGCCGGAGACGATGCGGCCCAGGTGGAGCGGCAGGAACAGCTCGGGGGCGAGCTCCCCGCGGAAGCCCTTGTAGCCCGTGTCGCGGTGGTAGTGGACTGCCTCGCCGAACACCCGCCCGACGAGCCAATCGCCGAAGAGCGCCTTCGACTGCTGCGCCTCGAGCCGCGGCAGGCGCTGGAAGGTGAACTCCTGCGGGTCGATCAGGTCCTGATGGTAGACGCCCTCGAGCCACAGCTGTCCGTTCGGTCCGAGCTTGCGGTAGAGGCCGGTCTCGGAGGTGGTGTAGCGGAGGCTTCGGATCGCGAAGTCGTGCGGGACGTCCATGGGGAACCCGTTGATCTCGCGCAGGAACTGGTTGTCGCTCACCGCGAGGAAGTCGAGGTAGAAGCGGCTGTTCCAGAGAAACGGCTGATTGTGCCCGCCAATCAGCGCGAAGCGGTCCGTCCCGACGCCCGGCGGCGGGACGGAGGCCGTCCGGTTCTCCTCGTTGTAGTAGGCGGCGCTGAAGAAGCCGCGGCTCCGTCGCGACAAGGCGTAGCGGAACTCGCCCACGAAGCCGATGCGTGCCTTCGTCTCGACGTCGAGGGCGAGGGTGGCGTCGGCGCTCTTGTTGATCGCCCAGTAGAGCGGCTGGAAGAGCTGATAGCCGCGCGTCGCCGACTGCCCGACGCGCGGGAAGAGCAGCCCGCTCTGCCGGTTGTTGTTCGCGGGGAAGACGAAGAAGGGAAGCCAGAGGACGGGGACGTCCTTCACGCGGAACGTCATGCCCTTCATGATCCCGCGGCCCTCCCGGTCGACGTCGGTGTGGGCGCCGGCGATGCTCCACGAGGGCTTCTCGATCCCGCCGCAGTTGCAGGTCGTGAAGACGCCCTGGTCCACGCGGTAGATCGGCCCGCCCAGCTTGTCGACTCGCCCGCCGCGCAGCGTGTAGCCGCTCGGCTGGAGGCTCGCCGTCGTGTCTTCGATCCAGCCGGATTCGTCGTCCATGTTGAGGTGCGCGAAGTCGCCCGTCACGGTCGCCTGCGGGTCCGTGAGGACGACGTGGCCGCGCGCCTCGGCGATGCCGTTCGTCCGGTCGTAGACGACCTCGTCGGCCGTGAGCACGGTGTCGCCCCGCGTGAGCGTGACGCCGCCGCGCGCCGTGAGCGTGTTCGACTGCTGGTCGTACGACAGCGACTCGGCGTCGACCGCCACCTCGGGCTCGCCAACCACCTTCGGGCGGACGACCCGCGGACGCCCGGGGCGCCCCGGCAGGGCGCGGACGGTCGCGGCGCGCGTGCGGCTGCGGAGATCGATCCGCACCTCGCCGATCGCCGACGGCCGCGCGACCGTGTACATGACGGGTTGGCGCACGAAGACGGTCGCGGTCGTGCCCCCCGGCTCCGGGAAAAGGCGGACGGCGCTCACGACCGGATCGTCGACCTCGATCGACGCGGGCCGCGGAATCGTGTAGCCGCGGAGGAAGAGCGTCATCTCGCCCGTGAACGTCTCGCCCGTGCTCGCGGGCCCGGTCCGCTTCGTCGTAGGCTTCGCCCCGGTCGTACGGTCCTCGATCTCGACGTCGGGACTCGCGCGGAGCGTGACCGTCGTGCCCGTCGCCGGCCCGGGGGCGCCGGAGAGCACGCGCACCTCGGCCCATTCCGCGGCGCCGAGCTCGTGACCGAACGCGAGAACGAGGGCGAGGACGAGACCCGCCACCCATCCACCGGCCCTCATGTCCGCGTCCCTGTAGCACCCGGCTCCCGGGGCTGCCAGGGCTCGAACAGCGCGCGCGGCCCGCCGGCGAGCGCCGCGTACGCCTCACCGACGAGAAAGAGGGAGCCGGCGACGAGCACCGCGCCGTCGGCGCCCGCGAGGGCACGCGCGCGTTCGACGGCCGCCCGGGGGTCCTCGACGGCCTCGACCGGCAGCCGCGCACGGAACGCGTCGACGAGGGCGGCCGTCGGCAGGCCGCGCCGCCCGACGCGCGTCACGATCGCGCACGCGACGCGCTCGAGGAGCGGCTCGAGGATCGCCCGCCATGCCTTGTCCGCCATCACGGCGAAGACGAGGACGACGCGCCGATTCCCGACGACGGCGCGGAGCTCGCGCGCGAGCGTCGCGGCGCCCTCGGGGTTGTGCGCGCCGTCGAGGACCATCCGCGGCGCCTCGGCGACGACGGCGAGGCGGCCCGGCCATCGGACGCCGGCGAGCCCTGCCCGCACGGCGTCCGGCGCACACGGGAAGCGCTGCGTGACACGGGCGAGAACGGTGAGCGCGACGGCCGCGTTGTCGCGCTGGAATCGCCCCGGGAGCCCGAGCGCGAGCCCGTCCCAGACGAGGCCGCCCCGGCGGAAGACGAGCGTCCCGTCGGGCGTCTCCTCGAGAGGGACCGCCGCCTCGCACGGCGCCCCGACGCGCGCCGCGTGCCCGGCGACGACGGCTTCGGCCTCGGGCGGGAGCCGCCCCATGACGACCGGGACGCCGGGCTTCACGATCCCGGCCTTCTCCGCCGCGATCGACGCGAGGTCGTGCCCCAGGTACTCCTCGTGGTCGCGCGCGATCGAGGTGATCGCGGTCGCGATCGGCTCGACGACGTTCGTCGCATCGAGCCGGCCGCCGAGCCCGACCTCGATCACCCCGACGTCGATCCCGACGCGCCGGAACCACTCGAAGGCGAGGAGCGTCGCGAATTCGAAGTGCGTCAGCTCGACGCCGAGCGCCTCGAGATCGCGCCGCAGCTCGGCGACGAGGGCCACGACCGTCTCGCGCGGGATCGTCCGCCCGTCGATCCGGATCCGCTCGGTGAAGTCGACGAGGTGGGGCGAGGTGTAGAGACCCGTCCGCCAGCCGGCCGCGCGGAGCACGGCCTCGAGCATCGCGGCCGTGGACCCCTTTCCGTTCGTGCCGGCGACGTGGAGCGCGGGCCACGCCCGCTCCGGATGGCCGAGATGGCCGAGGACGGCGCGGATGCGCTCCAAACGGAGGTCCCAGCCCGTCCGCACCTCGAGCGCGTAGAGATAGGCGAGCGTCTCCTCGTACGCGCCCACGGCCGCTCCCCGGCAATCACGCGCCGTCGCGCGCGGCCACGGCGCCGCGGAGGCGCGCGACCAGGTCGGCGACCCGCGAGGGCGCGTCGCGAGGGCCCGCCGTCTCGACGAGCCGCGCGAGCGCGCTCCCGACGATCACGGCGTCGGCGAACCCGGCGATCCACGCGGCCTGCTCGGGCTGGCTCACGCCGAACCCGACGCCGACGGGCAGGTCGGTGAGCCCGCGCACCCGAGCAACCCGCGCGGGCAGCTCCGGCGGCAGCGCTGCGCGCACGCCCGTCGTCCCGAGCAAGGACACGAAGTAGAGGAAGCCGCTCGCGGCGCGCGCGATCGTCCGGATGCGAGCGGGCGGCGTCGTCGGCGCGAGGGTCGCGATCAGGTCGAGCCCGTGAGCGCCGGCGGCCTCGCGCAGGTCGGCGCCTTCCTCCGGCGGCAGGTCGACGCAGAGGAACGCGTCGGCGCCCGCGGCTGCGGCGTCGCGCGCGATCGCGTCGACGCCGTAGCGGAAGAACGGGTTGTAGTACCCGAAGAGCACGAAGGGCGGGTCCGGGTACTCCCGCCGCAGCTCGCCGACGAGCTCGAGCACTCGCGGCAGGGTCGTGCCGGCCGCGAGCGCACGGCTCGCGGCGCGCTGGAGGACGGGCCCGTCGGCCATCGGGTCGGAGAACGGGACGCCGAGCTCGATCGCGTCGGCCCCCTCTGCGAGCGCCGCGCGCACGAGGTCGCGGGTCGTCGCCAGGTCCGGATCGCCGACCGTGAAGAACGGGATGAGCGCCGCGTCGCGCCGCGCCCGCCGCCGCGCGAACATGTCCGCGATCCGCGTCGTCATGCGAGCGCCACGCCGAGGTGCTGCGCAACCGTGCCCATGTCCTTGTCCCCACGACCGGAGAGGTTGACCAGGAGGATCTTCCGGCGATCGAGGCGCGGCGCGAGCCGGATCGCGTGTGCGACGGCGTGGGCGCTCTCGAGCGCGGGGATGATGCCTTCCGTCGACGTGAGCATGCGAAGCGCCTCGACGGCCTCGTCGTCGGTCACGCTCACGTACGTCGCACGGCCGGTGTCCTTCAGATACGCGTGCTCGGGGCCGACCCCGGGATAGTCGAGGCCGGCGGAGATCGAGTGCGCGTTGCGGATCTGCCCCGTCTCGTCCTGGAGGAGGTACGTTTTGTTGCCGTGCAGGACGCCGACCTTCCCCGCCCCGAGCGACGCCGCGTGCTCGCCGGTCTCGATTCCGCGCCCCGCGGCCTCGACGCCGACCAGCTCGACGCGCGCGTCGCCGCGGAACGCGTGGAAGAGCCCCATCGCGTTGCTGCCGCCGCCGACGCACGCGATGCACACGTCGGGGAGGCGGCCGCACTCCGTCAGGAGCTGCCGGCGCGCCTCCCGCCCGATCACCGCCTGGAAGTCGCGGACCATCATCGGGTACGGATGCGGGCCGGCCACCGTCCCGATGACGTAGAAGGTGTCCTCGACCGTCGCGATCCAGTCGCGCAGCGTCTCGTTCATCGCGTCCTTGAGCGTCCGGCTGCCGGACTCGACGACGTGCACCTCGGCGCCGAGGAGCTTCATGCGGAAGACGTTGAGGCTCTGGCGCCGCACGTCCTCCGCACCCATGAAGATCTCGCAGCGCATTCCGAAGAGGGCCGCGACCGTCGCCGTCGCGACGCCGTGCTGGCCGGCACCCGTCTCCGCGATGAGGCGCGTCTTTCCGAGCCGGCGGGCGACGAGCGCCTGACCGATCGTGTTGTTGATCTTGTGCGCACCGGTGTGGAGCAGGTCCTCCCGCTTCAGGTAGATGCGCGCGCCGCCCAGCCGGCGCGTCAGGTGCTCCGCGAAGTAGCAGAGCGTCGGACGCCCGGCGTAGCGGCGGAGCCACCGGTCGAGCTCCGCGCGAAACCCGCGGGTCGCCCGGAGCCGTACGTACGCCCGCTCGAGCTCGAGGAGGGCCGGCATGAGCGTCTCCGAGACGTAGCGGCCCCCGTAGATGCCGTAGTGGCCGGCGGCGTCAGGCAGCTTTGGCGCGGCGGATGAACTCTTCGACCTTCGCATGATCCTTCCGTCCGGGACGGTGCTCCACCCCGGAAGCCACGTCGACGGCGTACGGTCGCAGCCGGCGCACGACCTCGGCCACGGTTTCGGGCGTGAGCCCGCCCGCGACGAAGAGCCGCGCCGCCGGCACGCCGGCCGCGAGCGCGGGGTCGAACGCGACGCCGGCGCCGCCCGGGACGTCGGGCCGCCAGCCGTCGAGCATCAGGTAGTCGGTGTCGTACCGGGCGGCCGCGGCACCGACGTCCGTTCCCGGACGCACGCGGAGCGCCTTGATCGTGCGCCACGGCCATCCACGGCAGTAGTCCGGGTCCTCCTCGCCGTGGAACTGCACCGCGGCGAGCCCGACCGCGGCGGCCGTCTCCTCGACCGTCGCCCGCGGCGCGTCGACGAAGACGCCCACGAGGGTCGCGCCGGGGACGGCGTCGGCGATCGCGCGCGCGGTGTCGAGGTCGAGCGCCCGCGGCGTGCCGGGGACGAAGTTGAGCCCGAGGAGGTCGGCACCGGCGGCCGCCGCGGCGCGCGCGTCGGCGACGGAGCAGATGCCGCAGATCTTCACCTTCACCGGCACGCGAGCCACGCCCGGAGCGCCGCGCCGGGATCCGGCGCGTCCATGAACGCCTCGCCGACGAGAACCGCGCGGGCGCCCGCCGCCGCCATGCGGCGGAGGTCGGCCGACGAGCGCATCCCGCTCTCCGCCACCAGGAGCGCGCCGGGGGGCGCCTGCGGGGCGAGGCGCTCGAACGTCTCGAGGGAGACGGTGAAGGTCGCGAGATCGCGGTTGTTGACGCCGACCAGGGCCGCGCCCGCGTCGGCCGCCCACGCGAGCTCCGCCTCGGTGTGCACCTCGACGAGCACGTCCAGCCCGGCGTCCGCCGCGGCGGCGAGGAGCTCGCGTCCGAGCGCCGTCGGCACGGCCGCCACGATCAGGAGGACCGCGTCCGCGCCCCACGCGCGCGCTTCCGCCACCTGGTACGGATCGACCACGAAGTCCTTGCGGAGACACGGGAGTCCGGACGCCTCGCGCGCCGCGGCGAGGTCGGCGAGCGATCCGCGGAAGAAGCGCTCGTCCGTCAGGACGGAGAGCGCCGCGGCGCCGGCGGCGGCGTAGGCGCGGGCGAACGCCGCGGGGTCGTAGGCCGCGCGGATGAGCCCACGCGAGGGCGACGCCCGCTTCATCTCGGCGATCACGGCCGGCGCCGCCGCCGCCCCGAGCGCCGCCCGGAAGCCCCGCCGGGGGGCGCTCCAGAGCGGGCGGTCACGGAGCGTCGCGAGGGGCTGCGCGCGCTTGGCCGCCGCCACCTCCTCGCGCTTGTGCGCGACGATCTCGTCGAGGATCACGACGCTCTCCCGGCGGCGGGCGGCCCCGCGTGGGTGCTCGTGAACTCGACGAGCGCCGCGAGGAGGCGCGCCGCCGCCCCCCCGTCGATGGCGGCCGCGGCGCGCGCGGCGCCGGCGCGGAGATCGTCGACCGCGCCGGCGACGAGCAGCGCGGCCGCGGCGTTCAGGCAGACGATGTCCCGCGCCGGCCCCCGCTCCCCGGCGAGCACGGCGCGGAGCTGCGCCGCGGCGTCGGTGAGGGACCGGACGCGCACCGCCGCCGTGCGGCCACCGGCGAGACCCGCGTCGGCCGCGCTGACGGTCCGCGCCGTCACCCGCCCGCCCACGATCTCCGCGACCGCCGTCTCGCCGTCGAGCCCGATCTCGTCGAGCCCGCCGGGTCCCGACACGACCCACGCGCGCTCCGTCCCGAGCGCCGCGAGCGTCTCCGCGAGGGGCCGGAGCCAGCGCCGGTCGAAGACGCCGATCACCTGGCGCCGGACGCGCGCGGGGTTGGTGAGCGGGCCGAGCAGGTTGAAGAACGTCCGGATGCCGAGCTCACGCCGCGGCGCCGCGGCGTGACGGAGCGCCGGCTGGAGCGCCGGCGCGAACAGGAACGCGAACCCGACCGTGTTGAGACACGCCCCCAGCGCCGCGGGCGGCAGCACGAGCGTCACCCCGAGCGCCTCCAGCACGTCGGCGCCGCCCACGACGCCCGACACGGCCCGATTCCCGTGCTTCGCGACCGGCACGCCGGCGGCGGCGACGACGAGGCCGGCGGCGGTCGAGACGTTGAGCGTCGACGCCCCGTCGCCGCCCGTGCCGCACGTGTCGACCGTGCCCGCCGGCACGTCGGGCACGACGACGGCGTGCGCCCGCATCGCGCGGGCGGCGCCGACCAGCTCGGCGACGGTCTCGCCTTTCATCCGGAGCGCGGTCAAGAACGCCGCGATCTGCGCGGGCGTCGCCTCGCCACCGAGGATCGTCTCGACGACGGCCGCCATCTCGTCGGTCTCGAGGTCGCGACCCTCGACGAGGCGCGCGATGGCGTCGCGCAGCGTCACGGCGCCGGCCGCGCGGCGGGCGCGAGCCGCCCGAGGAAGTTGCCGAGGAGCCGCTTCCCCTCGAGCGTCAGGATCGACTCGGGATGGAATTGCACGCCCTCGAGCGGGAAGCGACGATGGGCGACGCCCATGACCTCCCGCTCCGGCTCCGTCCACGCCGTCACCTCGAGCTCGGCCGGGAGCGTCGCCGGATCGATGACGAGCGAATGGTAGCGGGTCGCCTCGAACGGGTTGGCGAGACCCTGGAACACGCCCCGGCCCGCGTGGTGGATGGGCGACACCTTGCCGTGCATGACGCGGCCGGCCCGGACGATCGCCGCCCCGAACGCGGCGCCGATCGCCTGGTGCCCGAGGCACACGCCGAGGATCGGGATCGCGCCGGCGAACCGCTGGATGAGCGGGACCGAGACGCCCGCCTCGCGCGGCGTGCACGGTCCCGGCGAGACGACGACGCCGTCGGGGCGGAGCGCGGCGACCTCGTCGAGGCCGATCGCGTCGTTGCGGCGCACGTCCACCTCGGCGCCGAGCTCGCCCAGGTACTGGACCAGGTTGTAGGTGAAGGAATCGTAGTTGTCGATCATCAGGAGACGCGCACCCATCAGAGCGCCTCCGCGAGGCGCACGGCCTGGATCATCGCGCGCGCCTTGTTCACGCACTCGGCGTGCTCGCTCGCCGGGTCGGAGTCGGCGACGATGCCCGCGCCCGTCTGCACGTAGACGCGCCCGTCCTTCACGAGGGCCGTCCGGATCGTGATCGCGGTGTCCATCGCCCCCGAGAAGCCGAAGTAGCCGACGGCGCCGCCGTACGTGCCCCGGCGGACGGGCTCGAGCTCCTCGATGATCTCCATCGCGCGGATCTTCGGCGCGCCCGTCAGCGTGCCGGCCGGAAACGTCGCGCGGAACGCGTCGAAGCAGTCGCGCCCGGGCGCGAGCCGCCCGCGCACGTTCGACACGAGGTGCATGACGTGCGAGTAGCGCTCGATCGCGAACGACTCCGTCACCTCGACGGACCCGATCGCCGCGACGCGGCCGACGTCGTTCCGCCCGAGGTCGAGCAGCATCAGGTGCTCCGCCCGCTCCTTCGGATCCGCGACGAGCTCCGCCGCGAGCGCGACGTCGTCCTGCTCGGCCGTCCCGCGCCGCCGCGTCCCGGCGATCGGCCGGACGGTCACCTCGCCGCCCTCGACGCGCACCATGAGCTCCGGCGACGCGCCCACGATCTCGTGGTCGCCGAGCGCCAGGTAGAACATGTACGGGGAGGGGTTCACCGTCCGCGAGCAGCGGTAGACGTTGAAGGGGGCCGCGGCGAGGGGCACGTCGAAGCGCTGCGCGAGCACCACCTGGATGACGTCGCCCGCGCGGATGTATTCCTTCGCGCGCTCGACCATCGCGCGGTACTCGGCCTCGGAGACGTTGCTGTGCAGGTCGCCTGGACGCGTGCCGACGGGCTCCGGCTCCTGCGGGGGCGCCCCGAGCCGCGCGATCAAGGCGTCGACCCGCGCCACGGCCGCGTCGTACGCGTCGTCGAGCCCGAGCTCGCCGTCGACGCGGGCGTGGGAGACGACCTTGATCTTCTGCGCGACCGCGTCGAAGACGAGGAGGCTCTCGGCGACGAGCAGGCAGGCGTCGGGGACGCCGAGGTCGTCGGGAACGCGCGCCGGCAGGCGCTCGAAGGTCCGCACCATGTCGTAGCCGATCGCGCCGACGGCGCCGCCCGAGAAGCGCGGCAGGCCGGGGACCGGGACGGGCCGGTACTGCGCGAGGAGCGTCCGGAGCGTGTCGAGCGGGTCGTCGACCTCGCGCCGCACGGGGGACCGGCCGGGTGTCTCGATCTCGACCGTCCGTCCGCGAACGCGGAAGATCCGCGCGGGCTCGGTGCCGAGGAAGCTGTAGCGTCCCCACTTCTCGCCTCCCTCGACGCTCTCGAGGAGGAAGCCGTAGGGGCCGCGGTGGATCTTGAGGAACGCCGAGACGGGCGTCTCCAGGTCGGCCAGGATCTCGCGGCAGACGGGGACGACGTTCCCTTCGCGCGCGAGCGCCCGCAGGTCGCCGCGCGCCGGGTAGGCGTCGCCGGCGCGAAGCGTCGGGGCGCGAGCGATTCGGCGGGCGGCGTTCATTCGCCTCCCGCGACGAAGGCGTGCGAGACGCCCTCCCGCTCGCGCAGCCGCTGCATGACCTCGGTCGCCTGCTCGGACGTCGTGTAGCGCCCGATGCGGACGCGGTACCACACGTCGCCGTCACGCGGCAGGCGGACGACGACCGCGTCGTAGCCCCGACCGCGGAGCTCGCGCGCCAGCGCCTCGGCCTCGTCGCGCGAGCGCGTCGGGTTCGCCTGCACCGTCCAGCCACCCACGGGCGCGGCCGCGGCCCGCGGCGGCGGCGCGGGCACGGGCGTCGGTTCGGCGGCTACCGGGCGCGCGGCCGGCGTGCTCGGCCCAGGGGGCGGTGCCGGCGTCGCGAGCGGCGCCGAGCGCAAGGGCGCGCTCGGGGCGGGCGCGGGCGCCGAGACCGGTACGTGCGCGACCGCGGGCGGCGAGACGGTCGGGGGCGCCTTCGCCGGCGCCGCATCCGGCTTCGCCGCCGCCTCCCGCCGCGCGGGCGCGGGGACGGGAATCGGTGCCGGCACGGGCGCGGGCTTCGCCGCGGCCGGCACGGCGCGCGGCGAAGCGGCCGGCGTGCCGCTCGCGCGTCCGCGCTCGCCGGGCACGAGCGTGTCGTAGAAGGTGAGGTCGCTCTCCGCATTCGCGCGCTGCCCCTCGGGCGGCGGCGTCGAGGTGACGGGCAGGCGCACCACGCGCTCCTCGAGGCCGAGGCGGCGCTCCTGCATGCCCTTCCCGACGTAGAGCCCGAGGAGGTAGACGAGCCCGCACGTCGCCACCCACGCGAGGAACAGCACGAGACGGTCGAGCAAGCCGAGGCCGGTCCGTCGCTCCTTCGCCATCCCCTCCCCCGTCACATCCGTTCCGGCGCCGCGACGCCCGCCAGACCGAGCGCGCTGCGCAGCACCTGCTGCACGGACCGGACGAGCGCGAGCCGCGCCTGCGTGAGCCCGGGATCGTCCGTCAAGATGCGGTGCTGATTATAGTAGCGGTGGAAGGCGCCGGCCAACTCGAGCACGTGGAACACGATTCGATGCGGCTCGAGATCGCGCGCCGCGGCCTCGACGACGTCCGGATACGTCGCGATCGCCTTCAGCACCTCGACCTCGGGCTTGCCGAGCTGCCCGAGGTCGGGGAACGGGTCGATCGCGACGCCCGTCTCCGCGGCCTGCCGGAGCACGCTCGCGATGCGCGCGTGCGCGTACTGGGCGTAGAAGACCGGGTTCTCGGTCGTCCGCTCCTTCGCGAGCTCGAGGTCGAACTCGAGCTGGCTGTCCGCCTTCCGGAGGAGGAAGAAGAAGCGCGCGGCGTCCGCGCCCACCTCGTCCAGCACCTCGCGCAGCGTCACGAACTCCCCGGCTCGCTTGCCCATGCGGACGGGCTCGCCGCCGCGCGTCAGGTTCACGAGCTGGACGAGGAGCACGTGCACCATGTCGGGCGGGAAGCCGAAGCCGGCGACGAGCGCGCGAAGCCGCCCGACGTAGCCGTGATGGTCGGCGCCGAGCACGTTGATGAGCTGCGTGAAGCCGCCGGCGAGCGTTTGGTAGTAGTGCGCGACGTCCCCGCCGAAGTAGGTCGGCTCACCGCTGCTGCGGCGCACGGCCCGGTCCTTCTCGTCATCGAAGCGCGTCGTCCGGAAGAAGAGCGCGCCGCCCTCCTCGTACAGGAGCTCCGGCGGCACGGCCGCCAGCGCCCGGGTGTAGGTCCCGTCGGCGTACAGCGCACGCTCGCTGACGAAGCGATCGAAGCGGACGCCGAAGCGCGCGAGGTCCTCGCGGATCTCGTCGAGCAGGACGCGCGCCGCGAAGTCGCGCGCGCGGGCGACCGCCTCGTCCTCGGGAAGGCGGCGGAGCGCGTCGCCCTCGGCCGCGCGGAGGCGCTTTGCGACGTCGACGAGGTACGCGCCGGGATAGGCGTCCTCGGGCAGCGGCACGTCCTCGCCGAAGAGCTGGCGGTAGCGGACCCAGGTCGAGCGGCCGAGGACGTCCATCTGCCGCCCGGCGTCGTTCACGTAGTATTCGCGCACCACCTCGTAGCCGGCGGCCTCGAGGAGCCGCGCCGTCACGTCGCCGATGACCGCGCCGCGTCCGTGGCCGACGTGGAGCGGCCCGGTCGGGTTCGCGCTCACGAACTCGACGTGCACGCGCTTTCCGGCGCCGACGTCGCTCCGTCCGTACGCGTCGCCCGCGACGAGCGCGTCGCGAAGCATCCGGTGCCAGTAGGCCGGTGCGAGGCGGAAGTTGATGAAACCCGGACCGGCCACTTCGGTCGAGGCGATCCAGCCCTCCGGATCGGCGAGGTGCGCGAGGATCGCACGGGCGACCGCATGGGGCGGCCGCCCCTGACTCCGCGCGAGGACGAGGGCGGCGTTCGACGACACGTCGCCGAACCGGGGCTCCGCGGGGATCTCGAGGCGGAACGCCGGGAGCGGTTCGTGCGCGCGTAGGTCGCCCGCCCGGATCGCCGAGGCTACCGCACGCGACAGGACCTCAGCGAGGCCCTTCATGCCGGCCGCGGCACCAAAGAGAGCTCCCGGAGGCGGCGAGCGGGGCGCGGGCGTCGGCCATCGGTCGCCTTGTATCGGCGCGCGACGCTCCGGTCAACCGCCCGCCGCGCTGCCGTCGACGATCGCCGAATCGTCGCCGGTCACCCCGCCGCCGCGCGCCGCTTCTGGGCTGCCGCGCCCGCCTTCCGGTCCTGCTTCGCGCGCCGCCGCGGCGGCTTCTTCTTCCCCTTCTCCGGCTCGGCCCCAGGCCGCTCGACGAGCTCGACGAGCGACATCTGAGCGGCGTCGCCGTGCCGGATGCCGAGCTTCACGACGCGCGTGTAGCCGCCGTTCCGCTCGGCGTACCGCGGGGCGATCTCCTCGAAGAGCTTTCTCAGCACGGCCGGCCGCTCGATGAGCGCCGCGGCGCGCCGCCGGGCGTGCAGGGTCCCCTGCTTGCCGAGGGTGATCATGCGGTCGGCCCAGCGCCGGAGCTCCTTCGCCTTCGCGTCCGTCGTCCGCACGACTTCGTGCTGGAGGAGCGCCGTCACGAGGTTCCGGAAGAGCGCGCGCCGATGCGCCGGCGCGCGGTTCAGCTTGACGCCCGCCACCCGGTGCCGCATCGCCTACGCCGTCTCCTTCTCGCGCTGCATGCGGCGCCGGTCGAGCTCTTCGCGGCTCGGGAAGTTCTCGAGGCGCATGCCGAGCGAGAGGCCCATCTCCTGGAGGAACTCCTTGATCTCGTTCAGCGACTTGCGGCCGAAGTTCTTCGTCTTGAGCATCTCCTGCTCGGTCTTCTGCACGAGCTCGCCGATGTACTTGATGTCGGCGTTCTGGAGGCAGTTCGCGGAGCGCACGGAGAGCTCGAGGTCGTCGACCGGGCGGTAGAGGTTCTCGTTCTGGGGAAGATCGCGCCGCTCGTCGGCCGCCGCGCCCGCCGGCTCCTCCTCGAAGTTCACGAAGATGCCGAGCTGCTCCTGGAAGATGCGCGCGGCGTAGGCGACCGAGTCCTCGGGCCGGACGCTGCCGTCGGTGTGCACTTCGAGGACGAGGCGGTCGTAGTCCGTGCGCTGCCCCACGCGGGCGTTCGTCACCGTGAAGTTGACCTTCGTGACGGGCGAGAAGATCGCGTCGATCGGGATCGTCCCGACGGGGTCGTCCTCGCGCTTGTTCCGCTCGGCGGGCACGTATCCGCGCCCCATGCGGATCACGAGCTCCATGTCGAGCTCCGCGTCCTTGGCGAGCGACGCGACGTGCTGGTTCGGGTTCAAGATCTCCACGCGGGGGCCGGCCTGGATGTCGGCCGCCGTCACCTCGCGCTCGCCGCGCACCTGGATGCGGGCCGTCTCCTCGACGGCGCCGTCGTGCAGCTTCACGCGGACTTCCTTCAGGTTGAGGACGATGTCCGTCACGTCCTCACGGACGCCCGGGACCGTCGAGAACTCGTGCAGCACGCCCTTGATGCGGACGGCGACGATGGCCGCCCCCTGGAGCGAGGAGAGCAGGACGCGACGGAGGGTGTTGCCGATCGTGATGCCGTAGCCGCGCTCGAACGGCTCGCCCGAGAACTTGCCGTACGTCGGCGTGAGACTCTTCTCGTCGACCTCGAGGCGCTTCGGCTTGATCAGCTCGCGCCAGTTGTTCTGGACGACGGTGTCCGGACTCTGCGTTTCGAGATCCTGGAATTCCATGACACCTTCCTCTGATGGTCGGCTACTTGGAGTAGAGCTCGACGACCAGCTTCTCGTTGATGGGCATCGTCAGGTCGGAACGGGCGGGGATCGCCTTCACCGTCCCGGTGAACGCCTCGGGGCTCACCTCGAGCCAGTCCGGCACGCCGCGCCGCTGCGCGAGCTCGAGCGCTTCCTGGATGCGCGCGACCTGACGGCTCCGCTCCCGCACCGTGACGACGTCGCCGGGACGCACGAGGTAGGACGGGATGTCGACCTTGCGTCCGTTCACCCGGAAGTGCCCGTGCCGGACGAGCTGTCGCGCCTCGGCGCGCGAGGTCGCGAAGCCGAGCCGGTAGACGATGTTGTCGAGGCGCCGCTCGAGGATCTGGAGCAGCGTCTCGCCCGTCACTCCGCGGCCGCGATCCGCCATCTCGAAGTAGCGCCGGAACTGCCGCTCGAAAACGCCGTAGATCCGCTTCAGCTTCTGCTTCTCGCGCAGCTGGATCGAGTATTCCGAGAACTTCGGGCGTGCCTGGCCGTGCTCGCCGGGCGGATAGTTGCGCCGTTCGATCGCGCACTTGTCGGTGTAGCAGCGCTCGCCCTTGAGAAAGAGCTTCAATCCCTCGCGCCGGCACTGCCGGCAGACGGCTCCCGTGTAACGCGCCACGCGTCAGGCCCTCATACCCGCCGCCGCTTGGGTGGGCGGCAGCCGTTGTGCGGAATCGGCGTCACGTCCTTGATCACGTTCACCGCGAAGCCGGCGGCCTGGAGGCTCCGGAGCGCCGACTCGCGCCCCGCCCCCGGTCCCTTCACGTAGACCTGCACCTGCCGCATGCCGAGCTCGGCGGCCTTCCGGGCGGCGGCCTCGGCGGCTACCTGTGCGGCGAAGGGCGTCCCCTTGCGCGACCCCTTGAAGCCGACGGCACCCGCGCTCGACCACGCGATCACGTTCCCCTGCGGGTCGCTGATCGTGATGATCGTGTTGTTGAACGTGGAGTGGATGTGCACGACGCCGTCGGCGACGACGCGCTTCACCTTCTTCCGACGGGCAGGCGCCTCGGCGGCGGCCGGCTTTTCCGCAGCCTTCTCGGCGGTGGCTTCCTTTTCCTTCGCCATGCGTCTCCTTCGACTCTCCGATCACCCCTTCGGCGGCGGCGGCTTCTTGCCCGCGATCGCGCGCCGCGGCCCCTTCCGCGTCCGCGCGTTCGTGTGCGTCCGCTGCCCGCGCACCGGGAGGTTCCGCCGGTGGCGCAGCCCGCGGTAGCAGCCGAGGTCGACGAGGCGCTTGATGTTCGCCGCCACGTCGCGCCGCAGGTCGCCTTCGACCTTGTGATTCGCGTCGATGACCCGGCGCAGCCGCGTGATGTCGTCGTCGCTCACGTCGTCGCTCTTGCGGGCCGGGTCGACCTCGGCCTCGGCGCAGATCGCGAGCGCGGCGCTCCGCCCGATGCCGTAGATGTACGTGAGCGCGATCTCCAGGCGCTTGTTGCGCGGCAGATCGACGCCCGCGATGCGTGCCATGCCTCGCCCCCCCTATCCCTGGCGCTGCTTGTGGCGCGGATTCGTGCAGAGCACCCGGACCACGCCGGCGCGGCGGATGACCTTGCAGTTCTTGCAGATCGGCTTGACGGATGCGCGCACTTTCATGCCGTCACTTCGCCCATGTCGTGATGCGCCCCTGCGAGAGATCGCTCGACCGGAGCTCGACCGTCACCCGGTCCCCCGGCGCGATCCGCACGCCGCCGGGCGCGGCGGCGGCGACCTGATGCCCGTTGTCGAGGCGGACCTGGAGCCGCGAGTCCGGGCGGAGACGAGCGACGGTGCCGCTCGCGGCGATCGCGTCTCGCTGCATCTGATGCCCCTCCTTCAAGGTAAGCTCAAGATATATGGCCCGTCGGCGGTGACCGCAACGGAGTGCTCGAAGTGGGCCGAGAGGCACCCGTCGCGGGTCGCCGCGGTCCAGCCGTCGTCTTTCACGTAGACGTCGGGCCGCCCGGCGTTCACCATGGGCTCGATCGCGAGGACGAGGCCCTCCTGGAGCCGGACGCCGCGCGCGCCGGTGCGGTAGTTCGGCACCTGCGGGTCCTCGTGCAGGCTCCGCCCGATCCCGTGCCCGACGAACTCGCGGACGAGCGAGTAGCCCGCGGCCTCCGCCGTGTCCTGGATCGCTCCCGAGATGTCGCTCACGTGCCTGCCCGGACCGATCGTCTCGATCCCCGCCGCGAGCGCGGCCGCCGTGACCCGCATGAGCCGCTCCGCCTCGTCCTTGACCTTGCCGACCGGCACGGTCATCGCCGCATCGCCGAAGTAGCCCTCGTAGGAGACGCCGAAGTCGAGGCCGACGATGTCGCCCTCGCGCAGCACGCGCTTCGCGGAGGGGATGCCGTGCACGACCTCGTCGTTGACGGAGATGCAGATGGAGGCGGGGAACACGCGGCCGGCGATCGAGTAGCCCTTGAAGGCCGGCTTCGCACCCTTCTTCCGGGTGAGCTCCTCGGCGAGCGCGTCGAGCTCGCCCGTCGTGACGCCGGGGCGGACGCGGGCGCGGACCTCGGCCAGGATCTCGGCGACGATCCCGCTCGCCCGCCGCATGAGCTCGATCTCCTCCCGCGACTTGAGCAGGATCATCCGACGCTCGCCTCGATGCGGCGGGCGACCTCGTCCCGGGTCCCCATCCCGTCGATCGCGTGGAGGAGCCCCGCCCGCGCGTAGTAGTCCCGCAGCGGCGCGGTCTCGCGCGCATAGACCTCCATGCGCTCGAGGACGGTCTCCTCCCGATCGTCGGCGCGCTGCTGGAGCTCGCCGCCGCACCGCGTGCACGCCCCGGCGCCGTCGAGCGCCGTATGGAACATCGCCCCGCAGCGGCGGCAGACGCGCCGGCCGGAGAGCCGCTCGACGAGGGCCGGCTGAGGCACGTCGATCAGGAGCACGGCGTCGAGGGGCTGTCCGCGTTTTGCGAGGAGCTCGTCGAGCGCCCGGGCCTGGGGGACCGTGCGGGGGAAGCCGTCGAGGATGAAGCCGCGGCGGCAGTCGGGCGCCCGCAGACGCTCGTCGACGATGCCGATCACGACGTCGTCGGGGACGAGGCGGCCGCTGTCCATGAACCTGCGGGCCTGCCGGCCGAGCGGCGTCTCCGCCGCGACCGCGGCGCGCAGGATGTCGCCCGTCGACACGTGGGGGACGCCGAGCCGCTCGCCGAGCAGCTTCGCCTGCGTCCCCTTGCCGGCACCGGGGGGTCCGATCATGACGATCCGCACCGCACCCCTCTACCGGCGACCCCGCAGCCGTCCGCGCTTCATGAACCCCTCGTAGCTGCGCGTGATGAGATGCGTCTCCATCGCGGCGATCGTGTCGAGGGCGACGCCGACGACGATCAAGAGCGCCGTCCCGCCGAAGTAGAAGGGGACGTTGTACTGCCTGATGAGGATCGTCGGCAGGACGCAGACCGCGGCCACGTAGAGCGCGCCCGGCAGCGTGATGCGGGCGAGGATCCGCTCGATGTACTCCGCCGTTCGCGGCCCTGGCCGGATGCCGGGGATGTAGCCGCCGAACTTCTTCATGTTGTCGGCGACGTCGGTCGGGTTGAAGGTGACCGCGGTGTAGAAGTAGCAGAAGAAGATGATGAGGCCGACGTACAGGATCGTGTAGAGCGGCCCACCGACCTGGAGGTGCTCCTTCACCCAGTCGGCGATCGGGTGGTCGATGAAGCCGGTGATCGTGTTCGGGAAGAGGAGGAGCGACGACGCGAAGATCGGGGGGATGACGCCCGACGTGTTCACTTTGAGCGGGAGGTGCGAGCTCTGCCCGCTGTACATCCGCCGTCCGACGACGCGCTTCGCGTACTGCACTGGAATCCGGCGCTGCGCCCGTTCCATGTAGATGATGAACGCGACGGTCGCGACCATGAGGACGAGGAGCGCGGCGAGGCGCAGCGGCGACAGCTCCCCCTGCCGGACGTAGGTGAGGACCGTCCCGAACGCGGACGGCATCGCCGCCACGATGCCCGCGAAGATGATGAGCGAGATCCCGTTCCCGATGCCGCGCTCGGTGATCTGCTCGCCGAGCCACATGATGAAGGCGGTGCCCGTCGTGAGCGTGATGACGCTCACGAAGCGGAAGTGCCAGCCTGGATTGAAGACGACGCTGCCGCCGCCCGCCGGGATACTCTCGAGCCCCATCGAGATGAAGAGGCTCTGCACGAGCGAGAGGGCGACCGTCCCGTAGCGCGTGTACTGGGTGATCTTCCGCCGCCCGAGCTCGCCCTCCTTCGAGAGCTTCTCGAGGTACGGAATGACGACGGTCAAGAGCTGGAGGATGATGCTCGCGCTGATGTACGGCATGATGCCGAGCGCGAAGATCGAGAAGCGCTCGAGCGCGCCGCCCGTGAACATGAAGACCATCCCGAGGAGCGGGCGCTGCTGGTCGACGAAGTGTTTGAGGGCGGTGGCGTCGATGCCCGGGGTCGGGATGCTGACGCCGATCCGGTAGACGAGGAGCGCGCCCGCGGTGAAGAGGAGCCGCTTGCGCAGCTCGGGGACGCGCGTCGCGTTCGAGAAGCCGTCAAGCACCGATCACCTCTGCCGTGCCGCCGGCGGCGGCGATGCGCTCCTTCGCCTTCGCGCTGAAGGCGTGCGCGCGGACGGTGAGCGCGTGCGTCAGCGTGCCGTCGGCGAGGCACTTGACCGGCCGGCCGCCGCGGACGAGGCCCGCGCGCCGGAGCTCCTCGGGCCCGACGGCGCTCCCGGCGGGAAACGCCGCGGCGAGCTGCCCCACGTTGACGATGCCCCACGCGACGCGGGACACCGGACGGAAGCCGCGCTTCGGGACGCGCCGCTGGAGCGGCATCTGGCCGCCCTCGTATCCGGGCGGCGTGTTGCCGCCGGAGCGCGAGCCGCGGCCCTTGTGTCCACGGCCCGCCGTCTTCCCGTGCCCCGAGCCCGGCCCGCGGCCGACCCGCTTTCGCGGGCGGCTCGCGCCGTCGGCGGGACGAAGGTTGCTCAGATCCATTGGTCCTAGCCCTCGACCTCGACGAGGTGCGCGACGGCGGCGAGCATGCCGCGGACGGCGGGGGAGTCCTTCAGGATGACCGACTTCCCGATTCGCGTGAGGCCGAGGCCGCGGAGCGTCTGCCGCTGCCGCGGGCTCGTGCCGATGGCGCTCCGCCGCATCGTCGCCTTCAGCATGGCGCTCCGCCCGCGGGCGCCCGCCGTCCCCGACGTCATCCCTTGATCTCCCCGAGGCTCTTCCCGCGCCGCGCGGCGACCGCCTCCGGCAGCTTCAGCATGCCGAGGCCGGCCATCGTCGCGCGCACCATGTTGTGCGGGTTGTTCGAGCCGATGCACTTCGTGAGCACGTTCGAGATGCCGGCGAGCTCGACGACGGCGCGGACGCCGCCGCCCGCGATGACGCCCGTGCCGTCGGAGGCGGGCTTCAGCAGCACCGCCCCGGCACCGAAGACGCCCGTCACCTCGTACGGGATCGTTCCGTCGACGATCGGCACGGTGATCATCTGCTTGCGGGCCTCGTCGATGCCCTTGCGGATCGCCTCCGGAACCTCCTTCGCCTTGCCGAGCCCGAAGCCGACGCGCCCGTTGTTGTCGCCGACGACGACGAGCGCGCTGAAGCTGAAGCGGCGGCCGCCTTTCACGACCTTCGCGACGCGGTTGATGTGAACGACCTTCTCCTTCAGCTCGGCGCCCTGGGCGTCGAGGATCACGCGGCGGGGTCCGCCCCCTGAACGTTCGGCCATGCGTCCTTCCTAGAACTCGAGCCCGCCCTCGCGCGCCCCCTCGGCGACCGCGCGGATGCGCCCGTGGTAGAGGAACCCGTTCCGATCGAAGACGATCCGGCGGATGCCCTTCTCCTGGCAGCGCCGCGCGGCGAGGAGGCCGACCTGCTTCGCCGCCTCGACGTTGGTCGTCTTCTTGAGCTCGCTCCGCAGCTCGGGCGAGAGCGTCGACACGGCGAGGAGCGTCTTCCCGAGGGTGTCCGCGACGACCTGCGCGTAGATGTGCTTGCCGCTGCGGAAGACGGAGAGCCGCGGCCGCTCCTCGGTGCCGCGGACGCGGGCGCGGACGCGCGCCCGACGTCGCCCGCGCGAAAGCACCTTCTCCGTCGTCGCCATCAGCGTGTCGCTCCCGCCGCCGACTTCCCGGCCTTCCGGCGGATCGTCTCCTCGGCGTACTTGACGCCCTTGCCCTTGTACGGCTCCGGCGCGCGGAGCCCGCGGATCGCGGCCGCCGTCTGCCCGAGGAGCTCGCGGTCCGCGCCCTCGAGCGTCACGATCACCTGCCGCTCGACCTTCGCCGTCACGCCCTCGGGGAGCTGGAACGCGATCGGGTGCGAGTACCCGAGCGTCAGGAAGAGGATCTTCCCCCGCACCTCGGCGCGATACCCGACGCCGTTGATCTCGAGCACGCGCGTGAAGCCCCTGCCCGCGCCCTCGACCATGTTCCCGACGAGCTTGCGCACGAGGCCGTGAACGCTCCGCGCGCGCCGCGAGTCGCCGCGGCGCTTCACGTGCACCGTGTTCCCCGCGACCTCGATCGCCACCTCCGGCTCGAGCGGCCGGGTGAGCTTTCCCTTCGGGCCCTCGACGCGGACGTGCCCGTCCGCGACCTTCACCGTCACGCCCTGCGGCAGCACCAGCGGCAGCTTTCCGATTCGCGACATCGTCCGTCCTACCAGACCGTGCAGATCACCTCTCCGCCGACCTTCTCGCGCTTCGCGTCGCGGTCGACGAGGACGCCCTTCGGCGTCGAAAGCACGTTCACGCCGAGCCCGCGGCGCACCGCCGCGATGTCGTCCACCCCGACGTACACCCGGAGGCTCGGCCGGCTCACGCGCCGGATCCCCGTGATGACGGGCCGGCGCTGGGCGTCGTAGCGCAGCTCGACGCGAAGCACGTTGCGCGGCTTCGCCGGCTCGACCGTCGCGCTCGCGAGGTAGCCCTCGTCGACGAGCACGCGCGCGATCTCCTGCTTCTGCCGCGACCACGGGATGTCGACGCTCGCCTTGCGCGCGGCGGCTGCGTTCCGGATGCGCGTCAGCATGTCTGCGATCGGGTCCGTCAGCATCGTGGGCTCACCAGCTCGCCTTCGTCAGACCCGGAATCTTCCCCTGCCGCGCCAGGTCCCGGAGGCAGATCCGGCACATCCGGAAGCGGCGGTAGAAGGCGCGCGGCCGCCCGCAGAGCGGGCAGCGGTTGTACGCCCGGACCTTGAACTTCGGGGGCCGGGAGGCCTTCACCATCAGGGACGTCTTCGCCATCGTGTCCTCACGCCCGGAACGGCATGCCGAGGGCTCTCAGCAGGGCCTTCCCCTCCGCGTCGTTGCGCGCCGTCGTGCAGATGACGACCGTCAGGCCCTTGATCTTGTCCACCTTGTCGAGGCTGATCTCCGGGAAGATCACCTGCTCCCGGAGACCGAGCGAGTAGTTGCCGCGACCGTCGAAGGCGCGGTCCGGTACGCCTTTGAAGTCGCGCACGCGGGGCAGCGCGACGTTCACGAGGCGGTCGAAGAACTCGTACATCCGATCCCCGCGGAGCGTGACCATGGCGCCGATCGGCACGCCCTGGCGGAGCTTGAAGTTGGCGATCGCCTTCTTCGACCGCGTGAGCACCGGCCGCTGGCCCGTGATCGCGGCGAGCTCCTCCTGGGCCGACTCGAGCACCTTCGGGTTCTGGGTCGCTTCGCCGAGGCCCATGTTGAGGACGATCTTCTCGAGCCGCGGCAACGAGAGCCCGTTCGTCCGCCCGAACTCCCGCGCGAGCGCGGGGACGATCTCCTGCTGGTAGCGTTGCCGGAGGCGAGCGGGCATGGTCACGCGTTGTCGAGGAGCTCGTCGCACCGGCGGCAGACGCGCACCCCGCGCCCGTCCTCGAGCCGCCGATGGCCGACGCGCGTCGGCTTGTTGCACCGCCCGCAGACGGGGACGACGTTCGACATGTGGATCGACGCTTCCTTCTCGACGATCCCGCCGGGCTGCTGCACGCTCCGCGCCTTCTGGTGGCGCTTCACCATGTTCACGTGCTCGATCAGCACGCGGTCCCGGTCGGCGAGCACGCGGAGCACCTTCCCGGTCTTGCCGCGCTCGCGCCCGGCGATGACCATCACCGTGTCGTCCTTGCGGAGCCGCTGGAGAGCCATGTCAGAGCACCTCCGGAGCGAGCGAGATGATCTTCATGAACTTCTTCGCGCGCAGCTCGCGCGCGACGGGGCCGAAGATGCGGGTGCCGATCGGCTCGCGCGCGTTGTCGATGAGCACGGCGGAGTTCGTGTCGAAGCGGATGTACGAGCCGTCGCTCCGGCCGACCTCCTTGGCCGTCCGCACGATGACCGCCTTCATCACCTCGCCCTTCTTCACCTTGCCGTTCGGGATCGCCTCCTTGACGCTGACGACGATGATGTCCCCGATGGAGGCGTACTTGCGCCGCGTGCCCCCGAGCACCTTGATGCAGAGGACCTTCCGCGCGCCGCTGTTGTCCGCGACGTCGAGCACGGTCTCCGTCTGGATCATGACCGCCTAGACCTCGCTTGCGTCTTCGTCATAGCTCCCCACCGTCGGCTCGGCCGCCCCCTCGTCGCGCCCGATGATCCGGCACACCGCCCACCGCTTGTCGTGCGACAGCGGCCGGGTCTCGACGATCGCCACGCGATCGCCCACCCGACACTGGTTCTTCTCGTCGTGCGCCTTGTAGCGCGCGCGCTGCTTCAGGTACTTGCGGTACTTGCCGTGGCGGACGAGCCGCTCGACCACCACGACGACCGTCTTCTCCATCTTGTCGGAGACGACGACGCCTTCGCGCCGCTTCCGCCTTCCGGTGGTCATCGGCTCTTCCTCTTCGTCCCGTCCCTGCTCGGACGCCCGGCGCCCGGCTTCGGCTTCGGTTTGCCGGCGCGCGCCCGGGTCGCGGGCTTCGCCTTCGGCGCCTCGGCGCTGGGCGCGGGCTCGGCCGGCGCGGCGGGCGCCGGCGCGTCGGCAGCCCGTGGCGCGGGCGCCGCGGCCCGTTCCGCGGGCGCGACGTCGCGGGCGCGCTCGGCGAGGATCGTCTTCACGCGCGCCAGGTCCCGCCGCGTCTGCCGGACCTTCATCGGGTTCGGCAGCTCGGAGGTCGCGCGCTTGAGCCGCAGGTGGAAGAGCTCGTCGACGAGCTCCGTCGCCCGGGCCTGCAGCTCCGCCTCGCTCATGTCGCGGAACTCCTGCGCCTTCATGACGCGGCCTTCCCGGCCGCCTGCGCGCGGCGCTGGCGCTCGACCGGCTGGGTCGCGAGCGAGAGCTTCGCGGCGGCGAGCCGGAGCGCCTCCCGCGCCGCGTCGCCTTCGACGCCCTCCATCTCGAACAGCATCCGCCCCGGCTTCACGACGGCGACCCACACCTCGGGCGAGCCCTTGCCCTTCCCCATGCGCGTCTCGGCGGGCTTCTTCGTGAGCGGCTTGTCCGGGAAGATGCGGACCCACACGCGGCCGCCGCGCTTGATGTAGCGCGTGAGCGCGACGCGCGCGGCCTCGATCTCGCGCGCGCTCATCCAGCCGCGCTCGGTCGCCTGGAGGCCGTAGTCACCGAAGGCGAGCGACGCGCCGGCCCAGGCGAGCCCCTTCCGGCGGCCCTTCTGCATCTTGCGCCATTTGACCTTCTTCGGGGCGAGCATGATGTCGGGTCAGACGCCGAGCGCGGCGCGCTGCTCCTCCTCCTGCTTGGTGAGGACCTCGCCGCGGAAGATCCAGACCTTGACGCCGATGACGCCGTAGGTGGTCTTCGCCTCGGCGAAGCCGTAGTTGACGTCCGCGCGGAGCGTGTGCAGCGGCACGCGGCCCTCGCGATACCACTCCGTGCGCGCGATCTCGGAGCCGCCGAGCCGGCCGGCCGACTGGATGCGGATGCCCTGCGCGCCCATCCGCATCGCACGCGCGACCGCCTCCTTCATCGCGCGGCGGAAGGCGACGCGCCGCTCGAGCTGCAGCGCGACGTTCTCGGCCACGAGCTGCGCATCGAGGTCCGGACGGCGCACCTCGTGGATGTTGATGAACGTCTCCTTCCGGGTGAGCTTCGCGAGCTCCTGCTTGAGCTTCTCGATCTCCGCGCCCTTCTTGCCGATCACGATGCCGGGCCGCGCGGTGTGGATGTTGATCTTCGCCTTGTTCGCGGCGCGCTCGATCTCGATCTTCGACACCCCGGCGTGGTAGAGGCGCTTCTTCAGGAAGTTCCGGATCTTCGTGTCCTCGTGGAGGAGATCGGCGTACTCGCGGCGTGCGAACCACCGCGAATCCCAGTTCTCGATGACGCCCAGGCGGAATCCCTTCGGGTGGACCTTCTGACCCACGCTATGCCTCCTCGCCCGCCCGCGTGCCGACGACGACGGTGATGTGGCTCGTCCGCTTGAAGATGCGCGTCGCCCGGCCGTGGGCGCGGGGCAGGAACCGCTTCGCCGTCGGTCCCTCGTCGACGAAGGCCCGCTTCACGTAGAGGGTGTCCACGTCGACGTGGTGAGTCGCCGACGCGTTGGCCACGGCGGAGCGAAGCGTCTTCAACACGAACCGCGATCCGCGCTTCGGCGTGAACTCGAGGATGCTGAGCGCGGCCTCGACCGGCTTGCCGCGGATCAGGTCGACCACGAGGCGCGCCTTCTGAGCGGTGAGCCCGACGAAGCGGGCCGTCGCGCGGCTCTCCATCACGCGCCCGCCTTCCGCGGCACGCCGCCGCCCGGCGCGGCCGCCCCGGCGGCGGGCGCCGCCGTCGCGACGCCCTCGATCTTGCCCTTGCGGTCGCCGGAGTGTCCATGGAAGGTCCGCGTCGGCGCGAACTCGCCGAGCTTGTGGCCCACGGCGTTCTCCGTGATGAACACCGGGATGAACTTGCGGCCGTTGTGCACGGCGAACGTGAACCCGACCATCTCCGGCGTGATGGTCGAGCGCCGGGACCACGTCTTCACGACGCGCTTCTCCCCCGACTCGAGCATCGCCTGCACCTTCTTCATGAGGTGCCCGTCGACGAACGGTCCCTTCTTGACGGAACGAGCCATCGCTACTTCGCCTTCCGGCGCTGCACGATCCAGCGATCCGTGCGCTTGTTGTGCCGGGTCTTGTACCCCTTCGTCGGCTTGCCCCACGGCGTCTGGGGGTGGTTGCCCTTCGAGCGCCCCTCGCCCCCGCCGTGCGGGTGGTCGACGGGGTTCATCGCGATGCCGCGGACGTGCGGCCGGCGGCCGAGCCAGCGGATCCGCCCGGCCTTGCCGTACGAGACGTTCTCGCGCTCGATGTTGCCGACCTGGCCGATCGTGGCCCGGCAGCCGAGGCGCACGCGGCGCAGCTCCCCGGACGGCAGCTTCAAGAGCGCGTAGTCGCCCTCCTTCGCCATCAGCTGGATCGCCGACCCGGCGCTTCGCCCGAGCTGACCGCCCCGGCCCTCGCGCAGCTCGACGTTGTGGATCATCGTGCCGAGCGGGATGCCGGCGAGCGCGAGGCTGTTCCCCGGCTTGATGTCGGCCTTCGGACCCGCCTCGACCTTGTCGCCGACCGCGAGGCCGACCGGCGCGAGGATGTAGCGCTTCTCGCCGTCGGCGTAGTGGAGGAGTGCGATGCGCGCGGAGCGGTTCGGGTCGTACTCGATGGCCGCGACCGTGGCGGGGACGTCGAGCTTGTCGCGCTTGAAGTCGATCACGCGATAGAGCCGCTTGTGCCCGCCGCCCCGGTGACGCGTCGTCATGCGGCCCAGGTTGTTCCGCCCGCCCGTCTTGTGCAGCGGCTCGACGAGCGACGGCTCCGGCTTCGCCTTCGTGATCTCCGCGAAGTCGAACCGGCTCTGGAAGCGGCGGCCAGGCGACGTCGGGCGGTAGGGAATCGTCGGCATGTGTCGCTACGCCCCCTCGAAGAAATCGATCCGGCTGCCCTCGGCGAGCGTGACGTATGCCTTCTTCCAATCGGGACGGCGGCCATAGTGCCGTCCGACGCGGCGCACCTTGCCGAGCTGGCGGCTCGTCCGAACCTTCTCGACGCGCACCTTGAAGAGCGTCTCGATGGCCTGGCGGATCTCGACCTTGTTCGCACGCGGGTGGACCCGGAACACGACCTGGTTGCCCGCCTCGCCGACGAGCGTGCCCTTCTCGGTGATGATCGGCCCCTGCACGACGTCGGCGGCGTTCATGCCGATCCCTCCGGCTCGTCGCCGAGCCGCGCGACGAGCGCGGCGAGCGCGTCACGCGTGAGCACGAGGTGCGCGTGGCCGAGGACGTCGTAGACGTTGAGGCCGCCGGCGAGGAGCACCTTGACGCGCGGGAGGTTCCGCGCCGCCCGCATCACCGCCGCGTCCTCGGCGGCGAGCACGACGAGCGTCGTGTCCTTCTCGATCCCGAGACCGCGGAGGCACTCGACCATCCGCTTCGTCTTCGCCTCGGGGAGAGCGAGCGTGTCGACGACGAGGAGCTTCCCGTCCGCGTGGCGCGCGGCGAGCGCGGCGCGAAGCGCGGCCTTGCGCGCGCTCTTCGGCAGCCGGTACGCGTAGCTCCGGGGCTGCGGGCCGAAGATCGTGCCGCCGCCCGCCCAGAGCGGCGACCGCGTGCTGCCCGCGCGCGCCCGCCCCGTGCCCTTCTGGCGCCACGGCTTCTTGCCGCCGCCGCTCACGAGCCCCCGCGTCTTCGTCGCATGCGTCCCCGCGCGACGGCTCGCGAGCTGGCTCCGCACCATTTCGTGGAGCAGCGCCTCGCGCGTCGGGCCGGCGAGCACGGCGGCCGGCACCTCCACCTCGCCCACCTGCGCGCGGTCCTGCGACACGACCGGAAGCGTCACGGCGCCCTCCGTCATCCTACCCCCTCGCCTCCGGCGTCTTCCGGACCAGCACCGTCCCGTTCCGCCCCCCGGGGACGGCGCCGCGCACGAGGAGCAGATGCTCCTCGGGGCGGACGGCGACGACCTCGAGGTTCCGCGTCGTGATCCGCTCCGCGCCCCAGCGCCCGGCCATCCGCTTGCCCTTGAAGACGCGGCCCGGGAAGGAGCGGTTGCCGATCGAGCCGCCGTGCCGGAAGTACTCGTGCGTGCCGTGGGACCCGGGGAAGCCCGCGAACTTGTGCCGCTTCATCACGCCCGCGGTCCCGCGGCCCTTCGACACGCCGGTCACGTGCACCCGCTCGCCCGCCTTGAACACGTCACCGACGACCACCTCGCTGCCGACCGCGGGCGGCTCGCCGCCGTCCGCGAGGCGGAACTCCCGCAGGACCGCGAAGGCCGCCGTGCCGGCCTTCTTGAACTGGCCCTGCATCGACTTGGTGAGCCGCGCCGCCTTGACCGACCCGAAGCCGAGCTGCGCCGCGGCGTAGCGCTCGCGCTCGGGGCGGCGGGTCGCGACGACGGTACACGGACCGGCCTGGATGACGGTGACCGGAACGAGGACGCCGGCAGGCGTGTAGACCTGCGTCATCCCGAGCTTCCGTCCGATGATGCCGTCGAGCGCCATGACCTACTGGAGCTTGATCTCGACGTCGACGCCGGCCGCGAGGTCGAGCTTGCCGAGCGCGTCGATCGTCTGCTGGGTCGGCTCGAGGATGTCGAGCAGACGCTTGTGCGTGCGGATCTCGAACTGCTCCCGCGACTTCTTGTCGACGTGCGGGGAACGGTTCACGGTGAAGCGTTCGATGTGCGTGGGCAGCGGGATGGGACCCGCGACCCGCCCGCCGGTGCGGCGGACCGTCTCCACGATCTCCCGCACCGACTGATCGAGCAGCCGGTGATCGTACGCCTTCAGGCGGATGCGGATCTTCTCGTTCATTCGGCCCGATCGATTCCCGGAACTATTCGAAGATCTTGGTGACCACGCCGGCGCCGACGGTCCGGCCGCCCTCGCGGATCGCGAAGCGGAGCCCCTCGTCCATCGCGATTGGCGTGATGAGCTCGATCTTCATCTGGACGTTGTCGCCGGGCATCACCATCTCGGTGCCTTCGGGCAGCGTGCACACACCGGTCACGTCCGTCGTGCGGAAGTAGAACTGGGGGCGGTACCCGTTGAAGAACGGCGTGTGGCGGCCGCCCTCTTCCTTGGTGAGGATGTAGGCCTCGGCCTGGAACTTCGTGTGCGGCGTGATCGAGCCCGGCTTCGCGAGCACCTGGCCGCGCTCGATCTCCTCGCGCTTCGTGCCGCGGAGGAGGCAGCCGATGTTGTCGCCGGCCATGCCCTCGTCGAGGAGCTTGCGGAACATCTCGACGCCGGTCACGACCGTCTTCGTCGTCGGCCGGATGCCGACGATCTCGACCTCCTCGCCGACCTTGATCTTGCCGCGCTCGACGCGGCCCGTCGCGACGGTGCCGCGGCCGCTGATCGAGAACACGTCCTCGACCGGCATGAGGAACGGCTTGTCGATCTCGCGCTTCGGCTCCGGGATGTAGGAGTCGATCGCGTCCATGAGCTTCTGGATCGCCTGCGCGCCGAGCTCGCCCTGGTCGCCCTCGAGCGCCTTGAGCGCGCTCCCGCGGATGATCGGGATCTCGTCGCCGGGGAACTCGTACTTGGAGAGCAGCTCGCGGACTTCGAGCTCGACGAGGTCGAGGAGCTCCTTGTCCTCGACGGCGTCGACCTTGTTCATGAACACGACGATCGCGGGCACGCCGACCTGGCGGGCGAGGAGGATGTGCTCGCGCGTCTGCGGCATCGGGCCGTCCGTCGCAGCCACGACGAGGATCGCGCCGTCCATCTGCGCGGCGCCGGTGATCATGTTCTTGATGTAGTCGGCGTGACCGGGGCAGTCGACGTGCGCGTAGTGGCGCTTCTCCGTCTCGTACTCGACGTGGGCGGTTGCGATCGTGATGCCGCGCTCGCGCTCCTCGGGCGCCTTGTCGATCTGGTCGAAGGCCACGAACTGCCCGAGGCCTTTCGCCGCCTGCGTCTTCGTGATGGCCGCTGTGAGCGTCGTCTTGCCGTGGTCGATGTGGCCGATCGTGCCCACGTTCACGTGCGGCTTCTTGCGCTCGAACTTTGCCTTCGCCATGGCGGTGTTGCCCTCCGTCGCCTCTCTTAGCCGGCCTGCGCGGCCTGCGCCTGCGCACCCTGGCGCAGGGTCTCGGGGCCGACGCCCTTCGGCACCGGCTCGTAGTGGGAGAACTGCATCGTGAAGGTGGCCCGGCCCTGCGTCCGCGACCGGAGATCGGTCGCGTAGCCGAACATCTCCGCGAGCGGCACGGTCGCCGAGATCACCTGCGTGTTGCCGCGCGGCTCCTGGCCCGCGATGCGGCCGCGCCGGCGGTTCAGATCGCCGATCACGTCCCCCATGAACTCTTCGGGCGTCACGACCTCGACCGACATGATCGGTTCGAGGACGACCGGCGACGCCTGCGCCATCGCACCCTTGAACGCCATCGAGCCCGCGATCTTGAACGCCATCTCCGACGAGTCGACCTCGTGGTACGACCCGAACGTGACGGTGACCTTCACGTCGACGACCGGGTAGCCCGCGAGGACGCCCGACTCCATGGCCTCCCTCACGCCCTTCTCGATCGCCGGAATGTACTCGCGCGGGATGACGCCGCCCTTCGTGCCGTCGACGAACTCGAAGCCGCCACCCGCGGGGAGCGGCTCGATGCGCAGCACGCAGTGGCCGTACTGACCGCGGCCGCCGGTCTGGCGCACGAACTTCTCCTCGTACTCGGCCGTCTTCCGGATCGTCTCCTTGTACGCGACCTGTGGCTTGCCCACGTTGGCGTCCACCCTGAACTCGCGCAGCAGCCGGTCGACGATGATCTCGAGGTGCAGCTCGCCCATGCCCGAGATGAGCGTCTGCCCCGTCTCCTGGTTGGTCGCGATGCGGAAGGACGGGTCCTCGGCCGCGAGCTTCTGGAGCGAGCCGCCGAGCCGCTCCTGATCGGCCTTCGTCTTCGGCTCGATGGCGATCGAGATGACGGGGTCGGGGAACTCCATGCGCTCGAGGACGATCGGCTTCGACTCGTCGCAGAGCGTGTCGCCGGTGGTCGTGTCCCGGAGCCCCACGGCGGCCGCGATGTCGCCGGCGTAGACCTCCTTGATCTCCTCGCGCTTGTTCGCGTGCATCTTGAGGAGCCGGCCGATCCGCTCCTTCTTCCCCTTCACCGAGTTGTAGACGTAGGAGCCCGAGCTCATGACGCCGGCGTAGACGCGGAGGAAGGTGAGCGTCCCCACGTACGGGTCCGTCATGATCTTGAAGGCGAGGGCCGTGAACGGCTCGGTGTCGCTGGGGAGGCGCTCCTCCTCGGCGCCCGAGTTCGGGTTCGTCCCTTTGACCGGCGGGATGTCGAGCGGGGACGGGAGGTAGTCGACGACGGCGTCGAGCAGCGGCTGCACGCCCTTGTTCTTGAACGCGCTGCCGCAGAGGACCGGGACGATCTTCATCTGCGTCGTGCCGGCGCGGAGCGCCGCGCGGACCTCCGCCTCGGAGATCGCGCCGCCGTCGAGGTACTTCTCCATGAGGCTCTCGTCGACGTCCGCAACCGCCTCGATGAGCTTCTCGCGCGCCGCCGCGGCGGCGTCCTGCATGTCCGCCGGGACATCCTCCTGGCGATAGCGCGCGCCGAGGCTCTCGTCTTCCCACACGACGGCCTTCATGGTGACGAGGTCGACGATGCCCCGGAACGTCTCCTCCGCGCCGAGCGGCAGCTGGAGGACGACGGGGTTCGCCTGGAGCCGCTCGCGGATCTGCCGGACGACGCGCTCGAAGTCCGCGCCCGTCCGGTCCATCTTGTTGACGAACGCGATGCGGGGGACGCCGTAGCGGTCCGCCTGCCGCCAGACCGTTTCGGACTGCGGCTCGACGCCGCCCACGGCGCAGAACACCGCCACCGCGCCGTCGAGCACGCGGAGGCTCCGCTCCACCTCGATCGTGAAGTCCACGTGGCCCGGTGTGTCGATGATGTTGATCCGGTGGTCGCGCCAGAAGCAGGTCGTCGCGGCCGACGTGATCGTGATGCCGCGCTCCTGCTCCTGCACCATCCAGTCCATGACGGCCGTGCCCTCGTGGACCTCGCCGATCTTGTAGCTGATGCCCGTGTAGTAGAGGATGCGCTCGGTGGTCGTGGTCTTCCCGGCATCGATGTGGGCCATGATGCCGATGTTGCGGGTTCGCTCGAGCGGTACGGCGCGCGGCATGATCCCGTCACGACTCCCGGCTACCAGCGGTAGTGGGCGAAGGCCTTGTTGGCCTCCGCCATCCGGTGCGTGTCCTCCTTCTTCTTGATCGCACCGCCACGGTTGTTCGCCGCATCGAGGATCTCGCCGGCGAGCTTCTCGACCATCGACTTCTCGGGGCGCGCGCGGGCGTGCTGCACGAGCCACCGCATGCCGAGCGCAACGCGCCGCTGCGGGCGCACCTCGACGGGCACCTGATACGTGGCGCCGCCGACGCGCCGCGAGCGCACCTCGACGAGCGGCTTTACGTTCTCGAGCGCCCGCTTGAAGACGCCGAGCGCATCCTCCTTCGCCCGCTCGCCCACGAGATCGAGCGCCTGGTAGAAGATCCGCTCGGTGAGGCTCTTCTTCCCGTCGTGCATCATCGAGTTGATGAACTTCGTCACCGACCGATCGTGGTGCTTCGGATCGGGGAGGACGTCCCTGCGCTTCACCTCGCCTTTACGTGGCATATTCGTCCGTCCGCACTCGGCTCACGGCCCAGGCCGGCGCGCGGTCGGGGCACCGGTGGCGCGGCTGCCCCTTCCCGCCCGGAGCGTCACTTCGGTCTTTTGGCTCCGTACTTCGAGCGACCCCGACGTCGATCCTGCACTCCGATCGAGTCGAGCGTGCCGCGAATGATGTGGTACCGGACGCCGGGCAGGTCCTTCACGCGGCCGCCCCGGATGAGCACGACCGAGTGCTCCTGGAGGTTGTGACCGACGCCGGGAATGTAGACGGTCACTTCGATCCCGTTCGTGAGCCGCACGCGCGCCACCTTCCGGAGCGCCGAGTTCGGCTTCTTCGGGGTCTGGGTGTAGACGCGCGTGCACACCCCGCGCTTCTGCGGGGAGCCGCGGAGCGCGGGCGCCGCCTGCTTCGCGACCTGCTTGGCGCGTCCGCGCTTCACGAGCTGATTGATCGTCGGCATAAAGCGAAAACGGACCTTTTACGTACGCAGCCCGTGGCTGTCAAACAGAAGACGGGCCATCACGCGACCGTCTCCGCGGGGAGGTCGGGCACGGCGAGCTCCTCGGCCCCCTCGGGCTCGTCGGTCACCGCCTCCATGCTGTTGTACTTCTGCACACCGGTGCCGGCGGGGATCAGCCGGCCCATGATGACGTTCTCCTTGAGTCCGACGAGGCGGTCGACCTTGCCGTTGATCGCGGCCTCGGTGAGGACCTTCGTCGTCTCCTGGAAGGACGCGGCGGAGATGAAGCTCTCCGTCGACAGGCTCGCCTTCGTGATGCCGAGGAGGAGCGGCTCGGCGACGGCGGGCTGACCGCCCTCCGCCATGACCCGCTGGTTCTCCTCCTCGAACCGCCACTTCTCCACCTGGTCGCCGATCAGGAACTCGGTGTCGCCGACCTCCTTGATGCGGACGCGGCGGAGCATCTGCCGAACGATCACCTCGATGTGCTTGTCGTTGATGCGCACGCCCTGGAGCCGGTAGATCTCCTGTACCTCGTCGACGAGGTACTTCGCGAGCGCCTTCTCCCCGAGGATCGTCAGGATGTCGTGCGGGTTCGAGCTGCCGTCCATGAGCGGCTCGCCCGCCTTCACGTAGTCCCCCTCGTGGACGCTGATGTGCTTGCCCTTGGGGATCAGGTACTCGCGCGCCTCGCCGACCTCCGGCGTGACGACGACCTTCCGCTTCCCCTTCGTGTCCTTGCCGAAGGACACGACGCCGTCGATCTCGCTGACGACCGCGAACTCCTTCGGCTTCCGCGCCTCGAAGAGCTCGGCGACACGCGGCAGACCGCCCGTGATGTCCTTCGTCTTCGTCGTCTCGCGGGGGATCTTCGCGATCACGTCGCCCGCCGCGACGGGCTGCCCTTCGATGACGTTCAGGTGAGCCCCGACGGGGAGGAGGTAGCGCGCCTCGCCGCTGCCGATGCGCGCGGTGTTCCCGGTTTCGTCCTTGATCGACACGCGCGGGCGCTTGTCGACGTCGCGGGTGTCGACGATGACCTTGGTGGAGAGGCCGGTGCGCTCGTCCACCTTCTCCTCCATCGTGACGCCTTCGAGAATGTCACCGAACTTCACGACGCCCCCGACCTCGGTGAGGATCGGAATCGTGTACGGATCCCACTCGGCGAGCATCTCGCCGGCCTTCACCTTGGCGCCGTCGCGCTTCTTCAACTTCGCGCCGTACACGACGGGGTACCGCTCGCGCTCGCGCTCGCGGTTCGGCTCCGGATAGTCGACGATCGCGACCTCGGCGTTCCGGCTCATGACGACGAGGTCGCCGTCCTTGCCCTCGACCGAGGCGAGGTTGATGAACTTGAGGAACCCTTCGTTCCGCGCCTCGAGCGTCGTCTGCTCGGCGCGCCGGCTCGCCGTGCCCCCGATGTGGAACGTCCGCATCGTGAGCTGCGTGCCCGGCTCGCCGATCGACTGGGCCGCGATGACGCCGATCGCCTCGCCGAGGTTCACCATGTGCCCGCGCGCGAGGTCGCGGCCGTAGCAGCGGCTGCACACGCCCTGGCGTGACTGGCACGTGAGCACGGAGCGGATCTTGACGCGCTCGAGACCGGCGTCCTCGATCGCCGCCACCTTCGACTCGTCGATCATCTCGTTCGCGTGCACGATGACCGCGTTCGAGAACGGGTCGCGGATGTCCTCGAGCGCCACGCGGCCGAGGACGCGGTCGCCGAGACCCTCGATGACCTCGCCGCCCTCGACGAGCGGCGTCATCTCGATGCCGTCGAGCGTCCCGCAGTCCTGCTCGGTGATGATCGAGTCCTGGGCGACGTCGACGAGGCGGCGCGTCAGATAGCCGGAGTTCGCGGTCTTGAGCGCCGTGTCGGCGAGGCCCTTGCGGGCGCCGTGCGTGGAGATGAAGTACTGGAGCACGGTCAAGCCTTCACGGAAGTTCGCCGTGATGGGCGTCTCGATGATCTCGCCCGACGGCTTCGCCATGAGGCCGCGCATGCCGGCGAGCTGGCGGATCTGCTGCGCCGAGCCGCGGGCGCCGGAGTCCGCCATCATGAAGATGGGGTTGAAGGACGGGATGCGGTGGACCTTGCCCTCGGCGTCCGAGACCTCCTGCGTGCCGAGCTCGCGGAGCATCTCGTCCGCGATCCGGTCCGTCACCTCGGCCCAGATGTCGACCACCTTGTTGTAGCGCTCGCCGTCGGTGATGAGGCCCTTGTTGTACTGGTCCTCGATCTCGCGGACCGCGGCGTTCGCCTCGTCGAGGAGCTTCGACTTCCCGGCCGGGATCACCATGTCCTTGATGCCGATCGAGATGCCGGCGCGCGTCGCCTGCTCGTAGCCGAGGTCCTTCAGGCGGTCGGCGAAGATGACGGTCGCCTTGTTCCCGGCGTGCCGGTAGGCGAGGTCGATCAGCGTGCCGAGCTCCTTCTTCTTCATCACCTTGTTGACTTCGGCGAACGGGATCTCCCGCGGCACGATCTCGTAGAGGAGGACCCGGCCGACGGTCGTCTCGACCAGCTCGCGCGTCCCGCCGGCGTACGCGGGCACGCGGGACTTGATCGACGCCTGGAGGTCCACCTCGTCCTGGTCGTACGCGATGCGAACCTCGTCGAAGCTCGAGAAGACGCGCCCCTCGCCTCGCGCCCCGAGGCGGTCGCGCGTCATGAAGTAGAGGCCGAGGACGATGTCCTGCGTCGGCACGATGATCGGCTTGCCGTTGGCGGGCGAGAGGATGTTGTTCGTCGACATCATGAGGGCGCGGGCTTCCACCTGCGCCTCGACGGACAGCGGGACGTGGACCGCCATCTGGTCGCCGTCGAAGTCGGCGTTGTAGGCGGCGCAGACGAGCGGGTGGAGCTGGATCGCCTTGCCCTCGATGAGGATCGGCTCGAACGCCTGGATGCCGAGCCGGTGGAGCGTCGGCGCGCGGTTGAGCAGCACCGGGTGCTCGCGGATCACCTCGTCGAGGATGTCCCACACCTCGGGACGCTCCTTCTCGACCATCTTCTTCGCGCTCTTGATGGTCGTGACGAAGCCGCGCTCTTCGAGCTTGTTGTAGATGAATGGCTTGAAGAGCTCGAGCGCCATCTTCTTCGGCAGGCCGCACTGGTGGAGGCGAAGCTCCGGCCCGACGACGATGACCGAGCGGCCCGAGTAGTCGACGCGCTTACCGAGCAAGTTCTGCCGGAAACGGCCTTGCTTGCCCTTGAGCATGTCGGACAACGAACGGAGTGGGCGCTTGTTCGGACCTGTGAAGGTCTTGCCGCGGCG